>CAZONA010000023.1:0-16743 GCA_964581025.1 uncultured Lachnospiraceae bacterium
ACCTTGACGCTTGCCAAGGGGCAGACGGTGCTTTCCTACAATAACGGTTTCGAATGCGAAGCAACCGAGGAAGTCTTCGTCAGCGGAACGAAATTCGCCGTATCGACCTTTAAGGAGATCATCGTCGCAACGGAATAATCCCCCGAAAACCGATATCTTAAATACCTCGCCCCCACCGCCTCGGCGGTGGGGGCTTTTTTTATGCGGCATTTTTCTTGTTCACAGAAAATTAATAAATAAGACACAAAAAATTAATAAAATAAAATTCATTTTTTTCGAAAAAACTATTGCAATTTTCCCGTGTATTTAGTATAATAGTGATGCGTCGTGGGGGAAAATCCCACGAAAGTGGCTAAAGGTGGTGGAAACACCGCAAATCTGCACAAGGAAAGGAGCAAAACGAGATGTTTCACGGCGAGTTTTCGCATAACGTTGATACGAAAAACAGACTTTTCGTCCCCGCAAAGATAAGACTCGAGATCGGCAAGACCTTCGTCGTGTCCCAGAGTCTGCGTGGAAATTATCTTAAGATCTGCTCCCCCGAGGAATGGGATAGGTACGTTACCCCCATAAAGCAGATGGACAGAAGATTCTCTGAGCCGCTTCTCCGCTACCTCTACGGACATTCCGTCGAGCTTGAAGCGGACGCACAGGGAAGAATCGTAGTCCCCTCGGAGATGCTCAAATTCGCAAGCATCACCAAGGAGACCGTCATCGTCGGCTGCGGAGATTACGCAGAGATCTGGTCTGCGGAGCTTTACAGACGCAACGACGAGGAAACGGATATGGACGCTCTTATCAAAGCTCTTGAGGAAGTCGGTCTTTGATATGAAGGAGTTTTCCCACTTCTCGGTAATGCTCGGAGAGAGCATTGATGCGCTTGATATAAGACCTGACGGCATCTACGTCGACGGTACGGCAGGCGGAGCGGGACATTCCTCCGAGATAGCCGCAAGGCTAAATAGCGGAACGCTCGTCGCAATAGATCAGGACGCCGACGCCATTGAGGTCATAAAGGAAAGACTCGCCCCGTTCGGAGACAGAGTGAGAGTCGTGAGGGATAATTTTTCAAACCTCGACGCAGTGCTCGACCATCTCGGAATAGAGAAAATAGACGGTCTGCTCCTCGACCTCGGAGTTTCATCCTATCAGCTTGATACAGTCGAGAGAGGATTTTCGTATATGCACGACGCCCCACTCGATATGAGAATGGACGACAGAGCACTTCGCAGTGCCTACGACGTCGTCAACGGATATTCGATTGACGCACTCAAGCGTGTGCTCTACGACTTCGGAGAGGAAAAATTCGCCCCGAAGATCGCCCTTGCTATCGCCCGTGAGCGTGAGATCTCCCCGATAGAAAGCACCGCAAGGCTTGCCGAAATCGTCAAATCCGCCGTTCCGCCCTTCGCAAGACGCGAGGAGCTCAGCTCGGTGAAGCGTGTGTTTCAGGCAATAAGAATAGAGGTCAACCGTGAGCTTGACGTCATCGAGCCCACAATTCGCACGGCGGTAAGACGAATGAACGCCGGCGGAAGAGTGGCGATAATCACGTTCCACTCGCTCGAGGACAGAATAGTCAAGCAAACGCTCACCTCACTTGCGAGCGGATGCACCTGCCCGAAGGATTTTCCCGTTTGCGTGTGCGGAAACGTGCCGAGCGTGAAGATAATAACCAAAAAACCGATACTCCCGAGCGACGACGAGCTGGCGCATAACAGCCGCTCAAAGAGCGCAAAGCTCAGAGTTGCACAAAAAATAGGGAACGAGGCTTCCGTATGAAAAATCGGAACGGTGTACACGATAAAGCACTCGATAAGCTCTGCGCAAGATACGAAAATCGCACGAGAAATTACAGCGGAGCTAAGGAGAGCACGGAGCAGGAGCTGCGTGAGATAGATTCGAGAAGCATAGCTCTGAGCTCGTATAGGTTTTCCCTTGCCGACGAAAGGATACGTGCGGCAAATATGACCGACGGCGATTTCGTCGATTATTGCACAGCCTCAAGGGATCACGAGCCCGTGCGCAAGGCGGAAACCGATACGAGACTCGTCCTGCAAAGGATCGACCGTGAAAGATATAAAAAGGTCAGCCCCAAGCAGACCGAGGTCAAAAAAGCGGACGTCGGTGCGGCGCTTCGAAAAAGAAGCGGACGGGTGAGTCCGAAAACCGATATTCCCAAAGAGGAGACCGAAAGGGTTAAAAAAACACCTCGAAAAATTCAAAACGCTCCTCCCCCGAAAAATGAGGAGAAAGCAAAAAAAGAAAAAAAGAAGCTCGGCATCCCGCCGACGCTTGCGATACCTGCGGCGATCGTCGCCGTTTCGGTCGCACTCATAATCATTTCGATAATTTTACTCGTCCGTGCATAACGGACTTAAGATAGAAAATGCGCATAAGCGCAAGCACCTCATAAAATCGCCCCATCTTGCATAATATAAGTAGGGCGGAAAAATTCCATTTGCCACACTTGAAAAACGGTGAAGAGCAGGTCGGTGTCTTTCGTGGAGGTTAGACTCACGACACGGAGCAAAAGCAACGGCCCATTTGCTTGAATCCGGCTCTCACCGTTTATTTTTCAAACTGCGGCACGGTCGGAGGTGCATGGTGAAGAGAAGCTACGTCCCGTATTCGGGATTCAAAAGATCGGCAGTCTGCCTTGTCGGAATACTGCTGGTGCTGGCAACTCTTTTGATAAGAGTGCTCTACATACAGACGGTGGATTTTGATATCTACCTCGGGCGTGTGTTCGATCAGATGACCACGCAGAGCCCGACACGTGCGGAGCGCGGAAAAATTTACGACAGATACGGCAGAGTGCTCGCCACCTCCGTTACAACATACAGAATTTTCATATCTCCCTCGGCAATAGCGACATCTCAAAGAAAAGCCGACCGCAAGGGGCTTGACGTGAGCTATGCGGAGCATATTTCAAAGGAACTCTCGGAGATTTTGGGGCTTGAATACGAGGTGGTACTCAAGCATACCACCTACACCGGCTACCTTGACAGAACGGTAGCGAGCGGAGTTTCGGACGAGATCGCAGACGGGGTGAGAGAATTTATAGAAAAATATTCATATCACGATATGGTGTTCGTCGAGGCAGGGTATTCAAGGTACTACCCGAACGGAACGCTCGCCTCGTCCGTCATCGGCTTTACGAGTGCGGACGGCAAGGGAGCGTGGGGACTTGAAGCGTACTACGACGAAAGCCTTACCGGAAAGGATGGCTACTACGTAACCGCAAGGGATTCCTTCGGGAACGAGCTGCCCTATGAATACGATACCTACGTACCGTCGACCTCGGGAGCGAATCTGCAGACCACGCTCGACGCATATATACAGAGCGCACTTGAGGAGCAGCTGCTTGCGGCTGTCGGCGAGAGCGAGGCGGCAAACAGAGCCTGCGGAATCGTCGTGAACGTGAAAACGGGAGCGGTGCTTGCAATGGCAACCGTCCCGGGCTACGACCTCAACGATCCGAGAACGCTTAACGAATACTACCTGAGCCTGCTCGAGCACGACGGGTACGATAAGGACAGCGAGGAATACGGCAAGGCATACGCCGCCTACCTCCTTGAAATGTGGAGGAATAAGGCGGTGTCCGATTCCTACATCCCCGGCTCAACCTTTAAGATAATAACCTCGTCAATGGCACTTTCGGACGGCAAGGTAAATCTGCTCGGAGATCACGTTTACTGCGGCGGATCGCTTTCCGTCTCGGGACATACGATACATTGCCATAAAACGAAGGGGCACGGAAGCCTCACCTTCGCAGAGGGACTAACGCAGTCGTGCAACGTCTGGTTTATGACTCTCGGCGAAAGGATCGGAATATCAAGCTTTTACGATCACCTAAAGGACTTCGGATATCTCGAAAAAACGGGAATAGACCTTCCCGGCGAGAGCACGAGCATCATCAAGAGCGAGAGGGCGATGACGTCCCTTGACCTTGCGATATACGCCTTCGGGCAGAATTTTAACGTTACACCGATACAGCATATAATGGCGGTAGCCGCAGTCGCAAACGGCGGATACCTGCTTGAACCTTATATAGTGGAAGAGATCACCGATGCGAGCGGAGAGACCGTGTATAAGCACGAGACCGCCGTCAAGCGTCAGGTGGTGCGGAGCGATATTTGCAAAACGCTTGCGGATATTCTCGAGGGCGGAGTTGCCGGCGAGGGAGGTGCGAAAAACGCCTACGTCGCAGGGTACAAAATAGCCGCCAAGACGGGAACGAGCGAAAAGAAGGGAAGTGATTTCCGAGTTGAGGGAGTCGAGCCCTACGTTTGCTCCTGCGTTGCGTTTGCACCGTCGGACGATCCCGAAATAGCCGTGCTCATCATGGTCGACGAGCCGAGCCGAGGCGTGCTTTACGGAAGCACCGTCGCCGCTCCCTACGTCGGAGCACTTCTCGAAAATATACTGCCGTATATCGGAGAGGAGAGAAATGCGGAGCTTGTCAACGAGGTAAGCGTCCCCGACCTTGTCGGAATGAGTGCCGATATGGCGAGTGCGGCGGCAAGAGATTGCGGATTTGATCTGAGCATCAAGGGCGAGGGCGACACGGTAACGAGCCAAACGCCTGCGGCGGATACGGTCATCGACGCAACGAATAAACGAATTACCCTCTATCTCGGCGATGCGTCCCCGACGGGGAGCTGCCGAGTCCCGAATCTTCTCGGAATGAGTGCCTACGAAGCGAACAGAGCACTGGTAAACGCAGGCTTCAATGTTCGGATCGTCGGTGCGACGAACGGAAATATCGGCGCAGGTGCGACGGTCATTGAGCAGTCCCACCCCGAAAACGCACTTCTCCCCGAGGGAGAGGTGATAACCGTAAGACTCAGATATCTTGAACCCGATGAATAAAGGAAGTTAAAGCAGTTCTTTTTCTTGGAGGAGCTATGAGACTTCGCGATATTTGCGGGAAATGTAATATATTTTGCCCCGATGAGCTCGGAAATACCGAGATCACGGGAATAAGTGCCGACTCACGCAGGGTGCGAGAGGGCTACGCCTTCGTTTGCATAAGCGGCGAGAAGCACGACGGCAACTCTTATATCGACAAAGCGATTTTGCATGGCGCACGAATTATCGTTTCCGAAAGGGACGATATCGCCCCGAATATCACCCTTAAGGTCGATAACGCTCGCAGAACACTTGCCGAGATGATGAATGTCCTCTGCGGCTCGCCTGCGGAGAGAATGAAATTCATCGCCGTTACGGGAACGAACGGAAAAACAAGCGTTTCCCATATATTAAAGCATATTTTCGATACACTTCACATACCCTCCGAGCTTGTCGGCACGCTGAATAGTTCGTCCTTTTCGGCAAAGCGTCCCCTCGGAGAAGCAAATTTCACAACCCCACATCCCGAGGAGCTCTACCCGATGCTCCGACGGATGGCGGACGCAGGCGTGGAGCTCGTGATAATGGAAGCAAGCTCACACGCACTTGCGCAGGAACGCCTCGCACCGATAAAATTCGAGGCGGGTGCGTTCACAAATCTGAGTGAGGATCACCTCGACTACCACGGCACGATGGAAAATTACTTTGCCGCCAAGCTCAGCCTCTTTGAAAAATGCAAGCTCGGTGTCATCAATACCGACGGCGAGTACGGCGAGCGAATGGCGAGGGAAGCCGAGTGTCGCACCATTACCTGCTCGACTCATAAAGCGGCGGATTATACCGCAACGCAGAAAAGGAGCGGCAGGGAGGGAATATCCTACGTCCTCGGCACGCAAACGGGCGGAATGCTCGTTTCGTCAAGACTCTGCGGCGAATTTCAGATCGCAAATACGATGCAGGCAATAGCAATTGCAACCGAGCTCGGATACGACGGGCAAAAGGTCGCAGAGACGGTAAAAACGGTTGAAAATATCCCCGGTAGACTTGAAGCGTTGCCGATCCCCGAGGGCTGCGGCTTTTCGGTGCTCGTCGATTACGCACATACCCCCGACGCCTTGGAGCGGGCACTTCGGAGCGTCAGGAAAATGACGCCGAGCGGACGGGTGATAGTGCTCTTCGGCTGCGGAGGGGACAGGGAACGTGAAAAACGCCCCAAAATGTGCAGGATCGCAGAAAAATATGCGGATCTGTGCATCGTAACGGGCGATAATCCGAGGAGCGAATCGCCATCTCGGATAATAAAGGACATTTTGTCGGGAGCAGGCGAGGATGCGCTTCCCAACGTGATACCCGACAGAAAAAACGCAATACTCTTTGCGATAGCGATCGCAAGGGTGGGAGATACCGTCCTGCTCGCAGGAAAGGGACACGAAAATTACGAAATACGTGCGGACGGCACGTACCCCCTCGACGAGAGGGAGATCGTCCGCAAGACCATAGAAAAGCTTTACGGAAGGAGAGAATGAATATGAAGATCAGACTTGGCATGGGCAGACTCACGGCGGATACGATCGCAGAAATATGCGGCGGAACGCTTTATAGCGTCGGATGTGAGCATAAGGTGCTTTTCGAGACGGTTTGCACCGACTCCCGTGAGGCGGACAGCACGTCTATGTTCGTTGCGATCCGAGGCGAAAGAGTCGACGGACATTCCTTTATCTCCAACGTAGTAAAGCAGGGCTGCCGTTGCGTCATCGCAGAGAGAGTACCCCTTGACGTTAAGGGAATCGCCGTTATCGTTGTAAACGATTCCGTAAGAGCGATCCGTGATATCGCAGAATACGTAAGAGGTCAGCTTGACTTCAGATGCGTAGCGGTTACCGGCTCGGTCGGCAAAACCACGACCAAGGAATTTATCTCCTCCGTGCTCGACAGAAAATACAGAACCTATAAAACGGCAGGGAACTTCAACTCCGTCATCGGAATGCCCATGAGCATGCTTGAGCTCAGCCAGAGAAACGATGCGGCTGTTTTCGAGCTCGGCATGAGCGGACTCGGTGAGATAGAATATATGAGCGAAACTGCTCGCCCCGATATCGCAGTTATCACGAATATCGGCTCGTCTCACCTCGAGGCTCTCGGCTCCCGTGAAAATATAGCACGTGCAAAGCTTGAGATAACCTGTGGTCTGCGTGACGGCGGTATGCTCCTTCTCAACGGCGACGAGCCCCTGCTCGCCTCCCACGAGAGCGACAGATACAGCATTCTCCGCTTCGGAATGAAGAACGAGGACTGCGACTATTTCGCAAGCAATATAAGAAGCACCGACGCAGGACTCACCTTTGATATGAAAGCCCCCGAGGGCACGTACCGTGATATCGAGCTGAATATCGCAGGTCAGCATAATATTTATAACGCCATGGCGGCGTTTTCCGTAGGCCTCGGTCTCGGCGTTCCCGAGGCGGATATACGTGAGGGACTCCTTGCATACGCACCCGTCGGAATGCGTCAAAATATATATTCCATCGGCGGAATCACCGTTATCGAGGACTGCTATAATGCAAGCCCCGAGTCGATGAATGCGGCGATCAACGTCCTCGGCGATACGGCTAAGGCACGTGGCGGAAGAATGATAGCTCTTCTCGGCGATATGCGTGAGCTCGGAGCGACCACGGGCGCACTTCACAGAGGCGTCGGCTCGTACCTTGCAAAGAATCATGCGGATATGCTCTTCACCTACGGCGAGCTTTCCTCCACGGAGCTTGCAGGCGGCGCAATAGACGGCGGAATGAACGAAAAGCAGATCTACAGAAACAGCTCTGCGGATGCGGAGACGGTCGGTAAGAAGCTTCTCGGCGTGCTAAGGGACGGCGACGTTCTGCTCGTCAAGGCGAGCCGTGCGCTCAAGGCGGAGATGGTGCTGAGCTATATGAAGGCTCAGCTTGCATAAGCGAATAAAAGGAAAAGAATATAATGATCATTGAGTTTATTTTGGTAGCACTCGGCGTCTTTCTGATCACCGTACTGCTCGAAAAGCGATTGATCCCGATATTAAAGAGCCATAAGGTCGGACAGAAGATACTTGAGATCGGACCTCGTTGGCACATGGATAAAGCAGGTACTCCCACGATGGGGGGCATCTGCTTTATTGTAGCGATAATGCTGGTGCTCGGCGTCTTTGCGATCTACTCGGCAATTCGGGAAAATACGGAGAGGCTCGTGCCCCTCGTGCTCACCCTCATTCTCGCCGTCATCAACGGCACGATAGGCTTTTTCGACGATTATACGAAGCTCGTCAAGAAGCGTAACGAGGGATTTAGCGCAAAGCAAAAGATAATTCTTCAGTCCCTCGGCGCAGTGCTTTACCTTGCACTGCTCACCCTGACGGATAATATAAACACCTCGCTCCATATCCCCTATACGGGCGTGAGCCTTGAGCTCGGAGCGTTCTATTACGTTTTCGCCTTCCTCCTCATCGTCGGATTTGTCAATGCGGTCAACCTCACCGACGGAATCGACGGACTCGCAAGCTCCGTAACTCTCGTCGTGGGAATATTCCTTGCCGCAGTCGCATTTCATACGAAAAACGACTCGCTCGCCCTCGTCGGTGCGTGTACGATCGGTGCGACAGCAGGCTTCCTTGTATATAATTTCTATCCGGCAAGGGTGTTTATGGGCGATACGGGCTCGCTGTTTCTCGGCGGACTCGTCGTCGGCTCGGTGTTTATGCTCGATGAGCCGATGATAATCTTCCTTGTGGGAATAATATACCTCATTGAAGCGGCGTCGGATATCATACAGGTGGGCGTTTATAAGCTCTCGGGCAGAAGGATACGTGTGTTCAAGATGGCACCGATACACCACCATTTCGAAAAATGCGGATGGAGCGAAAAGAAGATCGTGTTCGTTTTCTCCGCAGTAACCGCCGTGTTCTGCACGGTCGCATATTTCGCATTCTGATATCTGTACGGAGGACGGTATGGCTAAGGCTAACGGCAGGAAGTCCTCAAAGAACGGGAATGTAAAAAACACTACAAATTTACACGGAATAAATAAATATTTCAAGTCAAGACGCCGCAGAGGATACCTCGGTGCGTCGGACGGCAAGGGTGAGGGCACGGCAGAGATCGACAGAAGATTTTTGCTCTGCGTGATCCTTCTGCTTTGCTTCGGAGCTGTTATGTCCTATAGTGCAAGCTGTGTTTACGCTGAGCAAAAATACGGAGACAGCTCCTATTTTATCGTCCGATACGTAATTTTTGCGCTGCTCGCAGTCGCAGTAACCGTGCCGTTCGTCATCTTCGGAAGCATCGAGCTTTGGAGAAGGCTCGGAGTCGTGCTCTACGCCGCCTCGATTGTCCTGCTCGTGCTCGTCATCTTCGTCGGACGGGACGGGGGAGGTGCGCAAAGATGGCTCGACCTCGGAATAATAACCGTCCAGCCCTCGGAGATAGCAAAGCTCGCCGTCGTTATGGTGCTGGCGGATTATATGTCGAAAAACGAGAAAAATATAAGATGCGGCAGCTCCGCATGGGTGAGCTTTAAGTACGGATTGCTCTTTCCGACATTAATATTCGGTGCGATCTGCGTGCTTGTAGCCCTTGAAAAGCACATCTCGGGGCTTATGATAATCGGAATGCTCTCCATAGCGGTAATGTATATGGGCGGCACACGCACGAAATGGCTCGCCCTCGTGCTCGCAACGGTCGCATGTGCCGGGATACTTTTGATCCTCGTCTCCGACTACGCAGGCGAGAGAGTGAATACGTGGCTGCATATAGACGAGGTCGATCCGCTCGGCTCGGCGTGGCAAACGCTGCAGGGGCTCTATGCGATAGGCTCGGGAGGACTTTTCGGAGTCGGACTCGGACAGAGCACGCAAAAGCACGGCTACGTTTCACAGCCGCAAAACGACTTCATTTTCACGATAATATGCGAGGAGCTCGGATTTTTCGGTGCGGCGGCGGTGATATTCCTCTTTTCCGCACTCGTCGTCCGTGCCTTCAAAATAGCCGCCGGCGCACCCGACGCCTATTCCGCCCTGCTCGTGTGCGGACTCGGCTTCAAGGTCGCCCTTCAGGTCGCCCTGAACGTTGCGGTCGTAACGAATTCAATGCCGAATACGGGAATATCCCTGCCGTTTTTCAGCTCGGGAGGGACGTCCCTGGCACTTCAAATATTTGAAATGGGAATAATCTTGTCAATATCACGCCAAAGTGCGATCAGAAAAATATAGAAAGGACGAAAAAAATGAGAGTATTGATGACAGGCGGCGGCACTGCAGGACATATCAACCCTGCGCTTGCAATAGCCGATACGATAAAAATGAACGATCCCGATGCGGTAATAGAGTTCGTCGGAACAAAGAGGGGACTTGAAAACAGCCTCGTTACGAAAGCGGGCTATAAGCTCCATTACGTCGAGATAATGGGCATCTCACGCTCGCTCTCCCCCTCGAATATAAAAGCCCTCTACCTCATGGCAAAATCTCAGGTACAGGCAAAGAGGATAATCAAGGAATTTGGACCCGATATAGTCATCGGAACGGGCGGCTACGTCTGCTGGCCTGCACTCCGTGTGGCGTCAAAGCTCGGGATTCCCACCGTCGCACACGAATCGAACGCACGCCCCGGGCTTGCCATAAGACAGCTTCAGGGGAGGCTCGATTCAATTCTCGTCAATTTCCCCGAAACTGCGGAATATATCAAGCCGCGCGATAAGGCGATCCGTGTCGGAAACCCGATCCGAGGCGGCTTCGGTATGCTCGATCGGGACGAGGCGAGAAGAAAGCTCGGAATCGAGAAAAATCAGGTCTACGTCCTCGCCTTCGGCGGAAGCCTCGGCGCACAGAGAATAAACGATACCGTTTACGAATATATGAAGAACGAGTTGAAAAACCATCCCTCCGTCGTCTGCCATCTCGGAACGGGCAGAGGATACTTCAGGGATTTCAGTGAACGCTTCAGAAACGACGGGCTCGACAGATGCACGAATCTCCGCCTCTTCGAATATATACACGATATGCCCCTGCGTATGAGTGCGGCGGATATAATAATCTCCCGTGCGGGTGCTATGACCATCTCGGAGCTTGCCTCGCTCGGTGCGGCTTGCGTTATGATTCCCTCGCCGAACGTCGTGGATAATCATCAGTATAAAAACGCCAAGGTGCTCGCCGATGCGAACGCCGTCGTGATGCTCGAGGAGGAGGGACTCAACGACGATACCTTCGCTGCGGCAATGAACGAGCTCATCGAGAACCCGAAAAAAAGGGAACGGCTCGGTAAGAGCATCTCCGCCTTTTCATGCCCCGACGCAAATAAACTCATCTACGAGGAAATATTGCGACTTACGAATAAATGAACAAAAAAGAAAAAGGGCTGCCCAACTTCAAAATCGAGCAGCCCCGATCTTTTTTCGATAAAAAACGCCCCGAATTTTGTGCCGTAAACCGAAAAAAACGAAATTTCAGAAAAAAAGCCCTTAAATTTTATAAAAAAAATAAAAAAACTCTTGCTTTTGTTGCGAAAATATATTATTATATATATAAGGACGAACTTTTACCTATTTTGTGAAATTTGGAGGATACTTATAATGATTTTCGAACATGACGACAGCATGAGCAGTGGCGTTAATATTAAGGTCATAGGCGTAGGCGGCGGCGGTAATAACGCAGTCAACCGTATGATCAATACAAATATCAAGGGCGTTGAATTCATTGCTATCAATACCGACAGACAGGCGCTTAAGAGAAGCGACGCATCCGTACAGCTCGTTATCGGTGAAAAGGTAACGAAGGGCTTCGGCGCAGGTGCTAATCCCACCATCGGCGCAAGGAGTGCGGAGGAGTCCGTGGACGACATCAAGGCTATACTCTCCGGTGCGGATATGTGCTTTATCACCGCAGGTATGGGCGGCGGAACGGGAACGGGAGCAGCTCCCGTCGTTGCACGCATCGCAAGAGAGATGGATATACTTACGGTCGCTATCGTAACCAAGCCCTTTGCATTTGAGGGAACGAAGAGAATGGAGCAGGCGGAGGACGGCATCGCCGCACTTTCGTCCTACGTTGACGCACTCGTCGTTATCCCCAACGAAAGACTTAAGCAGACGACCGATACGAGAATAAGCCTCGCAAACGCATTTGAGGCGGCAGACGACGTGCTCCGCCGAGGCGTACAGAGCATCTCCGAGCTTATCAACGTTTCCGCATTTATCAACCTTGACTTTGCGGACGTAACCTCCGTTATGAAGAACGCAGGCTATGCTCACATGGGTATGGCTAACGCAACGGGTAAGGATAAGGCAGAGATAGCCGCAAAGGCAGCAATCTCCAGTCCCCTCCTCGAAACGTCTATCAAGGGTGCTATGGGCGTGCTTATCAGCATTACCGCATCTCCCGATATCGGACTTGAGGACGTTGACGTCGCATCCACGATGATCGCTAAGGAAGCTAACCCCGACGCAAACGTTATCTGGGGTGTTGCATTTGATCCCGAGCTTGAGGACGAGATGAGAATCACCATCATCGCTACCGGCTTTGAGAAGAAGCTCGAAGCTCCCACAACCGTTAAGGAAACGAAGAAGGTCGAAGCTCCCAAGGCAGAGAGAGAGGAAGTTAAGAAGGACGAGCCCACAGCAGACGATTCGGACGATCTTGATTTTGACGATCTTTTCTCCGTATTTAAGAGATAATTAAAGATTGAAAATAAAAAGTGCCCTCGGGGCACTTTTTATTTTTGCGCATATACTGAAAGCAGTAAAGCGTAAAGGAGCGAGGAAATGAATAGAAATACCGTAAGCACGAATATAGCACTTAACCTACACGGCGTGCAGGGCAGAAGCACCGAGCGTGATCGGGCGATAGCCGATAAAATATTGAAGAACGATAAAAGGACGGGCGAGGAGAAAAACTGCGATAGGGACAGGGGAGGCGAGGTATTTTCCGCAAATATCCAAAGACTTGCCCTCTGCTCCTCGGAGAGTCGGGTGAGCGTCTGGACGGGCACGTATATGCAGATGACGACAATGTCCCTGCCACGCAGTACGGAAACGGGAGCGGAGGTGCACCCGGATACGGATCAGTTCATCAGAGTGGAGCAGGGAAACGCCACCGTGGAAACGGGACTCGGATCGGACGCAATGAATACCGCCTATAAATTACGCACCAGCGACGGAATTTTCGTCCCTGCGTGCACGTGGCATAATATTAAAAATACCGGCAGAGGCACGCTCAAGCTCACGTCGATTTACGCCCCACCCCACCACAAAAAATGCACGGTCGAGGAGTAGCCCGAAACACAAAAAACCGCCCACGGCGGTTTTTTGTATTTTCAAATTCAAATCAGCCCACGATCCACCTTGCAATAGGCGTCAGATCAATGAGTATTCCGGCAACGATCGAGATTGCAAGAACGATTCCCACGATGATAAACGTGTTCTTCCTCGGTCTGTTGGTTCTGAAAAGCACCGCAAGCGCAACGCCGCTGTTGACGAGAAGTCCCGACATCAGCGCACCTGCGGAAATAATGCCGTCAATGAAAAGCTCGCTGATTATCACGCTCGACGCACAGTTCGGAATGAGTCCGACCACTGCGGCAAGCACGTTTGCAAGCACGGGCTTGTCAAGCACAATAAGCTTTATCGTGTCCTCGCCGATGAAGTAAACGAGGAAATTGAGCACGAAGGTGAATATCAAAATAAAGAGAGAAATCTTGCCCGTGTGAATCAGAGTGCTCTTCAGAATATCGTTGTGGCAGTGGCACTTGTCCCTCTCGCAAAGCTCCTCAATCTTGACCGTCGGCTCGCCGCCGTGCTTTTTGTAAATAGCCCTGAGCACGAGATCGACCGCAAGACCGGAGAGGATAGCTATAACAAGCTTGATCGCAAGGATCTTGAGCATAGACACGAGATCGGAATTCGTCCTTGCAATGAAAATGGGGATCATCTCATCGCTCGTCGAAAGAAAAACGGAAATAAGCGTACCCATCGAGATGACTCTCGCACTGTAAAGCCCTGCGGCGGCACTTGAAAATCCGCATTGGGGAATAAGACCGATAGCACCTCCCACGACTGCGCCGAATTGCCCCGAACGCTTGAGAAGCTTCTCCGCACCGTTTCCGGCACGGTGCTCGAGATATTCCATAAGTAAATAAGTTAAAAACAGGAACGGCAAAAGGACGGCTGTGTCCTTGATGCTGTGCCAGATTAATTCGAGAAATTGCATTTTGTCCTCCGAAATTTGTCCCCGGCCGAAATCCGCCCGGGAATATTGATACCTGACTATTTTACCACATACCGAGCGTTTTGTCAAGTCCCCCGAGATACTTGACGGAAATGAAAAGCTCTGCCCACGTAAGTGGGCAGAGAGATCAATTTATTTTTACCGTATCGTAGGTGGATTTGACAATGCAATCCCGAGGATAGACGCCTCGCAGGGAGGTGAGGGGGTAGACGGACGTGTTTTTGCCGACGACCGTGCCGGGATTTATGACCGAGCCACAGCCGACGTTCGCACCGTCGCCGAGTATTCCGCCGAGCTTGCGAAGCCCCGTTTCGTAATCCACCGCTCCGTGAACGACGATATTCTTTCCGTCGTTCTTCAAATTCGAGCAGATCGTGCCTGCGCCGAGATGCGAGCCGTTGCCGAGAACGCTGTCGCCGACGTAGTTGTAGTGCGGAATTTTCGCCCCGTCGAGCAAAATGCAGTTTTTAAGCTCCGAGGAATTGCCGATCACGCACCCCTCGCCCGTTATCACGCCGCCACGCAGGAACGCCCCCGGGCGAATCTCCGTGCCCGAGCCGATGACGCACGGCGGCTCGATCGTGGCAGTCGGGTAGATCTTAACGTTCTCTCCGACGAGAACCCCCTCGGCAATGAGCGTGTAGCCGGGGATGCCGCTCTCGCAAAGCTTCCACGCAAGAGCTTTTATTTTCGGAAGCATCTCCCACGGGTACTCACAGCTATCAAAAAGAGACCTCAGATATTCCACTCGACAGTCGAAAAGCTCCGAATTTTTAACCTGCTTAATCAATTCCGAATCCCTCCTCGACGATTTTTCCGATTATCATATCCGCAAGCTCCTCGCAGAGCACCGCATCCTCGCATTCCACCATCACCCGAATGAGCGGCTCCGTGCCGCTCGGACGCAGGAGAACACGTCCCCTGCCGGCAATGCGCTGCTCGGCAAGCCGCACCGCCTCCTCGATTGCCGCATTTGACATCACCGCATCCTTGTCGGCAACACGAACGTTTTTGAGGTATTGAGGGTAGAGCACCACGTCCTCGACAAGCCGAGAGAGCGACGATTTGGAGTCGCAAAGCTCCTCTGTAACCATTATCGCCGTCAGCAGACCGTCGCCGGTCGTTGCGTATTTTTTAAGAATTATATGCCCCGATTGCTCGCCGCCGATCGAAAAATCGTGCTCCTGCATGCATTCGTAAACGAAGCGGTCGCCCACCTTCGTCTGAATGCAACGCACGCCGAGCCGATTTAAGCTCGCAACGAAGCCGCTGTTCGACATCACCGTCGCAACGACCGTGTTTCCGTTGAGGATTCCACGGCTCTTCAAGCGCTTTGCGAGCAAATACATTATCTTGTCCCCGTCAACCACGTTCCCTCGCTCGTCGACGGCAAGACACCTGTCGCAGTCGCCGTCAAAAGCAAAGCCCACATCGAGATGCTTTTCACGAACGAGTCGCACGAGCCCCTCGAGATGAGTCGAGCCGCAATTTCTGTTGACGTTCAAGCCGTCCGGCTCGTCGCCGATAACGTAAAGCTGTGCACCGAGCGCACCGAATACCGCACGTGCTATCGACCACGACGCACCGTTCGCACAGTCAAGACCGATGCGAAGCTTTTTGTAGGAATTTGAGGCAAGGGAAATGAGATATCCGATGTACCTGTTTCTTCCGCTGACGTGATCGTGAATAGATCCGATCTCCTCGCCGACGGCAAGGGGCAGATCGTCGCCCGAAATTCCGAGCGCACGCATATTGCCGTCGAGATACGCCTCGATCATCGCAGTCGTCTCGTCGTCGAGCTTTTCACCCTGATTGCTTATTACCTTGATGCCGTTGTCGTGAAAGGGATTGTGCGAGGCGGTTATCATAATGCCGCAGTCAAATCCGTCCATCCGAGTAACGTAGGAAACGCTCGGAGTGGTCGTAACGTGAAGAATGTATGCATCTGCACCGCTCGTCGCAATGCCCGAGGCTATCGCATATTCAAGCATGTAGCTCGAACGCCTCGTGTCCTTGCCGATAACGATGCGAGGACGGTAGTGTGGCTCGGCGGAGCTTTGCTTGAAATACCAACCGAGAAATCTTCCGACCTTGAAGGCGTGTATCGAGGTAAGCTCGACGCCTGCCTCGCCCCTGAAGCCGTCCGTGCCGAAATATTTTCCGGGAGCGGAGCACGCCTGCGGAAGAGATACGTCCTCACGCATAAGAGCGTCGCAGGATACGGAAAAAATGTCCGCAAGCTGAATTATCTTGTCTGTCTGAGGGAGGGCTTGATCCATCTCCCACTTTGAAATCGATTGCCTTGAAATGCCGATGCTCTCGGCAAGCGCCTCCTGAGAGATCGAAGCGTTTGTGCGAAGTAACGTAAGCTTTTGTCCGAAGGTCATAATTTTTCTCCTTTTCGGTGTTTATGTCAGCCTGTATAGACATTATACTAAATAATACGCAAAAAAGCAACGGTAAATGTGCAAAAATATCGAAAAAATTGCAACCGCAGGTTGCGATTTTTGCAAATGAGAGCTTTTTCTTGAAATTTACGGAAAAACCTCTTGACATTCGTCGGGATTTATGGTATATTACATAGGTGTGATGTCGAGGTGTAGCGCAGCTGGTAGCGCGCCAGTTTCGGGTACTGGAGGCCGCGAGTT
>CAZONA010000024.1:0-16535 GCA_964581025.1 uncultured Lachnospiraceae bacterium
CAGGTCGCCCGTGGGGGTGGTGGGTGGTGGGCGTAGATTTTGCGATATGCTTTCGCTTTTTGTTCGGCATCATTTTTTGCATCACAAAATGTAACTTTTCTATGAACGCTATTGACTTTTGGGGATTTGCGTTTTATAATATAGCAAGTGATATATAACAATAACTATTTCAAGGAGGTCATCATGCCACCCAAAATTAAGATCACGAGATCGGAGATCATTGACACGGCAACGAATCTTGTCAGGAGCAACGGCGAGCAGGCGATCAACGCTCGAAGTATTGCGGACATATTGGGGTGCTCCACGCAGCCCGTATTTTCCAATTTTGCCACCATGGACGACTTACGAGGGGCGGTAAAGGACGCCGCAAACGAGCTGTATCAATCTTATTTGGCTACGGACATGGCGTCCGGCAAATATCCGCCCTACAAAGCGAGCGGAATGGCGTACATTCGCTTTGCAAGAGAAGAAAAAGAACTGTTCAAGCTCCTTTTTATGCGAGACCGAAGCAACGAAAAAGCAGAAGAAAGCAATGAAGAGATCGCCCCCCTGATCCGATTGATACGGAAAAACTTAGGCATCAGCGAGGAAGAGGCGTATTTATTCCATTTGGAAATGTGGATCTACGTCCACGGAATTGCAACCATGATCGCCACCTCGTATTTGAATTGGGACGATGATACGGTCAGCAAAATCCTCACGGACGCTTATATCGGAATGAAGCATCGGTATACGGAGGGAGAGTAAAAATGGTAGCAATCAAAGCCGAAAATTTACGAAAAGAGTACAAGGACGTCGTTGCGGTAGAGGGGCTGAATCTTGCGGTGGAGCAAGGGGAGCTGTTTTCGCTCTTGGGCGTGAACGGTGCAGGAAAGACGACCACCATCAAGATGCTGACCTGCCTGACACAGCCCACGGGCGGAGACGCCTTTCTGAACGGAAAGAGCATTTTAACGGATCGCCGCGAGGTGAAAAGCATGATTGCCGTCTCTCCCCAGGAAACCGCCGTCGCATCCGGCTTGACCGTGCGTGAAAATTTGGAGCTGATGTGCGGTATTTACGGATTTTCCAAGGACAAGCGAGCCGAAAAAATAAATGAGCTGATGAAAGCATTTGATTTGGAGGGAGTTGCCAAAAGGGCTGCGGGAAAATTGTCCGGCGGTTGGCAGCGTCGGCTCAGCATTGCCATGGCGTTGATCGGCGAGCCGAGCATTCTGTTTCTGGACGAGCCGACCTTGGGGCTGGACGTATTGGCGAGAAGCGATCTTTGGGACGTGATCCGATCCCTCAAGGGAAAAATCACGATCATTCTGACCACGCACTACATGGAAGAGGCGGAGGCTCTGTCCGACCGAGTCGGTATTATGAAGGACGGCAGGCTGCTGCTTTGCGACACCGTTGCCAATATCAAAAAAGGTGCGGAAACGGACAGCTTCGAGCAGGCGTTTATCCGCATCGTAAAGGAGGGAGCAAAATGAAGATGCTGACATTTGCGAGCAGAAACGCAAAGGAAATTCTGCGAGATCCGATCAATCTATTCTTCGGTCTCGGCTTCCCTCTCGTGTTGATCTTACTGCTGAGTGCGATACAGGCAAGCATCCCCGTCAGTCTGTTTGAAATCGAGCGTCTGACGCCCGGGATCACAGTATTCGGGTTGTCTTTTATGACGTTGTTTTCCGCTACCATTCTTGCAAAAGACCGTGGGACATCACTACTCCAAAGATTATATACGACGCCGATGACGTCTTGGGATTTTATTTTGGGCTACACCCTGCCCATGCTCCCGATCGCCGTTACGCAATCCGTGATCTGCTATATAGCCGCCCTGTGTCTCGGCCTGAATTTCAGCGTCCGTATCGTGCAAGCGATCCTCCTGATCCTCCCGATATCTCTGCTGTATATCGGCTTGGGATTGCTTTGCGGAAGCGTCTTTACCGACAAGCAGGTCGGCGGCATTTGCGGTGCGTTGCTTACGAATTTATCCGCATGGCTGAGCGGCACGTGGTTTGACCTAGAGCTTGTGGGTGGAGCATTTCGGAAGGTCGCCTATGTACTTCCCTTCGTTCATGCGGTCGAATTGGAACGAGCCGTGCTGAATGCCGACTATGCGAGCATTCTCCCCCATCTGATTTGGGTGCTCGGCTGGGGGGCTGTTACCGTCGTCGCTGCCGTAATGCTGTTTTTGCGGCAGGCAAAGAAAAGGTAAATTCCAAAATAATTTTTTACAAAATCGGGCGAGCGAATGAGATTTACGTCAAATTCGCTCGCCCGATCGGCATATTCGGTTTTATTTGAGTGCTTTTTTGGGGCAGGCCTCGGTGCACTCGAAGCAGAGGATACAATCAGTTCCGTTCTTACGCTTTCTCGAATTATCCGTAACGTCGACGTCCATCGGGCAGACCCTTTTACACTTGCCGCAGGAGACGCATTTCGTTTCGTCGCATTTGACTCTGAATATCGAAAAGTAGCTCATCGGCTTCATAAAGACTGCCACGGGGCAGACGTATTTACAGAAGGCACGGTTATCCTTGAGGACGAATGCAAGTGTGATCCCGACGGCGTAATAGACGATGTTCCCGACGATGAACGCCCAGAACATTATTTTCTCCATTCCCGTAACGTTCGCAAGGAACAGTGCGCCGACGAAGGTGAGGGATGCGCAGAACACTATGTATTTTATCCAGCCGAGCTTTTTTCTCGGATTTTTCGGCGTTTTATAGGGCAAAAAGTCGAGCACCATCGCCGTCCAGCAGGCATAGCCGCACCAGCCTCTTCCGAACACGAGCGGTCCGAAGATCTTTGCGACGGCGTAATGTATGGTTGCCGCCTCGAAAACTCCGGAAAAGAGGTAGTACCAAAAGCCCTCGATCTGCATATTTTCATTTGATATGAGCCCGAGGTAGACGAGCATATAAAGCCCCACGAGGAGCTGAGTTACACGGCGGGCGTTTTTATATTTTTTGATATAGAGCGTGAGTCCGAGGGCTATGGAGCAGCCGATATAGCTGAAATTGAGCAGATAAAAAATATTATCCATAGTCAGCCAGAGGGTAACTGCGACCGTCTCGAACACCGCAAGCATAAAGATGGGTGTCAGATATTTTTTCATTTTTCACCTCAAGATCAAAAGAGCGGCGAGGGCAACAACACCCTCGCCACCCGAATATTTTTATTCCTTTATTTCTTCCATTACGAATGCCTCAAGAACATCGCCGAGCTTGATATCGTTGAACTTTTCAAGTCCGATTCCGCACTCGTAGCCTGCTGCGACCTCTCTTGCGTCATCCTTAAATCTCTTAAGTGAGGAGATCTTATCCTCGAAGATGACTATGCTGTCTCGCACGACTCTGATCTCGGCGGATCTTGCGACCTTACCGTCCGTAATATACGAGCCTGCAATCGTTCCGACTCCGGGAACGTGTATGGTCTGGCGTACCTCTGCGTGTCCGAGAACGACCTCACGGAATTTGGGAGCGAGCATACCCTTCATTGCGGCAGTTATCTCCTCGATGCACTCGTAGATAACACGGTAGGTACGGATCTCGACCTTCTGTCTGTCGGCGGAATCCGTTGCGCTTCTGTCGGGGCGGACGTTAAATCCGACGATGATCGCATTCGACGCTGCGGCGAGCATTACGTCGCCCTCGGTTATTCCTCCGACTGCGGAGTGGATAACTCTGACCTTGACCTCGTCGTTCGAAAGCTTTTGGAGCGACGAGCGGACTGCCTCCGCAGAGCCGTCAACGTCTGCCTTTACGATGATATTAAGGTCCTTGACGCCCTCGGCGATCTGATTGAACAGGTCGTTGAGGTTAGCACGTGCATTTGCCTTGAAGAGCTCCTCCTTAGCCTTTTCACGTCTTTGCTCGGCAAGCTCTCTTGCCATCTTTTCATCTGCAACGGCGTTAAATTCATCGCCTGCGAGCGGAACATCCGCAAGTCCGATTATCTCGACGGGCACGGAAGGTCCTGCCTCCTTGACGGGCTTACGGTTATGGTCGGTCATTGCACGGACACGGCCGACTGCCGTTCCGGCGATGACGATATCTCCGTTATGGAGCGTACCGTTCTGAACGAGCACCGTCGCAACCGGACCTCTGCCCTTATCGAGCTTAGCCTCGATGACGATTCCCTTTGCGTGGCGGTTGGGATTGGCTCTGAGCTCCTTAACCTCCGCTACGAGCAGGACGCTCTCAAGCAGGTCGTCGATTCCCTTTCCGGTCTTTGCGGAGACGGGAACGCAGATAACGTCGCCTCCCCACTCCTCGGGGATAAGGTCGTATCTCGTGAGCTCCTGCTTTACCGTATCGGGATCTGCCGTGGGCTTATCCATCTTATTTATCGCAACGACGATATCAATTCCAGCCGCCTTGGCGTGGTTTATCGCCTCGATGGTCTGGGGCATGATTCCGTCGTCCGCCGCAACGACGAGGATCGCTATATCCGTCGCCTGCGCACCTCTTGCACGCATTGCGGTGAACGCCTCGTGTCCGGGGGTATCGAGGAAGGTAATATCCTTGCCGTTTACCTTAACTCTGTAAGCACCTATATGCTGTGTTATTCCGCCTGCCTCACCCGAGGTTACGCTCGTATGTCTGATGGCGTCAAGCAGAGAGGTCTTACCGTGGTCGACGTGTCCCATAACGCAGATGACGGGCGCACGGTCGCAGAGCGTATCGTCCGTATCGACCGTACCGTCAAAGAGCTTCTCCTCGATGCTGACTACGACCTCCTTCGTCGCTATCGCTCCGAGGTCGTCTGCGATGAGGTATGCGGTATCGAAATCAATGACTTGATTTACCGTAACCATCATTCCCATCATCATAAGACGCTTAACGACCTCGCCTGCGGTTACCTTAAGGCGTGATGCAAGCTCGCCGACGGAGATCTCGTCGGGGATCGTGATGCTGACGGGCTGCTTCTTTACGGGCTGCTTATCCTGCTTCTTCGCTCCCTTATCGTATCTGTTGTTTTGGGACTGACCTTTTTTATTAAATTTCTGATTTCCGGCACGCACGTCCTTTACGCTGTCGGGAACGTAGTTATCAAGCTTCTCGTCGTATTTCGAAGCGTCGTAGCTCGAGCCTCTCATATCGACTATGCGTGTTGCTCCGGCCTTCTTGGAGACCTCGCCCTTGGCAGTCTGCTCACGGACGATCGCCGTGCGCTTGAAATGCTCCTTCGGCGCATTCTGATTCATCTCGTCCTTATCCCTGCCAAAGCCGCCGCCCTGCTGCTTCTTCGCTCCGCCCTGCTGTCCGTAAGGCTTCTGCTGTGTCTGGGTGCCGTACTGTGCTCCGCCCCTGTTCTGCTGCGGTCTTGCACCGTCCGCCTGCTGTCTTTGGGGCTGATTTCTGCCGCTGTCCGAGCCGGGACGCTGATACGAGCCTTGACGCTCCGCAGCTCCTCTGTCGTTTTGCGGTCTTTGCTGTTGGGGCTGGGACTGCTTACGGGTATCTCCCGTGCCCCTGCCTCCCTGTTGGGATCTCGTGTCGGGTTTGGGTTGAATTTTGGATCTCGTATCTTGTGCGGGAGCTTTATTCTCCTTTTCTCTTGCCGCAGCCGCCGCTCTCGCCTTAGCCTCTGCCTCGGCTTTTGCCTTTGCTTCCGCCTCAGCCTTTGCCTTAGCCTCCGCCTCGGCTTTCGCCTTTTTCTCCGCTTCAGCCTTTGCTTTAGCCTCCGCTTCGGCTTTTGCCTTTTTCTCCGCTTCGACCTTCGCTTTAGCTTCCGCCTCTGCCGCTTCCTTTGCCGCCGCAAGTGCCGACGGGATATAGGTATCCCCGAAAATATAGGAATCTATATCCTTTATCTGATTTTGCCTTGTAAGGGAGTTGAGGACTATATCGAATTCCCTGCTCTCGAGAGTCTGCTGAGTCGTTACGACCACGCCCTTCTGTGCAAGCAGATCAACGATGTCCTTGCTCTTTATTCCCAAATCCTTTGCCAACTGATTTACCTTAAATTGTGGATTTGCCATTAAGTACCTCCAAAAATTCTGATTTTCAAACCGTTCTTCCCAATACACGGAGCGGTGCATCTCCGCACATTATTCCAAATTCTTTAGTATCATTTTACAAAAGCTCTCGTCCGTAACGGCTACCGCCGCAAGAGCCGAGCTTTTTCCGACGGCGTGCGCAAGTGCGTCGCCGTCCGCATCAAGCTGTATCCTTCGGACGCCGTAAAAGCTGCATTTGTCCGAAAGCCGCTTATGCGTATTTTCCGACGTGTCCGACGCTTCAAGCACGAGGAGCACGCCGCCCCCTCGCATCGCCTCGATTATCATCGGAGTGCCGCGAATGAGCTTTCCTGCCTTAGCGCACAGTCCGAGCGGGCCGGAGATCCTATTCCACATCATTTCGCTCCCTCAAGAGAAGCCTCAAGTGCCCCGTAGATCTCATCGGGGATCGCGCACTCAAGGTGCTGTGCGAGTCTGCCGTTCTTTCTCGCCCTTGCAAGGCACGCACGACGAGGGCAAACGTAAACACCTCTGCCGTTTTTTCTGCCCGTGGTATCGAGGCTTATCTCGCCCTCGGGGGATCTGACGACTCGGATGAGCTCATTCTTCGGAAAATGCTCTCCGCATCCGACGCATTGACGCATCGGTATCTTTTTCTTTTGTTCCATATTGATATTACGATTATTCCGTCTTAATATCTATCTTCATTCCCGTAAGTCTTGCCGCAAGGCGAACGTTCTGTCCCTCCTTGCCTATTGCAAGGCTCAGCTGATCGGGATCGACGATGACCTTACAGCTCTTATCGGTGAGCATTTCAACGGAAACGATGGGTGCGGGCGAAAGTGCCTCGCCCACGTACTGTGCAGGATCTTCGTTATATCTTATAACGTCTATCTTCTCTCCGGAAAGCTCGTCGATGATCGTATTGATTCTCATTCCGTGATTTCCGATGCAAGCTCCGATGGGATCGACCTCGTCGTCCCTCGACTGCACTGCGATCTTGGTTCTCGAGCCTGCCTCACGGCAAATGCCCTTGATGACGACGACGCCGTCGGCAATCTCGGGGATCTCAAGCTCGAACATTCTCTTAACAAGTCCTGCGTGTGTGCGTGAAAGGGTAACGATAGGTCCTCTGCCCTCTTTATTTACTTGGAGCACGTAGACCTTGATCTTATCGCCGACCGCATACGTTTCGCCGGGGATCTGCTCCGCCGCAAGTAGCGTTGCAAAGCCGTTTTCCGTTTCAAGCAGAACGTTGCCCGTCTCGGGATTTATCTTGCTGACGGTGGCGGTGATTATCTCGTCCTTGCGGTTCTCATACGCTTCCTGAATGACCTTACGCTCGCCCTCTCGAATGCCCTGAATGATAACGGACTTCGCAGCACCTGCACTAAGGCGTCTGAAGTTCTTGGGCTTAACCTCCTTCTCGATGACCGAGCCGAGGGTATACTTTTTCGCAATCTTCTTCGCTTCCTCAAGGGAGATCTGCGCCTCGGGGATCTCGACGACCTCGACGACCTCCTTTTGCAGATACATCTTGACATCCTCCTTCGTCTCGTCGATAACGACACGGACATTGGAGTTGACTCCGTACTCCTTCTTGAAGGCGGAGACGAGAGCCGCCTCTATCTTCTCATACATATAAGCCTTCGGGATGCCCTTTTCCTTTTCAAGCATATCAAGGGCGGCAAATAATTCCTTGTTCATTTCAATTTCTCCTTGTTAAAAATCAAACACAGTTTGCAGCTTGGCTATCTCGCTTCTGCCGAGCACGACGGCACCGCCGTCGGTCTCAATAACGACTTCCCCGTTCTCGGAAAGTCCAACAAGCGTGCCGACGCACGATTTTGAGCCGTTCCTTGCGGTATAGAGGCGTGCCTCCACTCTCTCGCCGCGGCACGCTTCGATATGTGCGTCCGTTCTGAGCTGACGCTCGATGCCGGGGGACGTTACCTCAAGATAATACGATTCCTCGATGGGATCAGCCTTATCGAGCATGGGATCGATCGTTCTGTGGAAGCTCTCGCAGGTGTTGATATCAATACCCTCCTCGGAATCTATCGTTATACGAAGTATCCGCTTCGAGCCCTCCTTGACAAATTCGACGTCCCAGAGCATTATGCCCATTTTCTCTGCCACGGGCAAGACGAGCTCGGTTACCGTAGCGACAACGCTTTTTTTGACCATTTTTATAAAATCTGCCTTTTCAAGAATTAAGAGTGGGTTTGTTCGGAACCCACTCTCAGCTTAGTATGCCTTATTATAACACACCTTTTCGCTTTTTGCAATAGTTTTTTCATAGTTTTTTCATATTTTTTCGATTTTTTTGCCCCCGATCTCGAAGAAAGCGCAAATATTTGTCCTAAATATTGATTTTGCTGTTTACAAATCTCAAGTTTCGTGATATAATTATTGGAAGAATATTTAAGATGCCGTACCGTGCCTCTTAGCAAATATAAAAAGTAAAGGAGAAACGACGTCCGATGAGTAAAAAGGATAATAACAAGGTTTTTGCGGGAACTCACCTGCTTCTGTGGATCTGCCTTTTGAGCAGTGCGCTGTTCATAGGTCTGTTTGCAATGATAGATATATTCGTAGAAAGCTACCCATGGTGGCTCGGAGCGGTATTGTTTGCCGCCGATGTGGTGTTCATTTTGGTCGTCTACTTCGTCTCGAGGAACAAGAGCAAGTTAGAGGCAAGCTTCCAGGCGAAAACGATACTTATGGAGAGGGCGATGACGGGCATGATGAAGAACGTCGACATTCCCTGCGTGCTCATTCTCCGCTCCGGTCTTATCGCTTGGTATTCGCAGGGTATGCAGAGGATGCTCGGAACGACCGACAGTATTTTGCAGAAAAATCTCGGCGAGCTTTGCGGCTTCAACGTTGATGATCTCATCTACACTCTCCCCGAGGACGAAAACGGCGAGGTGGGAGATTGCGGCTCCGTTCCCGTCGTGGTATGCGACAGAAATTATTATGCGAGGATATACCGCCAGACGCTCGGTATCAATTCCTACTATCTTATAACCTTCACCGATTACACCGAGTACGAGCAGCTCCGCATTCGCAACGAGGCGGAGGCTCCCGTCGTTGCGCACATCGTGCTTGATAACCTCACCGAGATCGCAGAGTACGTCAGAGTCAATTACCGCTCCGCCGCAAACGAGATCGAGGAGATACTCAAGAAATTCGCCTCGGACATGGGCGGATTTATCAGAGAGTACAACCGGGACAAGTACATAATGGTATTTTCAAGGGCAAAATACGACGAGTGCGCCGAGAACAAATTCGACATTCTCGAAACGGTCAGAAACGTTCGCCTCGGCGACAGCTCGATCCCCGTAACCATCTCGATGGGCATTTCCCTTGTGGGAGAAACCTTTGAGGAGAGGGAGGAAAACGCATTTTCCGCTCTCGAATTCGCTCTCCAGCGAGGCGGCGACCAGGTCGCCGTAAAGGCGGAGGACGACATCCTCTTCTTCGGCGGAAAGGCGAAGGGAGTTCAGAAGAAATCCGGCTCGTTTGCGAGAGTTTTCGCAACACAGCTCACCTCGTATATCGCACAGGCAGGAAACGTTCTCATTATGGGACACGCCAATCCCGACTTCGACGCCATCGGCGCATGCGTCGGTATAGCAAGGCTCTGTATGTATTGCGGACTCAAGCCCAAGATCGTTATGAACACCAAATGCTCCGCATTCCGTGCCTGCACCGAAAAGCTGCTTGCGCTTGACGACTACAAGAACGTATTTATTTCCGCCGAGGCAGGTCTCGATATGATCCGCTCGGACACGCTCCTCATCGTCGTTGACGCAAACAATTTCAATATACTTGAATCCTCGGATATAGTCAACAACGTCGAAAATCTCGTTATCATCGACCACCACCGCAAGGTTGCGGAATTTGAAAACGAGCCCCTGCTCTCCTACATAGAGCCGTCCGCATCCTCCGCCTCGGAGATCATCACGGGCATTCTCGAGCAATGTCTGCCCCAGGACACGCTCTACAAGGAGGAGGCGAACATTCTGCTTGCCGGCATCATGGTCGACACGAAGAATTTTACACGCACGACGGGAACTAAGACGTTTTCTGCGGCTATGTATTTGCGTGGCGTGGGTGCTAACTCGGAGATCGCCGAGACCTTCTTCCACGAGCCGTTCGACAGCTTTATGAGCGAGGTCAAGTTCAATTCGAACGTTACGATGTACCTCGACAGGATCGCAATAACCGAGAGCAACGGAAACGATCCCACCTTCGACCGTGTGGCAGCCGCAAAGGCGGCGGATAAGCTTCTCGGAATTCGGGGCGTCGATGCGTCCTTCGCTCTGGTCAGCATAGACGGAACGATACACATTTCGGCACGCTCGAACGGCGTGGTTAATGTTCAGCTCATTCTCGAGCGGCTCGGCGGCGGCGGACATTTCGACTCTGCGGCGGCTGCTGTCAAGGGCAGCGATATGAGATCGACGCTCTATGCGCTCAAGAGAGCCATCGACGAGTATTTTCTCGAGAATTAAGGCAATTTCAAGATTTTTTAAGAATCGTATTATAGAATTTCAAGGTTAGGAGTACAAAATTATGAAGGTAATGCTAATTCAGGACGTAAAGGGACAGGGCAAAAAGGATCAGATCATCGAGGTGTCCGACGGATATGCGAGGAATTTCCTTTTCCCCAAGAAGCTTGCCGTCGTGGCGGACGCTAAGGCGGTCAACGAGGCGAGAAACAAGGAGGCTTCCAATCAGCACAAGATAGACGTTGCAAGGGCGCAGGCGCAGGAGCTCAAAGAGAGGCTCGCCGCCGTAACTCTCGTCATCACCGAGAACGCAGGAAGCGACAGCCGCCTTTACGGTGCGGTAACCGCAAAGGACATTGCGGAGAGACTTTCACGCGATCACGGTATCGTTATTGATAAAAAGAAGCTTATGCTCGGCGAGAGCATCAAGACATTCGGAACGTACAACGTAGACGTAAAGCTTTACGGGGCGGAGATAGTCGGCACGATCAAGGTGCAGGTCTGCCCGAAGCAGTAAGGCGGTAGTATGAGCGAGGAACTTAACAGAAAATTACCCTTTTCTCTCATTGCGGAGCAGTCCCTGCTCGGCTCGATACTAATTGATCCCGCCTCGATAAACGAGGTTGCGGATCTGGTGCGTGCGGACGATTTCTACATAACGGAGCATAAGCAGATATATCTTGCCGCTACGGAGCTTTTTATGCTCAACAGAGAGATCGACGTCGTAACGCTCATAGATATGCTCGTCAAAAAGGGCATATACGACAAAAGCGGCGGTGAGGATTATATCAGAACGCTCTCGGAGGTCGTTCCGAGTGCGCTCAACGTAAAGGATTACGCAAGAATAGTCAAGGAAAAAAGCTCCCTTCGCCGACTCATCGAGGTCTGCGGAAGCATAAACGAGAAGGCTTTTTCCGAGCAGGAATCCGCCTCCGGCATAATCGAGCTTGCGGAAAGCGAGATCTTTGCGATCGCTCAGGGACGGGACACAAAGAATTTCAGGCACATCAAGGACGTGCTCGGCTCGGTCTACAACGAGCTTCACGAGCTTTCGAGCAATCCCGACGCCGCCCACGGCACGCCGACGGGTTTTTCGGGACTTGATCGGGTGCTTGTCGGAATGGGAAATTCGGACCTTATACTCATCGGCGCACGTCCCGGCATGGGAAAGACCTCCTTTGCGCTCAACATCGCCACGAACGTGGCGCAGAGCACGAAGAAAAAGGTGTGCGTATTCTCACTTGAGATGAGTGCGGAGCAGCTCGTTATGAGAATCCTCTCGAGCGAGGCACTCGTCAACAGCACCGAGCTTCGCTCGGGCAAGCTTTCCGAGGAATCGTGGGAAAAGATTGCGGACGCAAGCTCACGCCTTGCCGGCTGCGACATACTTATAGACGACACCTCGGGAATTACCGTTACCGATATGAAGGCTAAGCTCCGCCGTGTCGACGGGCTCGGGCTCGTCATAATCGACTACCTGCAGCTAATGCAGAGCGACAGAAAGATAGACAATCGTGTTCAGGAGGTTGCGGACATCTCCCGTGCGCTTAAGATAATGGCAAAGGAGCTCAACGTTCCGATAATCTGCTGCGCACAGCTTTCACGTGGTCCGGAGTCGAGAACGGACAAGAGGCCCATGCTCTCCGACCTTCGTGATTCCGGTGCTATCGAGCAGGATGCGGACGTCGTAATGTTCCTTTACAGGAATGAATATTACAAGACCGACGTAGCCCCCGAGGACAGCAACAATGCGAACGTCGTAGAGGTCATAATCGCAAAGAACCGCCACGGCTCACAGGGCAATATCAAGATGGGCTGGATAGGTCAGTACACCAAATTCCGCACCATTGCGGACGAATACGGCGACGGGCAAAACGCTTAATGCAATAAAGGAGGGCGTATGGATCAGATCAATCCAATTTCATATCCGCTTCCCCAAAATCTTGCTCGGCTTTCCGAAGAATCGCCGGTGCTCGTCGCCTTTTCGGGCGGAGAGGACTCGAGCGTTCTGCTCCATCTGCTTGCAAACGATGCAAAGCGCATAGGCTTTCCGCTCTATGCAGCTCATTTCAATCATAAAATACGCCATCTCGATGCGGAGCGAGACGCCGAATTTTGCAAAAACGAGGCACAGCGTCTCGGTATTCCCTTCTTTCTCGGAGAGGCGGACGTTCCGGCACTTGCAAAAGAGCACGGAACGGGGCTTGAGGAGGAGGGACGCATTTGCCGCTACGAATTTTTCGAGCGTGTGATGGAGGAAAACGGCATTCGGATACTCGTTACCGCCCACCATGCAGACGATCAGGCGGAGACGGTGCTGCTTCATTTGCTGAGAGGCTCGGGAGTTGAGGGACTTCGGGGAATACAGCCCTGCCGTCCGTTCGGCAAGCACGGATATATCGTAAGACCTCTTTTGCAGGTCGAAAAGGCAAGGATCTCACTCTATGCGCTTGAAAATCACGTACCGCACGTGGTCGACGCAACGAACGGGGACGAGAGCTACGCACGCAACTATTTGCGCTCGCAGGTCATACCGCTCCTGTATCGCATACAGCCGAGTCTTGCGTCCACCGTCGGACGACTTGCGCAAAACGTCGGGCAAGCCAATGATTTCATAGAAAAAGAGGCTTCGGATTTTCTCAAAGATAAGCTTCCAACCTCCCTACCGCTCACCGAGCTGCAAAAGCTGCACCCTGCACCACGTGCTCGGGCGATATCCGTCGCATTCGAGACCGTGTCGGGTGGCTCGCACCTCGAGAAGGTGCATATAGATTCCCTGCTCTCTCTTTGCGAAGGGGCGCAGCCCCATTCGTCGATCTCCCTGCCACGTGGATTTTGCGGAGCGATCGAAAACGGCTCACTTGTCCTTGTAAGGGGCAATGACCTGCCCTGCCGGACGGTGAATTACGAAATTCCGATCACGGAGGGAGTATTTTATCCCAACGAAAAAATAAAAATAGATATAAAGCAGGTTAAAAAAATTCAAGACTCTCATATCGGACACAGCGCCCTCACGCTCTGCATATCGGACGAATCGGCGCGAGGCGCGGTTCTCAGACCGAGACGTGCGGGGGACACGATCCGAGTACGCAAAATGACCAAGAGCGTAAAGAAGATAATGAACGAGAAAAAGCTTCCGCTCGAGCTGAGAAATGCTTTGCCGATGCTTGCGCTCCCGCAGAGCAACGAGGTGCTTTGGATACCGTCCGTCGCCATCGGAGATGCGCTGACCTCGGCAAAACCGAAACCGACGTACGAGGGCACGGTGTGGCAAATAAGCATCACGCTCAACGAGTCGAACGTCGACACCTGTAACATATACAATACACCCGGAGGAATTTAATGAAAAACAACGCAAAAATCATAGTATTTTACCTTGTTCTGATAGCCGTGATATTCGTTGCGGTCTTTGCCATGCTCGGCTCGCCGTCGAACAAGACGACCTTGACCTTCAGCGACGTCATGCAGTACTTTGCAGAGGACAGAGTAAAGGAGTTTGAGGTTTCGAACAGCAACGTCCTTACGATGCTGGTATACAAGACCGACAAGGAGGGCGTGCTCACGCCCGAGGACGTCGTAGGGCTAAAGACCGAAAAAATAAGCTATAAGCTTCGAGATATCGAGCTTTTCACAAGCGAATTTGAAGAGTACAAGGGAGATCTCAAAAACCTGACAAGGTACAACTACGAGCCCCTTGCGGAGTATTCGATATGGCTCTCGCTGATTCCGAATCTGCTTCTCATTGCCGCAATGATCTTCGTCGGCGTCTATATGACAAAGCAGATGAACAAGAGCTCGGGCGGAATGATGAGCTTCGGCAAGGCTAAGGCTCATACGCCCCAGAACGATAAGAACAGAGTTACCTTTGAGGACGTCGCAGGTGCGGAGGAGGAAAAGGAGGAGCTCGTCGAGATCGTCGAATTCCTTAAGGATCCTCAAAAATTTGCTCGTCTCGGCGCACGTATCCCCCACGGCGTTTTGCTCGTGGGCCCTCCCGGAACGGGTAAAACTCTTCTCGCAAAGGCTGTTGCCGGAGAGGCAGGCGTTCCCTTCTTCTCAATGTCCGGCTCGGATTTCGTCGAAATGTACGTCGGCGTCGGTGCGAGCCGTGTAAGAGATCTTTTTGATACGGCAAGAAAAGCCCCGGCGGCTATAATCTTCATTGACGAGATAGACGCAGTCGGACGCCAGAGAGGCGCAGGTCTCGGCGGCGGACACGACGAGAGAGAGCAGACGCTCAACCAGCTCCTTGTCGAGATGGACGGCTTCGGCACTCACGAGGGCATTATCATAATGGCGGCAACGAACAGAGCCGACATTCTCGATCCCGCACTTCTCCGCCCCGGTCGCTTTGACCGTCAGGTCAAGGTCGGTTATCCCGATATCAGAGGGCGTGAGGCAATTCTCAAGGTGCACGCAAGGAAAAAGCCGATGGAGAGCAGCGTTGATTTCCACAAGATCGCACAGAGCACTATCGGATTTACCGGTGCGGATCTTGCAAATCTTTTGAACGAGGCGGCACTTCACGCCGCAAAATGCGGAAAGAGCCTTATCGGCATGGACGATATCGAAAAATCCTATATGAAGGTTCTCCTCGGTCCGCAGAAAAAGACGAGAGTCAGAACCGAGGCGGATAATAAGCTCACCGCCTATCACGAGGCAGGGCATGCGGTCGCTTCCTTCTATTGCGAGCATACCGATCCCGTTAAATTCATTTCCACCGTTCCATCGGGCAACGCAGGCGGAGTTACCGTCAATATTCCCGAGCAGGATACCTTTACTATGACGAAAAAGCAGATGCTCGACAGCATCGTGCTCGCTCTCGGCGGCAGAGTTGCCGAGGAGCTTATACTCGACGACGTTTCCACCGGTGCGTCAAGCGATATCCAGCAGGCGACTCGCACCGCAAGAAATATGGTTACGAGATACGGAATGAGCGAAAAGCTCGGAACGGTGCTCTACGGCTCGGGACATTCCGACAGCGAGGTCTTCCTCGGCAGAGATTTCAACAGCAGTAAGAATTATTCCGAAAAGATCGCCGCAGAGATCGACGACGAGGTTCGCAGAATCGTTGAGGAGGCTCACGATAGGTGCAGACAGATACTGAGTGAGCATATCGACAAGCTTCACCTTATCGCAGGATATCTGCTCAGGGCGGAATTTATGGACGCCGATCAGTTCAAGGCGGCTATGGAAAACGACCTCACCTTCGACGAGATCGACGAGATCCTTCGTGAGAAGGAGCGTAAGAGCCGTGAGGAAAACGAGGCAAGGCTTCGTGAGGAGCAGGAGGAGCAGCGCAAGGTCGAGGAGGAGCTTCGCCGTGAAAAAGAGGAGAGGGACAGAATGATGAACGCTCCCTCGGGAACGACCTTTGACGACGCCGAGGGCGGCGACGGAGAGTCGGTCGACAGCAACGGCGACGGTGAACAATAAAAATACGCAAAATGCCGATTGAAAGATCGGCATTTTTGCAAAAAACGGAGATAATTATGGAGCTTATTTTGGCATCAAAATCGCCGAGGAGACGTGAGATCCTCGAATCGCTCGGCGTTAAATTTCAAATAGCGGTCTGCGACACGGATGAGCATACCGACGAAAAGGACGGGGAGCGTTACGTGCGTGAGATCGCTCGCCGTAAGGGCGAGGCGGTTTTTGAAAAGCTCGCAAGCGAGGGAGATTTCGGGGATGGAACGGTCATACTTTCCTGCGATACGGTCGTCGTCTCCCCCGACGGCGAGATAATGGGTAAGCCGAAGGACCGTGCCGACGCCGAGAGAATGCTCCGTTCCCTTTCGGGTGCGGAGCACGCCGTGATCAGCGGAATTTGCCTGATTTCTAAGGATAAAATCGTTTCGAGAAGCGAGATAACGAGAGTGTTTTTCGATAACCTCGACGATCGGGAGCTCGATGCGTACCTCGATACCGATGAGCCCTACGATAAGGCAGGTGCGTATGCGATACAGGGATATGCGTCAATTTGGATCAAAGGCATCGTCGGCGACTATTTCAACGTCGTCGGTCTGCCCGTTAAACTCCTTGCGGATACCCTCCGTGATGAG
>CAZONA010000025.1:0-15391 GCA_964581025.1 uncultured Lachnospiraceae bacterium
GTACGTCGTTAAAATGAAATTCGCAACCCCCTGCCTGCTCAGCGGAATCTTGATCCACTTCCTTGCGTCCGCAAGACTCACAAAAATCGGACGAGCCCTGCGTGAGGAGCTTGAGCCTACCGACTGCGATGATGAGTGGGATGAGGGAGAATAAAATAAAAAAGCCCGAGCTATTGCTCAGGGCTTTTTTATTTGTGCGGTCTTTTCCCCCCGAAATCCATCTAATTCTGCGGAGATGAAACGAGATTTTCCCCGTGAGAGAACGGGCGCAGAAAATTGATGGCACGCCGATAGTTTTTTTGATGTACAAAAGCTTTATCGTTGTCTCATCGTAGGGCGGGGGCTTGCTCCCGCCGGGTTCAAAATGAAGTAAAATTTATATTTTCGCTTTTCATTTGTGCAAATATTAGTTTGAATTAAAAGCGGCGGGAGCAAGCCCCCGCCCTACGATCAAAAAGCAATGGTAATTTAGTTCAATGCAAACCTCAAAGTCCCCGCGGGCGACCACAGGTGCGCCCCTACGGGTTGGGTGGGAAAATTGCTCGGCTACGGCTTCAAAAACGGGCTAAAAAAGACCCCGAAGTAATCGCTCGGGATCTTTTTATTTTATTTCTTCTTAGCACGGTTTTTCGGGGGCTTAGGTGCGGTTTTTTTACTGAGCCTTGGGGCATTTCTGCCGGCTTTACCGTTTTTGACGGTACGGTCGGGCTTTTTTCTGCCGGTTTGCTCTCTACGGTCGCCATTAGTCTTACCGTTACCTTTAGCTTTTGTGTAGCCGTCGGGTGCTTTTGGGGGCTTTACGAGACAATCTGCGCCATAGCCGACAAGCTCGGGATGCCCTGCCGCCTTAAGTGCCGCACGCACCTTATCCGCATTTTGCGGACGGTTAAACTGCAAAAGTGCTCTCTGCTCGCTCTTTTCCTCATACGTCGTCGGGACGTATACCTTTTTGCCCGTGAGCGGATCGATTCCGGTATAATACATAACGGTGGACGCCGTTCCGGGCGTGGGGTAATAATCCTGAACCTGCTCGGGTGCGTAATGCTCCGCCTTAAGATAGCAGGCGAGCTGCACGGCGTCCTCGAGCGTCGAGCCGGGGTGGCTTGACATAAGGTAGGGAACGAGGTACTGCTCCTTACCGACCTCACGGCAAAGCTCGAAATATTTCTTCTTAAACGCCCGATAGACGTCGATATGGGGCTTACCCATAGCGTCGAGGACGTTATCGGAAATATGCTCCGGCGCAACCTTAAGCTGACCGCTGACGTGGTCGCTGACGAGCTTTCTGAAAAACGCATCGTTCTTATCGTACATAAGATAATCGAATCTTATGCCCGAGCGAATGAACACCTTTTTCACACGTGGGAGCTTTTCTATCTCGGCGAGCATATTCATATATTCGGTATGATCGACCTTAAGATTTTTACACGGAGTGGGGGCGAGGCATTTTCTGTTCGAGCAAACGCCGCTCTTCAGCTGCTTATCGCAGGCAGGGTAGCGGAAATTTGCCGTAGGTCCGCCGACGTCGTGGATATAGCCCTTAAAGCCGTCAAGCTCCGTAATGAGCTTAGCCTCTGCGAGCACGCTTTCGACGCTTCTCGAGCGCACCGTCCTGCCCTGATGGAAGGCGAGTGCGCAGAAATTGCACGCACCGAAGCAGCCTCTGTTATGCGTTATTGAAAATCTAACCTCCTCGATAGCCGGCACGCCACCCTCTTTCTCGTATGACGGATGGTATGTGCGCATATAGGGGAGGGCGTAGACCGCATCGAGCTCCTCACGCTCAAGTGGGGGCATCGGCGGATTTTGGACGAGTATTTTTGAATCGTAATGCTCGACGAGCGCACGACCGTTTATACTGTCCTGATTTTTATACTGCACGCCGAACGCCTCGGCGTATTTTCGCTTGTCCGATTTGAGCTCGTTATAATCAAATTCCGCCGCAACGGGGAAGTTGATTTTATCCTCGGGATCGCACATATAGCACGTTCCTCGCACGTCCCGGATCTTTTTGACGGGAATGCCCCTGTCAAGCAGGTGTGCTATGCGGCGGAGGATATTTTCGCCCATTCCGTAGGTCAAAATGTCCGCACGGCTGTCGACGAGGATCGAGCGACGGACCTTATCGTCCCAATAATCGTAATGCGCAAAGCGACGCAGGGACGCTTCAAGTCCGCCGATTATGATGGGCACGTCGCCGTATGCCTCCCTTATTCTGTTACAGTAAACGATGATCGCACGGTCGGGACGCTTGCCCATTACGCCGCCGGGGGAGTAATAATCGCTCCCCCTTCTGCGCTTTGCGACCGTGTAATGTGCGACCATGGAGTCGATGTTTCCCGCACTCACGAGAAATCCGAGACGGGGCTTGCCGAACTCGAAAAACGGCTCACAGCTTCGGTAATCGGGCTGTGGGAGTATTGCCACCCTAAAGCCCTCCGCCTCGAGCACTCTCGAAATTATCGCAGTGCCGAACGAGGGATGGTCGACGTAGGCGTCTCCGGTTACGTAAACGAAATCGGGACGGTCCCAGCCGAGCTCATTCATCTCACGGCGGTTTATGGGCAGAAATCCGTTGTTTTTAACATTAGTGTTCATATTTTAAGTACCTTCGGTATTTTTATGCACTCTGCTTTTTGATCTTCAGCAGCCTTCTCAAAATCAACGAAGCGACTCCGCCGACTCTGTACAGAACGATCTTCATAGGGACACCTCACAAAAAAGTATTGAGTCTTTGCTCACTACATTATATGAAAAATGTCCCTCCGTGTTATCAGTTGCTCTCGATGAGGAACATTGCGCTGCCCTTGCAGGAAACGGTAGCGCATTTATCAACCGCCTCGTTGGAAATAGCGAAACTGGGCTCCGTGCGATTGATGGTCGCATCGGAGAGATTGTACTTAGCACCCTCGATATTGACGTGCTCCACAACGTCGTTTACGGGAACGACGCCGAAGTACTTGTACTTGCCCTTTACGATGACCGCAAAGGTGTTGTACACGTATCTTACACGGTTATAGCCGTCTCGAATGGATGCGTGCACGCCCGACTTCTCGAGAGATTCTATAAGATGAAGATTTGCGAGTGTGTGGTCGAGTCTGCCGCCGAGTCCGCCGATGAACTCAACGTCGGTAACGTGCTCCTCAAGGAGAATGTTAACAGCGAGCTGAGCGTCGGATTCACTCTTTTCTGCGGGAACTCTGATGACCTTGAGGTTCTCGGGGAGAACCTGAACCTTTACGGAATCAAGGTCGCCGACAACGATCTGCACCGTGTCCTCAAGACCGAGCTTGCATGCGTTATCGTAACCGGAATCTGCGGCGATCACGAGGTCGCCCTTCTGAATGTTGATGCTTTGGCGGTCGAGATTTACATCTCCGCCGAGAAATACGTAAGCTTTCATAATCCTACCTACCCCATTTTTTCTTATTTTTTAGTGAGGAGTAAATTTCAAGGAAGCTGTCGTGTCGGGATTGGGAAATTTCTCCCTCCCTCATAGCTTCGAGTACCGCACAGCCCTCCTCCTTGGTGTGCGTGCACTTTGTGTATCGGCATCTGCCGAGGTACGGTCGGAATTCTCGCATATTGTAGGCGAGATCCTCCACGTCAAAGAAATTGAATCGCTCGAAATCAAGCAGCGAAAAGCCCGGGGTGTCCGCAATGTATCCGGAATTCGGAGCATCGCTTATCGGGTAGAGCTCGACGTGGCGTGTAGTATGTCTGCCACGCTCGATCCTTTCGCTTATTGTGTTGGTTGCGAGCGACAGGCTCGGGAAAAGGGCGTTGAGCAAAGTCGATTTTCCTATTCCCGAAGCACCCGCAAAGGCTGCGGTCTTGCCGACGAGGTGCTCGTTTACGTATTCTGCGAGCTTTTCGACTCCGACGCCGCTCCGTGCGCTCAGCACGAAGGCGTCAAAGCCTGCATTCGCATATATCGCTCGAAGCTCCTCGGCTCTTTCGGGTGCGAGGTCGCATTTTCCGATAACGATAACGGGCTCTATACCGTTATGCTCGGCAATGCAGATGAGCTTGTCCACCGTCGGCAGTACGGGCTCGGGAAATGCCGCCGCCATTGAGACGAAAAGCACGTCGAGATTTGCCAGTGGGGGACGGATAAGGGAGTTGCGACGGTCGAGTATTCGGGCGATCCTGACGTTCGTTTCGTCAGTTGAGCTCTCGCCCCACACGAGCTCGACCTCATCGCCGACGAGGGGCTTTTGGTTGTTGTGTCTGAATGCGCCGCCGGCGTGGCAAAGAACGGTTCCCTCAGCGAGCGGTGCGTCCTCCGAGAGCCTGACGGTATAAAGACCGCCGACGCCCTTCAGTATCTTGCCGTGTATTCCGTGCTCCATTCAGTCCCCCTCTCCGTTGCAAAACAGCTCCTCGCCCCACGGCTCGATCCCGTGCTCGGCAGGATCGTATACCAGACGGCGAACGCAAGCAGCACCGTAAGTATCAGTGCGGCTACCACGCCGAGGGCTACGGACAGATATTTGCTCTGCTTGAGCTTTTTGATATCCTCGCTGTTCAGCATTATTGTATTTGATGCCTTCGGCGGCTCGGGCGAGACGCCCTTTGGCAAAGTGCCGGAATGCCGACGCTCCGCCGAGGTCTGCGCAGGCGTGCCCCCCGTAAGAGCCCGTGTCCCCGCAGTTTGCGCTCTCGTCCTGCCGGTGAGAGCCCGAGTCTTATCCGTGTGATAGACGGCATTTCCCATGCCCGTTCCCGAGGTCTCCTGCCTCGGCATGATACCCGAGTGCGAGGTCATCCTCTTGAAGTACGCCTGATTTTCCGCAAAGCTTGCACCGCGCTCGTTGAGCGGATAGATGCTTCTGTTCGAAACGTTCGAAGCGTTCTGATGGGGCTTTCTTTCTATCACTTTATAACGGCTCGAGTTCTTCTCGTTGCCGAAAACAGTCTTTGAATTTTGTCTGAGCGCACGAATGTCCGTAAGCATTTCGGTTGCGCTCGAGTAACGCTTTTTCGGATTTTTCTCCATCGCACGCAGGATTATCTGCTCAAGTCCGACGGAAATATCCGGTCTGTAAACGCTCGGCGGAGTCGGCTCACGGCTGATCTGCATTTTTGCGACCTCCGTGGCACTCTCGTGGTAGAAGGGCAGGCGGTTCGTCATCGCCTCGTAGAGCATTACGCCGAGTGAATAGAGATCGCTCTCCGCTCTCGGTGCTTTGCCCTGAGCCTGCTCGGGACTGACGTAATAGACCGTTCCGAGTGCGACGTCGCTCTTCTCGCCCGAGTGGTCGAGCATTGCGTCGAGTCGGGCAATTCCGAAGTCCGCCACCTTAATGCTTCCGTTTTGGAGCAGGATTATGTTCTGCGGCTTGATGTCGCAGTGCACGATCCCCTTTGAATGTATGTAATCCAGTGCGGAGAGTATCTGCGTCGCATAATAGAGCACCTCACGCTCGGGGAGCGCACCTCGGTGGTCGATATGCTTCTTCAGGGTTATGCCCTCAACGTATTCCATTATTATATATTTCGTGCTGTTGGTAATTGCCGTGTTGTAGACCTGAACTATGTTCGGGTGCGAGAGGAGCGAAAGAGCGGTGGATTCGTTTACGAAGAGGCTTATCTGCTTTGCGTTGTGCTCGAGCTTCTTGCTCATCATCTTAATGGCAACGCTCCGCCCGGTAACCTGATCGTATGCGCCGTACACGGTCGCCATTCCGCCGATACCGATAACGTTGACTATCGTGTATCTGCCCTCAAACGTTTGTCCTATAAAGGGATCATAGGCATTCATCCGCTCACCTCCCCGTCTTTCGTGCACATAAGGATCGCAGAGATATTATCATATCCGCCTGCGTCGTTGGCAAGCTTTATATAGGTAAACACCTTTTCGTGAATGCTCCTCTCGGAGAGTGCGACACGCCTCAGCACCTCACGGGGCAGAAGCCCGTGGAGTCCGTCCGTGCAGAGCAGGAAATACGTTTCCGCCCTTGGAGAGATCCTGCGCTCGTAGAGATCCGGCTCAAGCTCCTCCTTGATCCCGAGAGCCTTGGTGATGAGGTTTTTCTGCGGATGAGTCTCCGCCTCCTTTTGAGTTATCTCCTTGTTGTCAAGCAGGAGCTGAACGTAGGAATGATCCTTCGTCAGCTGCTTTATCTCACGCTTGCTTATCATATAGAGTCGACTGTCGCCGACGTTGACGAAGAAAAGCCGAGATCGTGATCTGATGAACACGGCGGCGTTGAGCGTACAGCCCATACCGAAGAGGGAAAGATCCTCCCTTGACCTCTCGAGCACCGCCGCATTTGCACGTGCCGTCGCATCAAGTATCGCAAGTCTGACCTTTTTGCCGTCGAAATTCGACCTCTCAAGCTCCGCCGACGCCTCGAGCATGGAGTTCATAAACGTCTCCTCCGCAAGCTCCGAGGCGATCCTGCCTCCTGCCGCACCGCCCATTCCGTCGCACACGAGTGCGATCGTCATTCCGTTCGGCAAGCAGGAAATACCGATGGAGTCCTCGTTGGCGTCCCGAACGACGCCCTTGTCCGTGAGTCCGTATATCGTCATAGCCCCTCCTTTCCGGAGAGCGAGCCGTTTGCTTCCTTTTTTATTTCATCACGCCTGAGCTGACCGCAGGAGGCGTTGATGTCCGCACCGAGCGTTCGGCGCACCGTCGCACGTATACCACGCCTCTCGAGCGCCGCCGCAAAGGTCTTGACTCTTGCACGATCGCTGCGGACGAAGCCCGTTTCCTTTACGGGATTGACGGGAATAAGATTAACGTGGATCGGCATCGTCTCACTTTGTGAGCGGAGGGCGGAATTGAGCCTTTTCGCAAGCTCCGCCGCATCCTCCTCGCTGTCGTTTTCGCCCGAGATGAGCGTGTATTCAAAGGAGATACGCCTGCCCGTCCGAGCGAAATATTCTCGGCACGCCGAGAGCAGCTCGTCAATGCACCACGCACGGTTGACGGGCATTATTTTGCTCCGCTTTTCGTCGTTTGCGGCGTGCAGGGATATCGAGAGGGTTATCGGAAAGCCCTCGTCGGCGAGTCTGTATATTTTATCGACGAGTCCGCAGGTGGAGAGGGAAATGTGGCGATATCCTATGTTCAGCCCGTCGGGGTGTCCGACGAGGCGGAGAAATTTTATCACGTTGTCGTAATTGTCGAGCGGCTCGCCGATACCCATCATCACCACGCCGTCGATCCTCTCACCGAGATTCGCACCTGCGGCGATTATCTGACCGAGAAGCTCGCTCGGCTCAAGGTCTCTCACCTTGCCGCCGATGGTGGATGCGCAAAACGCACAGCCCATCCTGCAGCCTATCTGGCTTGAAATGCATATCGTCGTGCCGTGCTCGTAGCGCATTACGACGCTTTCGACGCAGTTGCCGTCCGCAAGCTCAAAGAGGTACTTGACCGTGCCGTCGATGGTGGAGACGAGCTTACGCCGTATAGTCGGGAGGCGGTAGTATGCGACGGACGAGAGTTTTTGCTTGGTCGATGCGGAGAGCGTCGTCAGGCTCTCGGGGGATATGCCGTGATGCATCGGAGAGAATATTTGCTTTGCTCGAAATTTCGGCTCGCCGATGGAGAGAAAAAGCTCCCCAAGCTCCTCGGGTGTCATATTCAAAAGATCCTTCATACCTGCCTCCTTTCTTTTTTCTACAATTAATTATATATCGGTATGCTTCGTGAGCTTTGCTATGAAAAATCCGTCCGTCCCGTGAACGTGGGGAAGGAGGGTTATCATTCCGTTCTCCGCCTCAAGCTCACCCACGGAAAACGGGGTGAGGGTGAAATTTTCGTGGGTGGCGAGGAATTTTCCGATGTTGTCCTCATTCTCGCACGGGAGAAGAGTACAGGTCGAATAGACGAGAGTGCCGCCGACCTTCAAATATTTCGACGCATTTTCAAGTATGTCGAGCTGAATTTTCGGAAGCCCCTCGCACATAGCCATATCCTTGTAGCGGATCTCGGGCTTTTTGCCGATGACTCCGAGCCCCGAGCAGGGAACGTCGCAAATGACCGCATCCGCCGTACCGACGAGCTCCGGAATATTTATGCGTGCATCGTGTGCCGAGGTGGAGATCACGGAAATTCCGAGACGCTCCGCCCCCCTTTCGACGAGCGAAAGCTTGCTTTCGTGTATATCGAAGGCAAGTAGCTTGCCGCTGTTTTTCATATCCATCGCCGCACCGAAGCTTTTCGAGCCCGGGCAGGCGCAAACGTCGTATACGGTGTCCCCGGGCTTTGCGCCGAGTGCCTTTACGCATATCTGGGATGCCTCGTCCTGAACGATGGCAAGTCCTGCGGAAAGCTCCCGAAGCTCACTTACGGCGGCGCTGTCAAGCACGATTCCGTCGGGGGAAAATCGAGTCGCACGTGCCGAGGGGTGCTTTTCCGCAATTTTTTCAAGCAATTCGTCCCGAGTTCCGTGCAGAGTGTTCGTGCGGAGCGTGAGCGGAACGCCCCTCTCTATTGCCGCCAGCATCGCCCGGCATTCGTCAAGCGAATACGCACCGAGCAGGGCGTTTGCGACGCTCTCTCCGACCGAGTGGGCGACCGTCAGATACTTTACGGCGTCGCTCTCGTCGGGGAATTCTATTTTTTTATTTCTTCTTATAAATTCTCGAAGTATCGCATTGACGAATCCGCGCGAACGCTTATTTGTGAGTGCGACCGTTTCGTTGACCGCCGCAAAATCGGGGATCTTCTCCATATATGCGAGCTGATACAGTCCGAGCCGCAAAATGCAGCGTGTCCGAGGCTCGATCTTGCCGTCGGGGAGTGTGGAGAGCCTAGAGATCACGTAATCAAGCGTGTTCCGCCTCTCGATCGTTCCGTAGGTCAGGGCGGTCAGAAATGCTCTGTCCTCGGGGGAGAGGGAATTTCTCTTTATTACCGTGTCGAGTGCTATTGACGAATATCCGCCGACCTCACAACGCTCGAGCACCGTGAGCGCAAGCGCACGGGGAGAGGCGGCGGGGGCGAAATTGCTTTTTTTACTCATATCTGCGGTATCAATGGAGAACATCGCCGACGGCGATCTTTCTTCCTCTTATAAAATCCGCCGCACTCATTTTCGACTTGCCCTCGGGTATGACGGTCAGAAGATTGACCGAGCCGTGCAGGCAGGCGACACGAATCTTGCCGCCGTCAAGAGAGAGCACCGTTCCGGGAACGGCGTAGTGCTCGTCGTACTCGCATACCTCGCTTTTCAAGACCTTCAAGACCTTTCCGTCGGGGGTGTGTGTGAGGGCAACGGGCACGGGGGAGAGCCCCCTTATCCTATCGTGCACCTCGGGGCTGTCGAGATCGAAATCAATGAAGCAGTCCTCCTTGGTGATCTTCGGGGCGTAGGACGCGCCCTCCTCGCTCTGCGGCGTGGGGGTTACCGTTCCGTTTTCAAGTCCCGAAATCGTTTCGATGAGAAGCTCACCGCCGATCTCGGCAAGTCGGTCGTGAACGACCTCAAAATCGTCATTCTCTCCGATCCTATATTCCTTGCGAAGAAGCATATCTCCCGTGTCAAGCCCCTCCGCCATATACATCGTCGTAATTCCGGTAACTCGCTCACCGTCGATTATCGCTCTCTGGATCGGAGCTGCGCCGCGGTACTTGGGAAGAAGCGAGCCGTGCACGTTCACACAGCCGAATTTGGGGTAATCGAGCACGTTTTTGGGCAATATCTTGCCGTAAGCCGCCACGGCGATAAGCTCGGGATCGAGCCTTGCGAGCAATTCGGCAAATGCTTCGTCCCTCAGCGTCCCCGGCTGAAAAACGGGAATGCCGTGCTCTGTCGCATATACCTTAACGGGCGGCGGAGTGAGCGTGTAGCCGCGTCCGCGCGGCTTGTCGGGCTGAGTTATGACGCCGACGATCTCGTGCTCCGTTCGCTCGCAGAGAGCCTTGAGGGATTCGAGAGCAAAATCGGGCGTGCCCATAAAAAGAATCTTCATATATATTTATCTCCTGTTTTGCAAAGCGTAGCTCAGTCGTCCTCGGATACCGTTTCGATCTCCGAAGCGATATCGGTGTAGAGCTTGCCGTCGAGGTGGTCTATCTCGTGGCAGAAGGCACGGGCGAGAAATTCCGAGGCGTTGACCTCGAATTCATTGCCGTACCTGTCCGTCGCACGAACCGTAACGTGCATGGGACGCTTGACCTTGCCCCACTTGTTCGGAACGGAAAGACAGCCCTCCGTGCCCTCCTGCTCGCCGGCGTATGCGATGATCCTCGGATTTATCAGCTCGTAGAGCTGTCCCTCCTCGACCTCGACGACGGCGATCCTGCGGAGCACGCCGACCTGCGGTGCGGCGAGCCCCACGCCCTCGGCGTGGCGCATCGTTTCCGCCATATCGTCAAGCAGACGTGTGATACGGGGGGTTATTTCCTCGACGGGACGGCACTTTTTTCTCAGCACCTCGTCGCCGACCTTTACAATATTTAATCTTGCCATTTTTACGATCCTCTTTTGCTTTTATAATGAAGAAGGATTCAGATCGATCGAAAGCTGCGGATCGGTCCTCTTTCTTCTGTTGAATTCCGTATAAATTTGCGATAGCATCGCTCTCGTTTGCTTATTTAAGCGGCACTTTAATACGATCCTCATTCTGTACCTGCCGTCGAGCTTGTAAACGGGCGCCTCGAACGGTCCGTAGCAAACGATGGGTATCCCGGCAAATTCGCCGCTCACCTTTTCCCTTATCATATCGGAGAGCAGGGAAGCGTCCTTCACCACTGCGTTCTCGACCGCACCCGAGAGGGTGAGCAGGGCGACGTCGCAGAAGGGCGGAAACGAGAGCAGCTTGCGAAGCCGTATCTCACTTTCGAAAAACGCACGGTAGTCCTGACGGCACGCAAGTGCGATGACGTCGTTGTCGGGATTTGAGGTCTGTATCAGCGCCCTGCCGGGCTTTTCGCCTCTGCCGGCACGGCCGACGACCTGAGTCAGCATTGAAAACGTCCTCTCGTTCGCACGGTAGTCGTTGAGGTAGAGCGAGGTGTCCGCATTGAGCACGCCGACGAGCGTTACGTCGGGGAAATCGTGTCCCTTGGTAACCATCTGCGTGCCTATGAGTATATCGGCACGGTGCGCACGAAAATCGCCGAGCATCGTGTCGTATGCATGCTTTGTGGACGCCGTGTCGGTGTCCATTCTTATTATCCTTGCGCTCGGATAAAGCTCCGAGAGCGTTTTTTCCACGAGCTGTATACCTGCACCCATGGGCTTGATATGCTCCGAGCCGCACTCGGGGCAGGTCGTCGGCACGGGAGCACGCCGTCCGCACCAATGGCAGACCAGCTCCGCTCGGCGATAGAGCCTGTCCGTGTGATACGTCATCGAAACGGAGCACGAGGGGCATTTTATCGCCGCACCGCAGGCGGCACAGGAAAGAAAATTGTGATATCCCCGACGGTTCAAAAACAGTATGACCTGCTCCTTGCGGTGCAGAGCCGTGCCCACGGCGTCAAGCAGGGGCATTGATATCGGGGAGGAATTTCCGCTCCGAATTTCCTCACGCATATCGGCAAGCTCCACGCTCGGCAGAGTCGCCGTACCGTATCGGGAATTTAATTCAATGAGGGTATACGTGCCGTCGGTGGCTTTTTTGTAGCTGTCAAGCGAGGGAGTCGCACTTGCGAGAAGCAACAGAGAGCCGCTTGCGGCGCATCTGTATCTTGCGATATCACGTGCGTGGTATTTGGGATTCTGATCCGATTTGTAGGTGTGCTCCTGCTCCTCGTCGATGATGATAAGCCCGAGATTTTTTACGGGTGAAAAAACCGCACTCCTCGTTCCGATAACGAGATCCGCCTCGCCACGTCTGATGCGCATGAACGCATCGAGCCTCTCGCCCTGAGAAAGAGAGGAATGGATTATCGCCACACGTGAGCCGTACCGTGAGCAGAAAAGCTCCACGGTCTGGGGCGTGAGGGATATTTCGGGGATCAGCATAATAACACCCTTGCCCGAGCCGAGCGCACGGTCGATGAGCTTCATCATCACGCAGGTTTTGCCGCTTCCCGTAACTCCGTGAAGCAGAGCACAGGCGGGAGAACCTGCGTCGAGCAGGGAATTAAGACGGGCGAGAGCATTACTCTGCTCACTTGAGAGCGTCGGATCTTTTGCGTGATTTTGCCTTGCTTTGCCGGCGTAGGGATCACGCCAGACCGTTTCGGTCTCGACGGTGATATAGCCCTTTTTGAGCAGGGCGGCAAGCTGTGTCGAAACGTCGCCGAGCTCGGATTTCAAATCGTCCGCCGAAATGCGCTCACGAAGTGAGAGCAGGGACAGTATCTCCGCCTGAGTTTTGGAGCGAAGCTTTTTGTATTCGGGCGTCGGCTCGGACGTGCCCAGCAGGGAAGCGAGAGCCGTGTTATCGACGGAGAGAAGATAATGCTTTTTCTCCTTGCCGACGGTGCGACTTTTGATTATCGCATCCCTCTCAAGCAGCCCCTGCCTTGTAAGTGCGGCAAGTGCCGGGACGGAGCCTATTCCGAATTTTTCCGAGAGCATTCGGCTCGTTGCCGTGCCGTGCTCCTTGATGAAATCAAATATTTCCGAGTAGCGATCGTCGCACGACGCACCCTCCGCCGCTCTGTATACCGTGATTATTTCGGACAGAGCCCCCGATGGTATCATTGCACGAACGGCGTCTCCGACGGTGCAGAGAGTGTGCTCCTTCATAAAAAGACAGAGCCCTATCTCCTCCTCGGTGAGCGTGATCTCCTCGCTTGCGATGCCTCGAATGGATTTCGTCTTGACGGCGGACGGCTCTTTTGAGCTGACCGATACGACAAGACCTATCCTCGTCCTGTTGGAGCTTCCGAACGGCACGATCACGAAAGAGCCCCTCGCCACTGCGCAGGAAAGATCGTGGGGAATAAAATATGTGTATTCCGTATCTATAAAGTACGGATTGTCAAGAAGATAAAGACTTGCATATCTGTTCTCCATCGCACCCTCCCGCAAAAATTCCGATCTGCTCGGATCAAAGATTATTCGGCGTCCTCGACGTCCTCTGTGTTCTCGCCCTTATCTGCGTCCTCGACCTCTTCGGCGTTCTCAGCTTCCTCTGCACCGTTGACGTCGTCCGCCTCTACGTCCTCAAAGACGTCGCTGAAATTCTCCTCGGGCTCTTCGGGGATGGGGCGGATTTTGCTGACGTATACGATCTCCTCGGGCTCTCCGCGATACATCTCGTATCTGCCGTCCCAAAGGCGTGTGATGGCGTTCTTGATAGCCTTTTCGTCCTTAAGATCGTCGTCGACCTTGCCGACGAGCGAGCGATCGCCGTCCTTGTTAAGAGCCATAGCTCTCTCGACCTCGTCTCTCTGCTTTACGTACTCGTCGGTGAGTATGCGCGCGCACTTTGCGGTGGCGAGAGTAAGCTCGTAGCGGTTGAATTCTTCCTTTGTAAGTTCCTGAATTGTTGGATGAAGCATTTTTCTATATCTCCTTAAAATAAATTACAGATTATGTGCTCGGGGGGGCTGATCAAGCCCTGCCGAAATATTTGTCGACGGCGTCGGGCTGACGGTGGCTCGCATGCTGCTCCGCACGCACTATCGCCCTTATGTCGTCCGCCGCAACGGCGCTGCCGCCGTTGTAGTTGTAAACTATGTAATCGTATTCGCCTATCTGCGTTATCTCACGCTTTGCCTTTTCAAGACGAGCACGGATAACGTCCTCGGTCTCCGTACCTCTTCCACGAAGCCTTTCCTCCTGAATGGCAAACGTCGGCGGAATGAGCATTATGAGCACGGAGTCGGGGAAGATGCGCTTTACGTTCATCGCACCCTCGCATTCTATCTCGAGAATGAGATTTTTTCCGCTCTCGAGTATCGCCATCGTCTCACGCAGAGGAGTGCCGTAATAATTGCCGCAGTAGGTCGTGTATTCGAGAAATCCGCCCTCGGCGATGCGACGCTCGAATTCCTCACGGCTGATGAAATGATAATTTACGCCGTCAACCTCACCCGGGCGAGGTGCACGTGTCGTCGCCGAAACGGAAAAAACGAATTCTCCGCTTGCGACGAGCTGTGAATTTACAGTACCCTTGCCGCTGCCGGCAGGTCCGGATACAACAATGAGAAGTCCTCGTTTCATTCTTCCTCGTCCTCGCCTTCCTCGTCGTATGACGTGTCGTCCATTCTGTTGGCGATCGTTTCCGCCTGTATTGCGGAAAGTATCACGTGCTCGGAGTCCGTGATGATCACGCTCCTCGTGCGTCTGCCGCAGGAAACGTCGATCGTTCTGCCACCCTCCTTGGCGTCCTGAACGAGTCGCTTGATCGGTGCGGAATCGGGGCTTGCTATTGCGACGATGCGCTCGACCGCTACCATATTTCCGAAGCCTATGTTGATAAATTTCATTTTCAAGTCCTTTCTTGGTCTATTCGATGTTCTGTATCTGCTCTCTTATCTTTTCAAGCTCGCATTTTATGTTGACGACCGTGTGAGCAATGTCGGAATCCGAGCACTTCGAGCCGATGGTGTTCGCCTCTCGGTTCATCTCCTGCATAAGAAAATCAAGCTTGCGCCCCGCAGGCTCACCCGAGGAGAGAATGTCCTCAAAGGCGGTGAAGTGCGAGCGGAGTCTTACTATCTCCTCGTCAACGGCGACTCTGTCGGCGAATATCGCACATTCCGTGAGTATCCTGCTCTCGTCGAGCGTGATCTTGTTGTCGGAAAGCACCGTGCGGAGCTTTTCCTCAAGCCTCGAGCGGTACGCCGCAATGTTTTCCTCGCTGTGAGCTTCCACCGTGTCGACCATCTTGCCGATCTCCGCAACCTTGGCACGTAGATCGGACTCAATGTTCGAGCCCTCACGCTCACGTGCCGCAAGGAATTTTTCAAGTGCCGCCGCAAGCACGTGCTCAACGTCCGCCCAGTCCTGCTCCTCGTCCTCGGAGAGCTTGGAAACGGTAAAAATGTTCGGATCACGCTGAAGGGAAGCGAGCGTTATCTCACCGCCGATGCCGAGCGTGTCCCGAAGCTCGCAAAGAGCCGAATAGTACGCACGGGCGTAGCCCTCGTTCAGAGAAATTGAAAATTCTGCCGAGCCCATCGGCTCAACGGTAATGGAGACCTCAACCTTTCCCCGACTCACACCGTGAGCCTGAAGATAGGGCTTGATCCTCTCCTCGAGAAAGGAGTAGCTTCTCGAGATCCTGACGGAGCAGTCGAAGTAGCGGTTGTTGACGCTCTTAAGCTCCGCAATAATATTTTTTCCGTTTACGACCTCGGCGTGCCTGCCGAATGCGGTCATGCTTTTAATCATATAGATCCTCTCGTAATTGTAATCAAAAATATGTATTCAGTATATTTTAATACATTTTTCCCGATTTGTCAACTACTTTAATATATTTTATATTAATATATAGGGATATAAGAATTTGGAAATCCGTAATG
>CAZONA010000026.1:0-4772 GCA_964581025.1 uncultured Lachnospiraceae bacterium
TTTACACGGACGATATCGTAGCCCTCATTTACGGGGCTTCCGGAGAGGATACCGAGCTCTCTTTTCAAGATTCCGACGAGGGAATCGGGGTTAATATGGGGGTGCGTTTGGTTTATTGAGGCGGAGAGGGTGGCGTTTATTCTGATTACGCCGCTCTCGAACCAAGCCTCGATGTCCCTAACGTACTCGGCTATATCCTGCTCCTTATAGGAGATACTATTCTTATGCTTATCCTTGACTTTTTTCATAATAACGACGTGATCGGCGCTGAGAAGCTCCTGTATTTTTTCAGCCATTTCGTCATCTGCGCCCGTCGTTCTTACAGTATACTCATACCTTGACCAATATATATCCGAAAAGCTCGTTTCGGCATAGTATGCGTCTATGAAGCGAAGCTCGTCCGTTACCTCGGCGTTTATATGCTCCATAAGCTCTGCGGGCGGCACGGCACGCTCGACTCTGACGTCGAGGTACTCGCACTCGCTCTGTGCGCCGACGGAGAGCGGCAGGGCGAATATGAGCTTCGGGTGGGGGTTAAAGCCCTTTGAATACCAAAGCGGTGCTTTGGCTCTGATGAGCACTCTGCCCATGACCGTTTGGAGATCGAGGTGGGAGATATACTGCAGATCGCCCGTTTTACGAAACTTAAATCTGATATATTTCGGCTCGTCGAGGAGGGGGTAGTCCTCCTTGGAATAGGGCTTCAATTTTGTTGCTTTTTCGGGCACCACGTGCGTTCACCTCCAAGCTTATTGACTCCGCAGCCGCTGCATTTTTCACGGCAGGATGGAGTCGTTTTCCCTGCGTATGCGTTATGTCTTTCACGGAGCAAAAATTCCTTCGTAACTCCGCAGTCGATAACGTCCCACGGGAGTACCTCACTCTCGCCCCACTCACGCTTTGCGTAGAAATCGGGATCTATTCCGCAATCGGCAAACACCCTCATCCACTCGTCGTAGCGGAAGAACTCGTCCCATGCGTCAAAGCAAAAGCCTCTCTCGCATGCGAGCTTAAGTGCCGGCGCAAGCCGTCTGTCGCCTCGTGCGAGCACCGCTTCAATATGGGAAACTCTTGCGTCGTGGTGGACGTAGCGGATCTTTTTATCGGTTATACATTCCTGCAAATATTTTTGCTTTTGCTCAAATTCCTCGGCACTGTTCTGCTTTTCCCACTGGAACGGGGTAAAGGGCTTGGGTATAAAGCAGGAGACGCTGACGGTTACCGACGGTGCTCTGCCCTTCATGTGATTCGGGTTTGCGTAATACGCCTCGACGACCGCCTTAGCGAGCTTTGCGATTCCCTCGATATCCTCATAGGTTTCGGTGGGAAGTCCCATCATAAAGTAGAGCTTGACGGTATTCTTCCCTGCGTCGAATGCGACGTTGACCGCACGGAGCAGGTCGTCCTCGGCGACGTTCTTATTTATAACGTCGCGCAGTCTTTGCGTTCCCGCCTCGGGTGCAAAGGTGAGCGATCCCGAGCGGACGGTGGCTATCTTATCCATAAGTGCCTTAGTAAAGCTATCCACACGGAGCGAGGGGAGGGAGAGATTTATCATATTATCGTCCGTCCACTCAAGGAGCTTATCGGTGAGCTCATCAAGCCTTGAATAGTCGCTTATAGAGAGGGACGAGAGGGATATTTCGTCGTATCCGGTCGCTTCAAAGAGGCATTTCGCCTGCTCGTTGAGCTTATCGGGCGTTTTTTCTCTTACGGGGCGATAGACCATTCCCGCCTGACAGAATCTGCATCCCCTAATACAGCCTCGGTAGACCTCGAGCATTATTCTGTCGTGCACCGTTTCGATATAGGGCATAACGACCTTATCGGGGAAATAGGACTCGTCCATATCCTTCATTATACGCTTGGTAACTCGCTTCGGGATATCGTCGAATATCGGCGTATACGCCGCTATCGTTCCGTCATCGTTATAGGAAACGTCGTAGAGTGAGGGGACGTATATTCCGCCTATCTCACGGGCGGCACGGTGGAGAAATTCCTTTTTGGTATACGTACCGTTCTCCTTCATTTCGATATAGAGCTTTGTGAATTCGACGAGGTTTTCCTCGCCCTCTCCGATGGAAAAGCAATCGAAGAAATCCGCTATCGGCTCTGCGTTATAGGCGCAAGGTCCGCCGCCGATGACGACGGGGTAACTTTCGTCCCTATCCCTTGCGTAAAGCGGAATTCCCGACAGCTCGAGCATCTTAAGCACCGTTGTATAGCACATCTCGTACTGGAGGGTAATTCCCATTATATCAAATTCGGACAGGGGATCTCCGCTCTCGTGTGCGCAGAGGGGGAGCGAATATTCACGCATTTTTTCCTGCATATCGTGCCACGGAGCGTAGGCTCTTTCGCACCAGATATCCGGCTCCTCGTTGAGTGCGCCGTAAAGTATTCTGACTCCGAGATTCGACATTCCTATCTCGTATGTATCGGGGAAGCAGAACACCCACCTCGCCTTGACGTTCTCCTTATTTTTGATGATCTGTCCGTACTCGCCGCCGCTGTATCTGCCCGGCTTTTCGACCGATCTCAATATCGAGCTGTTCTTATTATTCATCATTCACCTATCGTTTAATGTAAAAGTGTGTCATAAGCATCATTATCGACGCTCCGAGAGCGCATGTGAGTGAGAGCACGAGCAGGCTCACGGTATCTATTCCGGCAAAGAGCACGAGGGCAAGCGTGAGCATTGCGACAAGGACTATTGAGGCAATTCTCATTTTTCCTATGAGGGCTTCGAAGCTATCGAGCTTGATACACATCATAAGTGCCTCGGCAAGTGCACGGACGTTTTTGACCGATGCGACGCCGCCGTCGATGGATTTATCCCTCGGCTTGATCTCCTTGAGAGTCGGGCGGACGATGCTTATATCGAATTTCTTGAGCTCGCCGTAGTGCTTTGCCCATTTATCGTTGATATTGGGATCGCACGAGCGTATTCCGATGCGGACGCCCTTGGCGGTGAGCTTTCTTGCAAGCCTTTCAAATTCCGAGGAGAAGCGGTACGTTACGTAGAGCTTCGCACCGAGCTTTCCGCCGAGAGCAATGAACATTATGCTCTCCTCCCCTGCCGCCTCGGCTCGCATATCGGCGGCGGTATATGTGGGATGTATTCCGTGCCCTCGCAGGAACGCTCCCGTTCCGATAAGGACGGAGGTCCTGCCGTCGACGAAGGCGGAGATGCCCTCCTTATTGATCTCACGGATCTCAACGTTCTTCGAATGTATCATTTCGCTCGTGGCAAATTCGAAAACGCCCTTGAGCGGTCCGCCGACCTTCGAGAAAACCGCCTGCGTATGATAAAGCACACGGTAGATCTCGTTATTATCGTAGAGCTTCAGTCCCTTGGTTCTGACACTCTTTTTATTAAAGACGTTATAATCGTCGAAGTAGATTATATTGCATTTGCCGTACTCGGAGACACCCGATTTGCCGATGATGCCGGTCTTATATTTTTTGAGCGATTTATGCACTGCGAAAAATGCAAACTCGCTCTCGAATATTACCGAGCAGAGCAAGGAGAACAGGCACGAAACCGTTGCGGCAAGTCCTGCGGTGGCAAGGTCCTTGCCCATGAGCACGAGCACGAGCAATATGCACAGGGATGCGGAGAGGCAGAGGACGGGGGAGATGAATTTGCTCCACGCATTCGTCGCAGGCTCTGCGATCCTTGCGAAAAATCTGCTGACCGTCGGCACTCTCGAGATGCAATAGCTATCCTTATCGAGCACGTCGCTCTCCTTTTCGTCCTCATCCATTCGCACCTTTCCGTAGGGCTCGAGGACGAGCTTTTTATCGCTCGAGGAGATTACTCCGAAGACGTGGGACTGCTGAACGACGTCGAAAAGGTCGTAAATTAGGCTGATCAACAGCATTATTGCCGGGATCGGATGGAACGACATCGTTACGGGGACGTACTTCGTGAACATCAAAAGCACGTCGTGCAAAACGCACACGAGCAGTGCGATCACCGCTCCGACAAAGGACATACTCGAGAAATTCGACGCTCCGGTGAACATATCCTTGAATTTATTATAGGATATCACGGCGCAGAGGAACACGAGCTGAAGTCCTGCGAGGACGTAGATACGGGGGGATTCGTTCATATCGAATATTCCCGGGAGAACGTATCCGACTCTGCCTGCGATATCGTAGGCGAGAATGAGCGCCGTCATTATCGCCGTGAGGACGAGGCGAATGATCACGCCCCTCTTGTCCTTTTTATATTTTTCCTTGATCTTTGCGTTCTGAACGAGGGAGGAATATTCCTCTCCGCAGCAGCCGAAAATGCTCTTGCCCGAGAGATCCTCGCTCTTTTCCTCGTTTGCGCTGTGGACTGCCTGACGTATTTTTTCAAAGCCGACGGTGCGATTGAGCTCGCTCTCGCCTCCGAGGGCTACCATGAGCGCAATGTCGACGGCGTCGAGGTCCGCACTCGTCTGAGCCGTGAAGTAGTCGGTCTTGCCGCTCGCACGCTCGGATATCTCCGCACTCTGCGCAAGCTCGTCCGCACTCGGCGGAATGACTCCCTCCTCTGCGGTGGCGTAGCTCTTGTCCTTCATCAGCTTTTCCCAGTCCTCAAAGATGGTATACTGCTTATCGGGAGCACGGCTCTCCGTTATCTCCGCCTCGAAAACGACGTCGTCAAGCTCGCCCGTGAAATCCTCGACGAATTGGTTGAACACAGTTCCCTGCTGTCCCTCAAGCACCTCGTCGTAGTTTATCGACTCCTCGGCGATCGGCTCTTCGTCCGGCTCGGGTTG
>CAZONA010000026.1:4872-14941 GCA_964581025.1 uncultured Lachnospiraceae bacterium
CGATCGGCTCTTCGTCCGGCTCGGGTTGCTCCTCAATAATAGGTTGGGGTTCTTCCTCGACAATGGGTTCGGATTCGTCCTCAACAATGGGTTGGGGTTCTTCCTCAACGACGGGTTCAGGTACTTCCTCAATTATCGGTTCGGGTTCTTCTTCGACAATTGGTTCGGGTTCTTCTTCGACAATGGGTTGGGGTTCTTCCTCAACTATCGGCTCGGGTTCTTCCTCGACGATTGGTTCGGGTTCGTCCTCAACGATGAGTTCGGGTTCGTCCTCGACGATTGGCTCGGGTTCTTCCTCAACAATTGGTTCGGGTTCTTCCTCAACTATCGGCTCGGGTTGTTCCTCGATTACGGGATCGGGTTCTTCTTCAACGATGGGTTGGGGTTCGTCCTCGACGATGGGTTCGGGCTCTTCCTCGACGATGGGTTCGGGCTCTTCCTCGACGATGGGTTCGGGTTCTTCTTCGACAATGGGTTGGGGTTCTTCTTCAACGATGGGCTCTGGTTCTTCCTCTACGATCGGCTCGGGCTCTTCCTCGACGATGGGTTCGGGTTCTTCCTCCTCAACCGCAGGTTGTATTTCCGGCTCGTCGTAGACGACGAACTCGCCCGTGCTTATTATTTCGTCGTCAAGCTTACCGAAATCGAACGTATCGAACGAATGCTCCTCGCCCGTGGGGGCAGGCTCGTCCTCGGTAAGCTGCTTTTCCAGTATATCACGCATCTCCTCGTCCGAATACGAGGATCCTGCGGTGGGCGAGGTGAGCTCCGACTCGTCGACGGGCTCCATTGCCTGCGCCTTAAGCTGTTCAAGCATTTTCATCATTTCATCGTTATTATGCTCAGACAATTTTACTACCTCCCCGATATTTTTTATTTTTTTGCAAATGCATTTGCATCATTTTTTCACCTGTCTGTGCTGTCTTGACGCCTCGGCAAGTATCACCGATGCGGCGGTGGAAACGTTAAACGAATTGACGTGTCCGTACATTGGGATGGAGACGATAAAATCGCTCTTTTCCTTAACGAGTCGGGAAACTCCCTCTCCCTCGCTTCCGAAAACTATCGCACAGCCGCCGCCGAAGTCCGTTTCGTAATACGGCGTGCCTCCTGCCTCGGCGCTGTACACCCATATTCCCCTCTCCTTAAGCTCCTCGAGAGTTTGAGCGATATTTGCGACCTTCGCAACGGCGAGGTGCTCGATCGCTCCGGCGCTTGCCTTGCTCACAAGGGGTGTGAGTCCACTCGCACGGCGTTTCGGAATTATAAGTCCGTGCGCTCCGACGCCCTCCGCACAGCGAATGAGCGAGCCGAGATTATACGGATCGGTTATGCCGTCGGATATGACGATGAGCGGCTTCTCGCCTCTCTCCTCGGCGATTGCGAGGATATCCTCGACGCTTACGTATTCCTTTTCAGCCGCCATTGCGATAATGCCCTGATGTCTTGCGCCGCCGGACATTGCGTCAAGCTTTGCACGGTCGACCTCGACCACGGGAATGCCACGCTCGATCGCCTGTGCGACGAGCACTACTATCGAGCCCTCCCTGTCCCCTCGGCTGACGAGAATTTTATCCACCGCTCTGCCGGAGGTGAGCAGCTCTCTTACGGCGTTTCTGCCTATAACGAGTCCGCCGAGCTCGCCCTCGGGCATTTGCTCCGCATCGTTTTTGTGGGGACGGTCAAATTGGCGGTCGCCTCTATTTTTGTTCTGTCTTTTTTTATAATCGTCTTTATACATATTCACGGTGCACCTTTCGGGTATAGAAAGCTATAATTATATAATATTATATCATAAGTTGAGCGATTTGTATAGACTTTTTTGGGAATTCTGCGTTTTTTTAACGACTTTTTTCGCAAAAAGCGCTCCGATACCGCTATCGGAGTGCTTTTTGATCTTCGTTTATCCTCTGAGGACGGCAAGGAGCGTCTTAAAAAGCCGCTCGCACGACGCAAGGTCAAGTGCCTCGTCGGGAGTATGGATATTACGCATATTCGGTCCGACGGAGATGATATCCATCTCGGGAAGTCGGGATTTGATGATTCCGCATTCGAGTCCTGCGTGGATGACGACGGTCCTCGGCTTTTTGCCCGTGATCTCGAGGCATTTTTCCGCATAAAGCTCACGCAGCTCGCTCTCGGGGAGAAAATCCCAGCCGGGATATCTGCCCGTATGGCTGACGGTTGCGCCGATCCTCCCTGCCTCGCTCTCTATCTGCTCGACGGAGAGGTCGATCTGCGCTTCCTTTGCGGAGCGCGAGGAATAGGTGATGCGGACGCTCTCGGTATTAATTTCGGCGACGCCGAGGTTGCGTGAAAATTCAACGAGTCCCTCGAGTTCTTCACTCATTTTGAGCACGCCGACGGGGATATTTTCGACAAGGGAGATAAGATTTTCGGTCTCGGCTATCGTTTCGACGTCCTTGACGCCACAGCAGACGTCAAAGCAAAAATCAAGTCCCGAATCCGCCTCGCAAAGCTCTCCTCTTATCTCACCCTCAAGGCTTTCGAGAAGCTCAAGTGCGTCGCCTGCGTCCTCGACGATGACTCTCGCCGTGCAGGAGCGGGGGATGGCGTTATCCTTCTCGCCGCCGCAGAGGGAAACGAGGGATATGTGCTGTCTTTTTGCAAGCTCACGGAGGATACGGACGGTGAGGATGACGGCGTTGGTTCTGCCGCAGTTTATCTCCGCACCCGAATGTCCGCCGGCAAGTCCGTCAAGCGTGAGGGTGAGCTCGTCGCCGCTCGCCATTTCGGTCGTCGGGGCAAAATGAACTCTGCTCCTGACGCCGCCGGCACAGCCTGCGCATATTTCGTCCTCGCTCTCGGAGTCGAGGTTTATCATTCTCGTTGCGGTAACGCTCGAATAGTCAAAGCTCTCCGCACCGAAGAGTCCCGTTTCCTCCTCGACGGTGAAAAGCAGCTCGAGGGTGGGGTGATCGTTCGATGCGCCGTCGATGAGGGCGAGCATCATAGCGACGGCTATGCCGTCGTCGCCGCCGAGCGTCGTTCCTCTCGCACGAAGCCAGCCATTATCGAGGTAGAGATCGAGCGGATCGTGCTCGAAATCGTGCTTACTTGACGAGAGCGAGGCGCAGACCATATCCGTATGTCCTTGGAGCAGATACGCCGCTTCTCCCTCTCTTCCCTCGCTTGCCGGTATTCTGACGAAAACGTTATTTTTTGCGTCACGGATGCAGAAAAGTCCCCGTGATCTTGCGGTCTGCTCTATAAATTCCGCAACTGCTCTCTCATTTCCCGAGCCGTGAGGTATGGTACAGAGCTTTTCAAAGTATGCGAGCACCGCTTGGGGCTCGTAGCCGAGTGTTATTCTTTGTGTTTCCATATTATCTCCTTCAGAGTTTGGATCATTAAGTTCAAAATCACGACGAGCGGTGCTCCCCGTGATCTTGGTTTTTGCTATATCAGCCGTTTCCGAAGCTTCCGAGAAATCCGACAGCTCCGCTCTCAAGGTCGTCGAGCGAGCGTCCCGTGCCGAGTGCGACGCAGGTCGTCGGCTCTTTTGCAACGAAGGTGCGTATCCCCGTCGTTCTCTCGATCAGCTTATCAAGTCCCGTGAGCTTCGCTCCGCCGCCCGTGAGGACTATTCCGTTTTTATAAACGTCCCCGAGAAGCTCCGGCGGCGTTTGCTCTATCACGAGGCACACGGTATCTATTATTGCGGTGAGCGGCTCTATGAGTGCTCCGAGCGTTTCGTTTGCGTGGAAGCGGACGACTCGGGGCATTCCCTTAACGAGGCATCTGCCCTTGACGTTCATTTCCGTCGGCTTTTTCGTGGGAACATCGAAAACGCTGCCGACCTTAATTTTTATCTCCTCCGCCGTTCGCTCGCCTATAAGCAGCTTATGCGTTCTTCTCATATACGACATAAGTGCCTCGTCAAGTGCGTTTCCGGCGACTCGGACGGATTTTGAAACGACGACTCCGCCGTAGGACACGACTGCGATATCGGTAGTTCCTCCGCCGATATCGACCACCATTCGTCCCTCGGGGGCGTCTATATCTATTCCTGCGCCTATCGCCGCAGCGACGGGCTCTTCTATCAAAAACGTTTGTCTTGCGCCCGCTTGGGAAACGGCGTTGATTATCGTCATTTCCTCCGCCTCGCTTATGCCGCAGGGCACGCATATCATTACTCTCGGGCGCACAAGTCCCATACCGCAGGCGTGGCTGATGCAATATTGGAGCATTTTCAGCGTGGCGTTATACTGGCTGATAACTCCGTCCTTTAGGGGACGGACGATCGACACGCCCTCGGGTGCTCTGCCGACCATTTGCTGTGCTTCCTTGCCGATCCGCACGATCTTTCCCGTGCTATCCTCGACCGCAACGACGCTCGGCTCTCGCAGGACTATGCCCTTATCCTTCACGTAAACGAGGACGGACGAGGTTCCGAGGTCTATACCGATATCCATTGTAAGCTTGAACACGTTCATCCTCCTTTTTTGATGATTATATTAATTATATCACATTAGTGCGAACAAATCAATCGCTTTTTGCACTTTATTTTTATTTTTTCCGCTTTACCGTGCGAGCAAGGCAGAGTCCGATCACCGCATAGGCGTCCCGTGCGTTCAAAAATCGAACGCACGACGCCATCGACGAGCCTGTGGTTACTATATCGTCGACAATTATGACCGTCTTATCCCTCACCTTGTCCTCGACGTCGAGGGGGAGGTAGGACGAGCCCATATTCATTCTTCGCTCAAATTCGCCGAGGGATTTCTGCTCGTCGGTATCGACCTTTCGCTCAAAGCACCGAACGAGCTCTATTCCCGTAATGCGTGCGACCTCCTCGGCAAGTGCCTTGCCCTGATCGTAGCCGTATTTTATCTTATTTTTACGGGAGCGTGGCATATAGGTGATTATGCAATCCGAGGGGGATAGGGACAGCTCCCTCATCTCCTCGATAAGTCTTGCACGGAGCTGCTGTGCACTGAAAAGAATATCGAGATCGCACGCTTTATACTTTACGGTATAGAGGTATCTGTTCACGCACCTGTTTCCCGAGTCGGGATCGTATGCGACGAGCTTTAAGAGCGAGAGGCACTGCGCACGGTCCAATGCCTGCGGCATACAGCGGCAGTGGGACATCGGCAGGCTGCACCTGCGGCATTCACGGTCCTTCTCAGCCTCGAATTCCCTTCTGCAATCGGTGCAGAGTGCGAGGTAAGCTTCGACGTCGATCTTCATTTCAAGGATCTTACCGCAGCCGGAGCATTTCGGCGGAAACACGAGATTTCCGAGGAGCGTGATGAGTTTCTTTATTATCATTTTAATTTTTCAAAGGTTTTTGAGAGGTTGGTATAACGCAGGGAGTGGCGGTCGTTATTGACCATTTTTTCGACCACGGCACTCTCGCCGACAATGACGACCATTTTCTGCGCTCTCGTAACGGCGGTATAGAGCATATTCCGTGTGAGCAAAAGCTCGGGGGCACGGTATGCCGGAATTATGACTATCGGATATTCGCTTCCCTGACTTTTATGCACGGTTATGGCATAGGCGTGTTCAAGCTCGTCGAGGTAGGAAAAGTCGTATCTGACGCTTCTGTCCTCAAAGCTTATGCTCATTTCCTGCTCCTTGAAATCTATATCCGTTATCACGCCGATATCGCCGTTGAATATTCCGTTTCCGCCCTTGCCGTCGGATCTTTCCCAGAAGATATCGTAGTTATTTTTTATCTGCATAACACGGTCGCCCTCTCTGAACGTTCTGCCACGGTGCTTATATTCAGTTTTGCCGAAGCCTTGGGGATTGAGGGCGTTTTGCAAGAGGACGTTAAGATTCTCCGTGCCCGATTCTCCTCGGCGTGAGGGGGAGATGACTTGCATATTTGCGGTCATTTCCTTGCCGTATGCACGGGGCAGGCGGCTCTCGCAAAGCTCCACGACGGTTCTTGCGATATCCGATCCACCGCTTCGAGGAACGAAGAAGAAATCGCCATCCTTGATATCGAGCCTCGGCATATTTCCCGAATTTATGGCGTGTGCGTTGGTGATTATAAGGCTCTCGCTCGCCTGACGGAAGATCTCGTTGAGTCTCACCGTGGCAAAGCGTCCGCTTTCGACGAGGTCGCCGAGGACGTTCCCCGCTCCGACCGAGGGGAGCTGATCGCTGTCGCCGATCATTACGAGGTGTGCGCCCGGTTTTATCGCCTTGAGCAAAGCGTACATTAAGGGCTGATCCATCATCGAGATCTCGTCGACGACGATGACGTCCTCCTCAAGCAGATTATTTTCGTTTCTTGCAAAGCTGCCGTGCGAGCCGTCCGAAAATTCCATTTCGAGCAGTCGGTGAACGGTGCTCGCCTCGTGTGAGGTCGCCTTGCTGAGTCTGTTTGCGGCACGTCCCGTCGGTGCGACGAGTGCGACGTCGAGTCCGATGCTGTCAAATATACCGATGAGCGCACGGACGACGGTGGTTTTTCCCGTTCCCGGACCTCCCGTGAGTATCATCACGCCGTTTTCGAGTGCGGCGGAGATCGCCCGTCTCTGAAGCGGTGCGTAGGTCATACCGCTTCTCTTTTCCTCCATGCTTATAAGTCCCCCGACGTCCGAGCCGTCGACGGTGATGCGGAGCTTATCGAGCATATCAAGCTTTTCTGCAATATATTTTTCCTCATCACGACTTGCACGGTCGTAGATATATTCCACCCCGTCGTACTTCACACAGCAAAGTCGCATAGCGGCGATAAGGGATTCGAGCGCACTCAAAACGGCGTTTTCGTCGACGCCGAGAAGCTCCACGGCTTGTGAGATAAGGATATCCTTCGGCAGGCAAACGTGCCCTGCCGATGCGATCCGATAGCGGATTATATATTCGACTCCTGCGCAGACACGCTCACGCAGATCACTCGAAAAGCCGAGCTGCTTTGCCATTTCGTCCGCCTTATCGAAGCCGATCCCGTCTATCTCCTCACAGAGAACATAAGGGTTTTGCTTGACTCTTTCAACCGAGCCTGCGCCCCACGTCTTATATATTCTCATCGTGAGTGCGGCACCGAAATAGTCCCTGAAGAACATCATCGTGCTTCTCATTCCGGCACTTTCACGGAACGCCTCTCCGATCTCACGTGCCTTGCGCATTGAAATTCCCTGTATCTCGGCGAGCCATTCGCAATGGTTTTCCAAAACATCGAAGGTTTCCGTGCCGTAAAGCGCAACTATTCTTTGGGCGGTCTTAGGTCCTATTCCCTTGATCGCACCCGAGGCGAGATAGCGCATTATCGAATCCTCGTCCGCAGGGAGAAGCTTTTCGTAGCTCGATGCGGCGAACTGTCTGCCGTACCTTGCGTTATGAACCCATTTGCCGCAAAGCTTGACGTGCTCTCCGACTCCGATGCCGGGGAGAGTTCCCGTTGCGACGTTCAGCTCGCCCTCCGTGCACGAAAGCTCGATTATGGCGTAGCCGTTATTATCGTTTGAAAATATGACTCGCTCCACGCTTCCCTCAAGCTCGAAAAGCTCCTCGGCACTTGCAGTGCCGTATTTTTTTGTCGGCATAAATTCGCCTCCCTTCAAAAACAGACCTCAAACGTATTCCGCCGAGGTCTGTAAATATTACGGTCCGACCGTAGCTTAGCCGAGAAGCTCTGCGGCGAGCAGAGGCGCAAGGTCGCGCTCCTCCCAGCTGACTCCGAGATCCTCACGTCCCATGTGTCCGTATGCGGCAAGCTGTGCGTATATCGGACGGCGGAGATCGAAGCGTTCGATGATCGCCGCAGGACGAAGGTCGACATTTCTTGCGACCGCCTCGGAGATCTTGCTCTCGTCAACCTTGGCTGTGCCGAAGGTATCTATCATTACGGAAACGGGGCGTGCGACGCCTATTGCATACGCAAGCTGAACCTCGCAACGCTTTGCAAGTCCTGCCGCAACTATATTCTTTGCTATGTACCTTGCGGCGTAGCATGCGGAGCGGTCGACCTTCGTCGGATCCTTACCGGAGAACGCACCGCCGCCGTGGCGACCGTAGCCGCCGTAGGTATCGACGATTATTTTTCTTCCCGTAAGTCCGCTGTCTCCTGCAGGTCCGCCGACGACGAAGCGTCCGGTCGGGTTGACGTAGATCTTTGTGTTTTCGTCAATGAGCTCCGTGGGGATTATGGGATTGATAACGTGCTTAATAAGGTCCTCTCTGATAGTTTCGAGGGACACGGAATCGGAATGCTGTGTCGAAATTACGACCGTGTCGACACGGGCGGGCACGTCGTCGTGATATTCAACGGTAACCTGTGTTTTTCCGTCGGGGCGGAGGTAGTCGAGGGTGTGATTTTTTCTGACCTCGGTGAGCTTTATTGCAAGCTTATGCGCAAGCGAGATAGGAAGGGGCATGAGCTCCTTGGTTTCGTCACAGGCGTAGCCGAACATAAGTCCCTGATCTCCTGCGCCGGTGTCGTATTTGTCGGCGATCTCGCCCCTCTTTGCCTCAAGGGAACGGTCAACACCGAGTGCAATGTCGGGCGACTGTGCGTGGATCGAGCTGAGCACTGCGCAGGAATCGCAGTCAAAGCCGTATTTCGCTCTGTCGTATCCTATCTCTCTGACGGTCTCACGGACTATTTTCTGATAGTCGATGGTTGCCTTGGTCGTGATCTCGCCCATTACCATTACGAGTCCCGTTGTGCAGCAGGTCTCGCAGGCAACACGGCTCTCGGGATCTTGCTCAAGAAGTGCGTCGAGTATCGAGTCGCTTATCTTGTCGCAGATTTTGTCGGGATGTCCCTCGGTTACGGATTCGGATGTAAAAAATACTTTCTTCATTTTTCTTCCTTTCTGCCGAAAACCGCCACAACTAAAAAATCCCTCGCAGTCCGAGGGAGTGAATAAAAATCTCATCTCTCGGGAATTAGCACCTTGCCTCGCACTCCGAGGTAGGTTGCTGTGGCTTCACAGGGCACGTCCCTCCACCACTCTGGATAAGTCATATATGATCTTCAGCATATATTTATTTATTTTTTCAACTTTGATATTATAACACATATATCGACGTTTTGCAATAGGTTTTGCGAAAATCGTTGAGAAAATATTTTGAATGCCTTGCGGCACAGGTGCGGTGCGGAAATTCGACTTGCTTTTGAAACTGATTTGCAGTGTTGCTGCACGAACGATTACCCACTAACCCGTAGGGCGCACCTGCGGTCGCACGTGGTGTTTTTGAGGTCTGCATTGAACCAAATCCCTATTGCTTTTTATCGTAGGGCGGGGGCTTGCTCCCGCCGAGTCCAAAATAAAAGTAAAATTTATATTTTCGCTTTTCATTTGTGTAAATGTTAGTTTGAATTAAAATCGGCGGGAGCAAGCCCCGCCCTACGATGAGACAGCAACAGAACCTTGGTACAACCAAAAATTTATCGGCGTAATGTTAATTTTCTGCGCCCACTCGCTCCGTGGGTGCAGTCGTTAAATTTCCGCAGAAATCAGGTGAATTTGGTGGGAAAAGTAACAATGACTAATTCCCTCTCAGTCAGCTACGCTGACAGCTCTCCCTAAGGGCGAGCCTTTCTAAACTCCAAACTTTAGGCAACGAGGATTTAGTTTATTGCAAATTTCAAAACTCCCACGGGCGACCGCAGGTCGCCCCTACGGAGTTTAAGCGACGCACGGGTGAAAAGCGTTTGTCCAAAAAACAACCGACGCACCGAAAATTTCATCACTATTGCCGCACGCCCGACTATCCATACAACCCGTAGGGGCGCACCTGCGGTCGCCCGCCACAAAATCAAAGTAACTTCAACAAAAAATCGGCGGGAGCAAGCCCCCACCCTACGATAAAGAAAGCAGTCGAGATTTAATTCAATACAAAACTTATGGTGCGATGATAATAATTCTGCGCCCACTCGCTCCGTGGGTGCAGTCGTTAAATCTCCGCAGAATTAGGTGAATTTCGTGGGGAAGGCAACGGTGGGATTGGTAGCAAGACTTTTTTGACGCTTTTCTCTTTGGCACAACGGGCGCAAAGAGAAAAGCTTTGCAAAAGAGAAACGCCGAAGGGGGAATTTCGCCCTCTGCGGAGGGCGACGAGCCTATGCGGCTCGAGCGCATCC
>CAZONA010000027.1:0-11697 GCA_964581025.1 uncultured Lachnospiraceae bacterium
CAGGTACGCCCCTACGGGTTAGTGGGGTTGATTTTTGTGCGGCAATAGTGGTGAAATTCGATTAAAAACGGAGTACGGCTGTTAATATTCTGCGAGCACTTTCTTCGTGGGTGCAGTCGTTACATCTACGCAGAAATTAGGTGAATTTCGAGGGAAAGGCGATGGTGGGGGAGGCAGTAAGACTCTTTAGCCACTTTTTCTTTGACCAAATAGGCGCACTCCGCCTTGTCTGCCTTACGGCAGCCATTTGCTACGCAAAATCGGCGGTGAAAAAGTTAACGAAAAGAAACGCCGATTTGCGCTCACGCCGCACGGGCGGTCGCTTTTTGAAAAAAGCGACGTAAAAACTTTTAATTGGAACAACGGAAATTTAGTGCAATGAAAACTTTTGGGTGCGTTATATTAATTTACGAAAACGCTTTTTCACAATCGGGGAAACAGTGGGACTGAGTTTATCGCTCAGTCCCGGGGATGATTTTTATTTTATCTTATTCTCTCTCCGAGGGGTGTTTCGGGATCGAGGAAGAGGACGCGGATCTGCTCCTCACCGGAGGCGAGGATCATTCCGTTTGACTCGATTCCGCAGAGCGTTGCCGGCTTAAGATTTGCGACGAGGACTATCTTTTTACCGATGAGCTGCTCGGGGGTATAGAATTTTGCGATTCCCGAGACGACCTGTCTCTGCTCATAGCCGAGGTCGACCTTGAGCTTAAGTAGCTTCTTTGCCTTCGGGACGGGCTCGCATTCGACGATTTGTGCGCTGCGAAGCTCGATTTTCATAAAGTCGTCAATTCCTATAAGGGCAAGTCCCTCGGGCTTTTCGGGGATCTCCTGCGCCTTTTGCTGAGCGGCAAAGCGTGCTTTACGCTTTTCCTCAAGCTCGGCGAGCTTTTTCTCCTCATCGACTCTCGCAAAGAGCACCTTGGAATCGGCGACCGTGCTATCCTGAGCAATTCCGCAGAATTTTTCGGCAGCTCCGATGGTATCGAACGACGTATTTTCCGTGCCGAGCTCTCGAAGTATCTCCTCGCTCGTTTCGGGAATGAAGGGTGCGAGCATTACCGCTCCCCAGCGTATTGTCTCGAGCAGATTATAGAGCACCGTGCCGAGTCTTTCCCTCTTGCTTTCGTCCTTTGCGAGCACCCAAGGCGTCGTTTCGTCGATATATTTATTCGCTCTCGAGAGCATATCGAACACAGATGTGAGCGCATCGGCGAGGTGGAAATCGTCCATATAGGAGATGTAGGAATTATACGCCTCGACGCAAGCCGCCTTCAGCTCACCGTCAAGCTCCTCGGGTGCGGTCGGTGCGCAGACCTTCTTATTGAAGTACTTCTTCTCCATATCGAGAGTACGCTTGACGAGGTTTCCGAGGTTATTTACGAGGTCGGAATTATATCTCTTGATGACCGATTCGTAGGTTATCGAGCCGTCGTTTGCGTAGGGCATCTCGGAGAGTGCGTAATAGCGGACGCCGTCGACGGAAAATTCGTCGGCAAGCTCGTCGGCGTAGATGACGTTGCCCTTGGATTTCGACATTTTATCCGCACCGAAATTGAACCACGGATGACCGAAGATCTTTTCGGGGAGCGGCAGGTCGAGAGCCATAAGGAAGATGGGCCAATATATTGTATGGAAGCGAAGTATGTCCTTACCTATGATATGAACATCGCAGGGCCAATACTTTTTGAAAATTTCGCTCTGCTCCTCGTATTTAAGGTCGGGATCGTAGCCTATCGCCGTTATATAGTTTGAGAGTGCGTCGAGCCAGACGTAGGTTACGTGCTTGGGATCGAAATCGACGGGCACGCCCCAGCTGAATGACGAACGGGACACGCAAAGGTCCTGAAGTCCTGCCTTAAGGAAATTATTCACCATCTCGTTTTTACGGGAGGTGGGCTGTATGAAATCGGGGTGGGACTCGATATATTCGAGAAGTCTGTCGGCGTATTTGCTCATCTTAAAGAAGTACGCCTCCTCGCTCGCACGCTCGACAGCCGCTCCGCAGTCGGGGCATTTACCGTCGACGACCTGCGTATTCGTGAAGAAGGACTCGCAGGGCTTGCAATACCAGCCCTCGTACTTACCCTTATATATATCACCCTGCTCCCAGAAGCGTCTGAACATCTTTTGGACGGCACGCTCGTGGTAGTCGTCTGTGGTGCGGATGAAGTAGTCGTAGGACGTATTCATCTTATCCCAAACGCCTCGGATCTCTCCTGCGACGCCGTCGACGTATTTCTTAGGTGTGATGCCTGCCTCGTTTGCGAGGGCTTCGATCTTCTGACCGTGCTCGTCCGTGCCCGTGCAGAAGAAAACGTCAAAGCCGCGCGCACGCTTATATCTTGCGACCGCATCGGACATAATGACCTCGTAGGTATTGCCGAAATGGGGCTTACGGGAGGCGTAGGCTATTGCCGTTGTCAAATAGTATTTTGGTTTTGTCATAAATTCTCCTTCTCCCACGAATGAGTGGGATATATTGATTTTCAGCTTTATTGCTTGCCCTGCAGACGCATTATCTCGTCCACGACAAGACGTGCGGCAAATTCGATGGAATCCGCCTCGATCGTGCAAGCCGCCGCTCTTGCGTGTCCGCCGCCGCCGAAATGCCTTGCGACCGTTGAAACGTCGAAGGCGCACGAGGAGCGCAGGGATATTCTGAACGAGCGTTGGGGCGTGGATTGGCGGATGCTCATGGCGATCCGCACGCCGTCGACCGCTCTTGCCACGTCGACGAGGGTTTCGAGATCCTCGTCCTCAAGCTCAAGGGAGCTTTTAAGGCTATATGGGAAAAGCACGGCGGCGATCTTTCTGTTATTGAAAAATTTTATATTCTGAAAGCCCGCTGCCTCGGCGGCGAGCATTTTTTCGCTCTTGCAGTCAAACAGGCGGCGATTTATCTCCGCCGAATCAATGCCTGCGGCGATCAGCTTTGCGGCGCAGAGGTGGGTGTGGGGCGAGACGCTCGAATATTTGAAGCATCCCGTATCGGATGAAAGTGCCGCATAGATGAGGGGATATGCGCCCTCGGGGATCTTTTTGAGATTTCCTCGCTCGACAAGACGCTCCGCAAGCTCGAAAATTATCTCCCCTGCCGCCGCACAGTCGGTGCGAACGTAATTGTCGGCGTATTTTATGCCGCTCTCGTGGTGGTCGATCATCATATCAACCTTATCGCCGAGCACTCCGAGGAGATTTCCGAGCTGATTGGGGCTGGCGGTATCGACCGTTACGATCCGCTGTATCTCAAAGCCCTTGTCAATGCTGTCAAAGCGTGCGGTGCGTTGATATTTTTCGGTCAGGAACGCAAGGCGTGCCGGGATCTCGCTCTCGCAGGCGCAGACGCACTCCGAGCCCATCTCCTCAAGCATCAGCTTGAGCGCAAAGGATGAGCCTATTGCGTCGGCGTCGGGGCGAACATGGTAGACGATAAGCGTGTTTTTCGGCTCGACAAGCCCGTCGCAGACCTCGTCAAGCGTCAAGGTGCGGTAGTCCTTCATTGCTCTTCACCGTCGCCCTCGTCAAGCTCCTCGGAAAAGGTTATGCTGTTCAAAAGCTTTGCGATGTGCGCTCCGTGGGCTACGCTGTCGTCAAGTATGAACGTGAGCTCGGGTGTGATACGCAGGTTGAGCCTTTGTGCAATCTGCGAGCGGATAAAGCCGCTTGCGGCATGAAGTCCCCGTGCGACCTCCTTTTTGTCGCCCATCAGCGAGCTGTAATATATTTTCGCATATTTGAGGTCGGGGGTTACGTCAACCGCCGTTACGCTCACGAAGGCGTCCTTCACGCGCGGATCTTTAACCTCGCGCAAAATGCTCGCCATCTCCTTTTGGACCTCGTCGTTTATTCTTGCACGTCTGTAATTTGCCATTTTTTCACCGTCCTTTGTACCGCCGGAACAGTTTTTGAACCCCCGGCGGCGATCTTTACATAATAATTCATAATATTATAGCACATTCCGACCGAATTTACAATAGAGTTCGGAGAAAAAATGTTTTTTCGGAAAAAAGAAAAGCCTCATCGGCTTTTCTTTTTATATATTCACTAATACATTGGCTATTTGATCTATTGCGTAAAGCGGAAGATCGACAATGCCGTCCGAGGTGTTCCAATTTGCCATTGACGTTCGGATCGAAATCTTAGGTTCAAATCTTTCTCGATATGTTTTGAGACTTTTTGCTCTGAGATTTGTCTGTGCCTTTACCTCGATGGGCACGATACGGTTTTGCCAATCTATAATGAAATCTATCTCACACGAGCTTCGATCGTTCGTATAGTAGTAGATATCAATATCTCTAAACGTTTTTAGCTGTTGGCAGACATACTGCTCGGTAAGTGCGCCCTTGAACTCCACAAACAGCTCGTTTTCCGAAAGCAGAGTACTCGCATCAAGCCCTGCCATGCACCCGAGAAGTCCCACGTCGACAAGAAACAGTTTGAAGGCACGCAGATCCTCATATGCACGAAGCGGAATCCCGGCATTATTCACCCGACTGACCTTATGCACGAGTCCGCAATCGCTAAGCCACATAATTGCCGTCTCATATTCTTTTGCACGTGCTCCCTCACGGATCAGCCCGTATATGAATTTTTTATTTTCCTTTGCAAGCTGTGAGGGTATGCTGTTCCAGAGCATACGTATTCTCGGAACGATCTCATTCGGAGCGTGCTTTGAAAAATCCTGTTCATATGCGGAGAGGATTCTCCTCTGTATCTCACGCACCTTATAAAAATCCCGATCATTCGCAAAGCTCTGCACTGCCTCGGGCATGCCGCCTACAAAATAATACTGCTTTAGAGCTTCGATATATGTTTGCTTAAAGCTCGTTATCATACGTTCATCGCCGCTTTCCAGAAGCTCCTCAAGCTGCCCTTTTCCTATCGCAAGCAAAAATTCGCTGAAGGAGAGCGGATGGAGCTTGAAAAAATCCACCTTGCCGACCGGAAACGACGTTCCGCTATGCAAGGCTATGCCAAGCAATGAACCGGCACATACGATATGATACTGCGGTGCGTTCTCGCAGAAATATTTCAAAGAAGAGAGAGCATGCGGAACTTCCTGTATCTCATCAAATATCAGTAACGTATCATTTGGGTCTATTTTGTGTCCTGCGTAGATTTCTATTCCCATTATCAGACGATCCGTATTTAGATCGGAGGCGAAAAGATCAGCCATTACGGAATTGGAATCGAAGTTGATATACACCGTATTCTTATACATCTTTCTGCCAAATTCCTTCATCAGCCAAGTTTTACCCACCTGACGTGCGCCCTCAATTATGAGTGGCTTTCGGTCGCTACTTATTTTCCATTCGATAAGCTTTTCAATTGCATATCTATACATATTATGCACCTCCGTTATTTATTTTCAAGTACAGTATAGCACATCATTGCAAAAAATGCAAGGATTTTTTGTCGAATCAATACACTTTTTCCACCGAAAAATGTGAGTGAACGACAAAAAATACAGTGAACATTATGAGCAAGGCAAAAAGCGACGCCCGAGGAATCGGGCATCGCTTTTGTGTTTTGGTTTTATTTTGGTTTGATTTCGTTTTGCCTTACTGTGCGGCGTCGACGATAGCGGTGAACTTTTCGGGCACGAGGGATGCTCCGCCGATGAGTCCGCCGTCGACGTTCTCCTTGGAGAGAAGCTCTGCGGCGTTCTTATCGTTCATAGAGCCGCCGTACTGGATAGTTATCTTCTCTGCGGCGTCCTCGCCGTAGATCTCGGCGACGGTTCTGCGGATAACTCCGCACGTTTCGTCCGCCTGCTCGGGTGTTGCGGTAAGTCCCGTACCTATTGCCCAGACGGGCTCATAGGCGATAATAACGTTCTCAAGCTCCTCTGCGCTGACGCCTGCGAGGTCGAGCTTTGTCTGCATTGCGACGACCTCGTTTGTAATTCCGGCAAGTCTTTGCTCCTTGACCTCGCCAAGGCAAAGAATTACCTTCATTCCTGCGGTAAGTGCGGCACGGGTTCTGAGGTTAACGGTATTATCCGTCTCACCGAAGTACTGACGGCGTTCGCTATGTCCGACGATGACGTACTCGACGCCGATCTCACGGAGCATTTTTGCGGACACCTCGCCCGTGAATGCGCCCTTTTCCTCAAAGTGAACGTTCTGTGCGCCGATCTTGATATTCGAGCCCTCTGCCGCCTGCATAGCCGCCGCTATGGTAACGTAGGGTGCGCAAAAGATGACATCGCAATTATCCTTACCCTCGATCATGGGCTTTATCGAATTTATAAAATTCGCAGCCTCCGTGGGGGTGAAATTCATTTTCCAGTTTCCTGCTATAACGTATCTTCTCATATTATCTCTCCGCAAATCATCTATCCTCAAGGCAAGCGATTCCGGGGAGCTCGATGCCCTCGAGGAATTCAAGCGATGCGCCGCCGCCCGTGGAGATATGTGTGATCTCGGAAGCAAATCCGAGCTGCTCGCAAGCCGCTGCGGAGTCGCCGCCGCCGACGATGGTCGTTGCCTCGGAATCGGCAAGAGCCTGTGCGACTGCTATCGTTCCCTTTGCGAGTATGGGGTTCTCGAAAACGCCCATAGGTCCGTTCCAGACTACCGTCTTTGCACTCACTACTGCCTTTGCGTAAAGCTCTGCGGTCTTTTCGCCGATATCGCAGCCCTCTCTGTCGGCAGGGATCTTATCTGCGTCAACGGTGAGTGTTTCGATGGGAGCGTCGATGGGATCGGGGAAGCTTTCAACGGTTACGGCGTCAACAGGAAGGAGGAGGGACACGCCGTTCTCCTCTGCCTTCTTCATCATATCTCTGCAGTAGTCGATCTTCGTCTCGTCAAGGAGGGATTTACCTACTCCGTAGCCCTTAGCGGCAAGGAAGGTATACGCCATACCGCCGCCGATGATGAGTGTATCGACCTTGGTAAGAAGGTTATTGATAACGTTGAGCTTATCTGCGACCTTAGCACCGCCGAGGATCGCAACGAAGGGACGCTCGGGCTCGGTAAGAGCCTTACCCATAACGCCGATCTCCTTCTTGATAAGGTATCCGCAAACTGCGGGGACGTTGCCGTACATAGCGACGCCTGCCGTTGTTGCGTGTGCACGGTGTGCCGTGCCGAATGCGTCGTTTACGTAGATATCGCAATACTTTGCAAGCTCACGGGCGAAGTCCTCGCCGTTCTTCTCTTCTCTTGCGTCAAATCTTACGTTTTCAAGGAGGACAGCCTCGCCGTTCTTAAGAGCGGCTACCTTTGCCTGTGCGTCGGGACCGATGATATCCTCGGCAAAGGTTACCTTGCCGTCGAGGTACTCGTTAAGTCTTGCCGCAACGGGTGCGAGGGTGAGCTTCTTCTTATCGTTCTTAAGTGCCTTTGCGATATACTCTGCCTTTGCCGCCTCTCTCTCGGACTCGGGAAGAGCCTCAACGGCTTTCTTTTCCTTCTTCGTCAGACCGAAGCCCTCGGTGAGGATATTATGGGGCTTACCCATGTGGGAGCAAAGAACGACACGTGCGCCGTGGGAGAGGAGGTACTTGATCGTGGGGAGTGCCTCGACTATTCTCTTATCGCTCGTGATGACGCCGTCCTTAAGGGGTACGTTGAAATCGCAACGGACGAGGACTCTTGCGCCCTCGACTATTTCGATATCTTCAATGGATTTCTTATTATAAGTCATGATTAATTCCGCCTTTCGAAATTTTTATTTTTACCACTCATTAATATAACACATATTTTCGTATTTATCAAGTGATTTTGTGAAACTTTTAGCAATTTTGGCGATTTTTTTCGCCCGTTCAATACTGCGCTCTCGCACCGCCGATATATTTAGGTCTTGTTCTTGCGCAAAGAACTCTTGCATTTCCAACCGTATCCTGTGCGACTCGCACGGGGACTGCGACGTGGCGTAGGTGCATACCGATGAGCGTTCCGCCGATATCTATTCCTGCGTGCGCCTTGACGAATTCAACGACGACCGGATTTTTGAATGCGGTGTATGCCGCCGTGGCGAACGAGCCGCCCGCCTTTGCGACGGGAACGACCGAAACTATTTCAAGTCCGTATTTTTCGGCGCATTCACGCTCGACGACGAGGGCACGGTTAAGGTGCTCACAGCACTGTGCGGCAAGGAAAATTCCCCTCTCCCGAAGCATTGGGAGCATACCGTCGAGCACGGCGCTTGCCGCCTCGGGGCTTGACGCCTTACCGATCCTTCCGCCGATTATCTCACTCGAGGAGCAGCCGACGACGAGGATATCCCCACGCCCGAGCTTCGCTTCGGAAAGCAGCTCGGCGATGAGGACATTTGATTCTTTTCTTATATTTTCAAGCATATTTATCTCCAAAGGACAATACAAAGGGCTTTTCCTCGGAAAAGCCCTTAAAAATCGTGATTATTCTTCCGTTACCTCGGTAGCTTCCTCTACGGGTGCTTCCTCGGTGGGCACTTCCTCGACTGCTTCCTCAACAACGGGAGCTTCCTCGATAAGATCGCGGATGGAGAGGCTTATCTTCTGCTTCTCGTTATCTATCTCGATAATCTTAACGTCAACGACCTGTCCGAGCTCAAGAACGTCCTGGGGCTTGGAGATCCTTCTGTTTGCGATCTTGGAGATATGGATAAGTCCGTCCACGCCGTCCATGATCTCGGCAAATGCGCCGAAGGGCATCATATTGACGATCTTTACGGGTACGACGTCGCCTACCTGATATCTGTTAACGAAGAGAAGCCACGGATTAGTATCCTCGGTCTTATAGCCGAGCGAGATTCTCTTGCTCTCTCTGTCAAAGGACTTAACGAACACGGTGATCTCGTCGCCGACGGAGACTACCTGTGCGGGATTCTTGATGGGCTTCCACGAAAGCTCGCTGACGTGTACCATACCGTCAACGCCGCCGAGATCGACGAATGCGCCGTAGGACGTGAGGCTGCGTACCGTTCCCGTGTACTGCTTGCCTTCCTCGATATTTGCCCAGAACTCCTCGACTCTTGCACGTCTGAGTGCGTTGAGAACCACTCTGATGGAGCCGATAGCTCTCTTGCCCTGATCCTTGGTCTCGATGATCTTAAGCTCGACCGTCTGACCTACGAGAGCGTTAAGGTCGCCGTCCTTGGCAACTCCGCTCTGGGATGCGGGTACGAAAACGTTTACGGAATCAACGGCAACGGTGAGTCCGCCGTTTACAGCCTTGATTACCTTACCGGAGACGGTCTCGCCGCTGTCCTTAAGTGCGACGATGGTCTTCCACTGTCTGTCGGAATCGGTGCGCTTCTTGGAAAGCTCTGCTACGCCCTCTACGTCGCTTACACGGATTACGAATGCTTCCACAGCGTCGCCGATATTGAACATATCGGTAAGACGTGCGGTGGGATCATCTGTGATCTGCTCGGCCTTGATGATGCCCGTAACTTTTGCACCGAGGTCAAGCTGAAGCTCTGCGTCGGTAACGTGCGTTACGTATCCGGTTACTGTATCTCCTGTATTTAAAGTTTTGAAAGTTTGGTCGAGCAATTCTGCAAAATTTTCTGTCATTTCGCTCATTTTAAGTAATACCTCCTCGATATTTCGCCCCGGAGTCGACGCTCCTGCGACAATACCTATTTTTTTATTTGTCGGAAATTCCATATCAAGCTCCTCCGCGCTCTCAACCCACAGAGTTTCTTCACAGGCTTCCTTACACAACATATATAATTTCGCCGTATTTGAGCTCTGCTTACCGCCGACGACCACCATTATATCGGAGTCGAGGGCGAGCTGCTTTGCCTCGGTCTGACGAATTTCCGTAACACTACATATTGTATCAAAAAATTTTGAATTTGTACAGTCTTTTTTAACAATTTCTAAACTTTTTTTCCACTCTTCTAAATTTTGAGTCGTTTGAGCCGCCAAAACGAGTGTTTTTTTGTGCAATTTAGATAAATCGTTATTTTCAAGATAGGATTTCAGCTCCTCGGAGTTTCCGAAAACCTCGCCCTCGCCCGAAACGTAGCTCATTATTCCTACGACCTCGGGGTGCTTTTTCGCACCGAGCAGAGCAAAGACCGTATCCTCGCCGCTGTTCTCCTCGGCGATGCGGTGTATCTTCTTCACGAACGGGCAGGTCATATCCTCGAGCTTAAAATACGGATTCTTTCTCTCACACTCCTCGAGAAGCTCCTGCGTTTGCTTCGGTATTCCGTGTGCACGGATGAAAACGACGGTGGGGTGCTCCCTATTCGCCGTCTCGCATATTCGGGGAATTTCGCTCTCCTCTACGGAGCGGACGCCGCACGACTCGAGGTATTTTATATACCCCTCGTTATGTATGAGATGTCCGAGGGTGAATATCCTCTCTCCCTCTCTTCCCTCTCCGAGTCTTTTCTCGACTGCGTCGGTGGCTCGCCTGACGCCGAAGCAAAAGCCTGCGTTAGCGGCGACTCTTACGTTTTCTTGCATTCTCTATCTCGTCTATATCGGTCTCGTGCCAGAGCCTTGACACCTCGCCGAATATATGCTCCGCTATTCTCTGATGTCCCTCCGTACCGCCGTTATTCTCAATATCGAGCTCCTCGCTCCTTATGAGCTCGCCGATGACGAGGTAATTTTTCTTAAAAAACTGCGTTTTGCCCGACCTTGATTTGATGCAAACGGGCAGAATATCGACTCCGCTTTTTGCGGCGATGAGTCCGATACCGTTCTTGACGCTTGCGTCCTTCGGATCGACTCCGGGCATTCTCGTGCCCTGGGGGAAGATGCCGACGCTGCTTCCCTCTTTCAAGAGATTTATGGTCGTGCGCAGTGCGCCGACGTCGCTGCCGCCACGATTTACGGGGTAACAGCCTATTGCCTTTAAGAACCAGCCGAGCAGGGGCACCTTGAAGAGCTCCTTCTTCGCCATAAATCTGACCTGTCCCTTCATCGTGGCGCAGATAACTATCGGATCTGCGGCGGCGGTATGGTTACAGGCGACGATAAAATTGCCCTCTTTCGGTTCGTTTTCGGGGTTGACGACTCTGACTCTGCAAAGTCTTCTTGCCGCACCCGAGAGCAGACGGTAGAAAAACGTATACGCTCTTTTTTTCTTTTTTAATTCGATATCTCCGTTATGCTTATGCTCACTTTCGCTCATTTACAAGCCTCACTATTTCCTTAAGACTTTCCTCAACGGTCATTACCGAGTTGTCGAATATTATCGCATCGGGGGCCGGGAGTGCCGGGGCGATGCTTCTGCTCTTATCGTTCTTATCCCTCTCGATCATATCACGGAGGACCTCCTCGTAGCTGACGTCCACGCCCTTTTCACGAAGCTCCGCCGTTCTTCTTTCCGCACGGCACTCGTCGGAGGCGGTGAGGAATATCTTGACGTCCGCATCGGGAATTATCACCGTTCCTATATCTCTGCCGTCCATTACGACGCTGTTTTTGCTCGCAAGCTCCTTTTGCATTCCCAGAAGAAACGCTCTGACCTCGGGGATCGAGGACACGGCGGAGGCGTACATCGACATTTCGGGAAGTCTTATCCTATCTCCGAGATCCTCGCCGTTGAGAATGACTCTCTGCGAGCCGTCGATGTATCTTAGCTCTATATTTATTTCGGGGAGGAGTTTTATGACTTCCTCGGGGATTTTGGGATCTTTACCTTTAGTATAAACGTAATATCCGACGGTGCGGTAAAGTGCGCCCGTATCGACGTAGACTATCCCGAGCTCACGGGAGACCGCCTTTGCAAGCGTGCTCTT
>CAZONA010000027.1:11797-14016 GCA_964581025.1 uncultured Lachnospiraceae bacterium
TTTATTTTTCCGCAAGGCTGCTCCATGCGGCATTCTCGCCTGCGAGCGTTGCCGTGGAAAAGGCTATTTGCAGATTATATCCTCCCGTATATGCGTCAAGGTCAAGCACCTCGCCGGCAAAATACAGTCCATGAGCGAGCTTCGACTCCATCGTTTTCGGATTGACCTGCCCGACGTCGACGCCGCCCTTGGTTATTATCGCTTCGTCTATCGGACGAAGTCCCGCTATGGGTATTTCTATATTTTTTATAAGCTGCGCAAGGTGCTCACGCTCCTCACGAGTTACGGAATTTACTTTTTTTCTCGGATCTATTCCCGAAAGCCCGACGATCACGGGGATCATCTTCTGCGGAAGCAGTGCGTCAAGGGAATTGACGAAGTCCCGATTATTTACGCCCGAAAAGTCCGAAAGTATTCTTGCGTCGAGCGTTTTCAAATCAAGTGCCGGCTTCATATCTATGCAGGCGGTATATTTGCCGCTCGCCGCATCCGGTATATGTGCGCTCGCCGAGAGGACGGTAGGTCCTGTGAGTCCGAAATGGGTGAACATCAGCTCGCCGAAGTCCTCCCAGACCGTTTCTCCGCCGTCGGCTTTGATTTTAAGTCCGACGTTTTTAAGCGACAGTCCCTGAAGCCTTGCGCAAAGTCCGCCCTTTGCGACGAGGGGGACGAGGGACGGGCGTGGGGTAACGATCCTATGTCCGAGCCGCTCCGCCATACGGTAGCCGTCGCCGGTAGATCCCGTTCTCGGGTAGCTCATGCCGCCCGTACAGAGTATGACGCTTTTCGAAAAGTAGCTTTCGCCCCCGGCTTCCACTCCGACGAGCGTGCCGTCATCCGCAAGGATGCGTGATGCGCGAGCATTCACGGTACGGACGCCTGCGTCCGTGCAGGCACGCGAGAGCGCAGAGACTATATCCGACGCTTTATCCGATACGGGAAACACTCTTCTTCCCCTCTCGATCTTAAGCGGAACGCCCAGCTCCTCGAAAAAGTCCTTGGTATCGGCACTCGAAAGCCTTGAAAATGCGGCGTAGAGGAATTTCGGGTTCGTTGCGACGTTCTTCATCAGCTCCGCTCTGTCGCAGTCGTTCGTTACGTTACAGCGTCCCTTGCCCGTGATGGAGAGCTTTCTGCCGAGCCTGTCGTTGCGCTCAATGAGCAAAACGTCCGCTCCGTTCCGTGCTGCGACCGCCGCCGCCATCATTCCGGCAGCTCCTCCGCCGACGACTATGACGTCAGCATCCCTTCTCATTTCTTCCTCCTTCGGCTATCGGTACCTATATTCCGCCATTTTAATTTTATCCTCTACATTATATATTCAAATTTCGAAATTGTCAATAGCTTTTGCGATTAAATAATTCGTTTCGGGCATCAACTTTTTTTGAGGATTATATGGAAATACGGAAAAATATATGGTATAATATACGTGAAAACATCAATTTGCTTATTTTACGCCGTGCATCCGAGATATCGGAACGGCGACGGAGGATATTATGCTGCTTTCAAAACTTCTTCGCAAAATCAAATATACCGGCTCCTTTACGGATCGGGAGATCGACAACGTTTTCTGCGACTCGAGGCTCTGCACCTCGGATTCCGTTTTCGTTTGCATTAAGGGCTTTTCGAGCGACGGGCACGAATACGCCCGTGCCGCTTACGAGAACGGCTGCAGAGCTTTTGTCGGCGAGCGTATTCCGGACGGGCTTCCCGACGACTGCGATTTTCTGCTCGTCGAAAGCTCCCGTGTCGCTCTGGCACAGCTTTCCTGCGCCTTTTTCGGCGATCCCTCGCATGAGCTGACCGTCATCGGAATCACGGGCACGAAGGGCAAGACAACCACCGCTCTGATGATCAAGCAGGTGCTTGACGCAGTCGGCGTTCCGTGCGGCTACGTCGGCTCGAACGGAATTGAGTGGGGCGATGAGTTTTACAATTCCGTAAACACCACGCCCGAGAGCACAATTCTGCAGAAGCATTTGCGCAAAATGGTCGATTCGGGTATGCGTGCGGTCGTGATCGAGGTGTCCTCGCAGGCGTTGAGCCTTAACAGAGTTTTCGGGACAAGCTTCGATATCGGCGTGTTTACGAATTTTTCCCCCGACCACATAGGTCCGGGGGAGCACGCAAGCGTCGAGGAATATTTTGAGGCAAAAAAAAGCTTTTTCGATTCCTTCTGCAAGTCCGTGGTGATCGCAAATGCGGACGATCCGAAAGCT
>CAZONA010000028.1:0-13914 GCA_964581025.1 uncultured Lachnospiraceae bacterium
TTTTTTGTTGTTCATATTTTTTATCCGTTTGATTTTAATATATAAGCATCGCATCGCCGAAGGAGAAGAAGCGGTATTTTTCCTCGACGGCTATGCGGTAGGCGTCCATCATTTTATCCTTATCGTAGAACGCCGAGACGAGCATCAGGAGCGTGCTTTCGGGCAGGTGGAAGTTGGTGATCAGGGCGTCCATTGCCTTAAATTTATAGCCGGGGTAGATGAAAATTCCCGTATCACCCTCGCATGCGGGAATCGTTCCGTCCTCCCGTGCGACGCTTTCTATCGTGCGGCAGGAGGTCGTTCCGACGCAGATGAGTCTGCCGCCCCTCGCCTTTCTCTCGTTGATGATATCGGCGCTTTCCTTTGAAACGGAGAAATGTTCGGTATGCATAATATGCTCGTCGATCCTATCCGCCTTTACGGGACGGAACGTGCCGAGTCCGACGTGGAGCATTACCGGCACGACGGCGACGTCCATTTTCTTTATTTTCTCAAGCAGCTCGGGGGTAAAATGCAAGCCTGCGGTGGGTGCTGCCGCCGAGCCCTCCTCACGTGCGTAGACGGTTTGGTAGCGGCTGTTATCCTCAAGCCTTTCCGTAATATACGGCGGCAGGGGCATCATACCTATTTCGTGCAAAATTTCATAGACGCTCGAATATTTTTCCCTATCGTATTCAAATTTTATAAGTCGGTTGCCCTCCTCGACGATCTCCGTTATCTTGCCGACGAGCTTACCCTCTCCGAAAACGAGGCGAGAGCCGACCTTGGCACGCTTTCCGGGCTTTACGAGCGTTTCCCAAGTGTCGAGCCCGTGGTTTTTAAGGAGCAGGAGCTCGATTTTTGCGTCCTCCCTGCCCTCGCTATGTCCGTAGAGTCTTGCCGGAATGACCTTTGAGTCGTTGACGACGAGCGTATCGCCCGGACGGAGATAGTCGCAGATATCGTAAAAATGCTTATGCTCGATCTCTCCGCTCTCCCTATTTATCACCATAAGGCGAGAGGTGTCCCTCTTATCCATCGGATGCTGTGCGATGAGCTCGTGGGGGAGGTCGTAGTAGAAATCGGAGGTAAGAAGATTAGTTTTTTCCTTTTCGTTAATAATTACGTCGTTCATTTTCGATCCAATCCATATCAATAATGTGTTCTGCCGCATAAAATGGCAGTAGTTCCTTAACGGTTATATTATACTATACTTTATTCGTTTTTTCAATCCCCTTTTAATATTTTTTGAGTGTGGAGGAATATATGAATACATTCGAAAAGCCTATTTTTCGCGGCACTGCGACCGCACTTATAACGCCCTTCTCGGACGGGCGGATAGATTACGCATCACTCGGACGGCTGATAGAGCATCAAATATCGGGTGGGATCGACGCTCTGCTCGTCAACGGCACAACCGGGGAGAATGCTACGCTCGATATTTCGGAGGCGAAGGAGCTGATATCCTTTGCGGCGGAGCGCATCTCGGGGAGAGTGCCCCTCGTTGCCGGCGTCGGCTCAAATTGCACCGCAAAAGCCGCAGAGCTTTCCCGGTGGGCGCACGACGCAGGTGCGGATGCGGTCCTTGCGGTAACGCCCTATTACAACAAGGCAAGCGAGAGGGGGCTGATCGCTCACTACTCGGAAATAGCGTCGGCGGCAATGCTGCCGGTGGTGCTTTACAACGTTCCCTCTCGCACGGGGATGAGCATTTCGCCGCATATCTTCTCGGAGCTTTCGAGGATCGAGGGGATCGTTGCGGTCAAGGAAGCGAGCGGAAGTGTGGGGAGCGTTGCGAGGATATCGGCACTTTGCGGCGAGAGGCTTGATATTTATTCGGGCAACGACGATCTGATCACTCCCGTGCTCGCTCTCGGGGGACTCGGGGTATTTTCGGTACTTTCAAATCTTTTGCCCGTGCAGGTCGGGGGGATATGCAGGCATTATTTTTCGGGCGATGCTGCGGCGGCGACTCGGCTTCAGCTCTCGCTCGTGCCCTGCATTGACGCTATCTTTTCCGAGGTAAATCCTATACCCATCAAGGCTTTACTCGCCGAGGCGGGACTTTGCCGTGAGGAATACAGACTGCCACTCTGTCCGCTTTCTTCGGAGAGGCGAAAAGCGATCGTCGAGCTTTTTACATCCTTGGGATATTTAGCGTAAAAAACGCCGCACACGTCCGTGTGCGGCATTTTTATTATCTTTTTCCGTACTTTACAAGTATGTTATTGATTCTATCGACAGGCTCAAGCAGCTTGCTTATCGTATCGTCGTGGTTGAGCGTATCGACGAGGAATGCGACGTACTTACACATATTGACCTCGCAATACCACGGCTTCGTGAGAAGCTCGGGCTTACGGTAGACGAGGTTCGTGGTAAATATCTTACTGATGAGTCCCTCCTCGTAGGCACGGTCGAATTTTTCGAAGCCGTCCGTGAAGAGTCCGAAGGTTGCGAAGTTGAATATTCTCTTAGCACCCTTATCCTTAAGCTGTCTTGCGACATCGAGCAGGCTCTCGCCCGAGGAGATCATATCGTCGACGATGATGACGTCCTTGCCCGTGAGGTCCTGACCGAGATATTCGTGCGCTTCGATGGGGTTATGTCCGTTCACTATAACGGAATAATTTCTGCGCTTATAGAACATACCGATATCAATACCGAGCACGCTCGAATAGTACATACATCTCTGCATAGCTCCCTCATCGGGGGAGATCATAACGAGGTGATCCTTATCTATCTGAACGTCGGGGACGTTCTTAACGAGTGCCTTTATCATCTGATAGGTGGGCTGGACGTTATCAAAGCCCGAGAGCGGCACGGCGTTATTTATCCTCGGATCGTGTGCGTCGAAGGTGAGGATATTCGTAACTCCCATCGACACGAGCTCCTGAAGCATTATAGCGCAGTCAAGGGACTCTCTTGAGCTTCTCTTATGCTGACGTCCCTCGTAGAGCATGAGCATTATAACGGTTATTCTGCGTGCCTTGCCGGCTATGGCGGCTATTGCACGCTTGAGGTCGCAATAATGGTCGTCGGGGCTCATGGGCACCTGCATACCGTACATATCGTAGGTAACGCTGTAATTGAACACGTCGGTTATAATGTATACGTCGTCTCCGCGGAGCGTTTGGTGCAGGACGCACTTTCCCTCTCCCGTACCGAAACGGGGGCACTCGTGATCCACGACGAACGTATCCGTCGCCTCCGAATTTCTCCACTCCTTAAGATAGGCATCGACCTGCGAAACGAACTGCTCGCAGCCCTTCATTCCTATAACGCGAAGCTCGCCGTAAAGCTCTTTTTTCATTGGACATCCTCCGAGATTTTATTTATATGACCCATTTTAACATATTACGGGGCGATTTGACAAGGGCTTTTTGCATTTTTTATTTTTTTCGGGCAATTACACAAACTTCCGCAAAATTTGCCCCGTCTTTTATTTAAGTTCCACTACCGTAACGCCACCGTCGCCCTCGCCGTACTGTCCTATTCGGAACGTGCGTATCCTCGAATCACGGCGCAGGTGCTCCCATAGCGCCTTTTTCAATGCGCCCGTGCCCTTCCCGTGAATGAGGCGGACGGTGGAAAGCCCTGTGAGCGTTGCCTCGTCAAGATATTTATCGACCTTGAGCCACGCCTCGTCGCCCGTCATTCCTCGCAGGTCTATCTCGTCCCTGCAGTCTCTGCTGACGGTCGCACGGTAGTCGCCGGCACGGCTCTTTTTACCATTCGTATCCGTAAAGGACGGGGCGTTCTCGATGAGCTTGAGGTTTGCGACCTTGGTTTTCGTTTTGATTATCCCCGCCTGAACGGTAACGCTTCCGTTTTTATCGGGTGCTTCGACGACGAAGCCCTTTTTATCTATATTGACTATATAAACCTCGTCGCCGACACGCAGAGGTCTTGGGAGAACGTATTTTTCGTCCCTCTTTTCCTCGACGGGATCGAGCTTATCCGCATTTTCACGCATATACGCTCGCATTCTGCGCCTTGCCTCGTCGACCTCGTCGCCGAGTCTTTCGCTGTCCCTTTGGCGTCTTAATTTGTCCATCTCGGAGAGTATATAGTCGCTCGACGCCTTGGCACTTTGAACGATTGCGATCGCCTTTTCGTGTGCACGGGCAAGCTCACGCTCCGACTCCGCAAGCCGTCTTTCGATGACCTTCTCGCCGTCGGATCTGAACGCCTCGTATTCAAGCCTCATTCGCTCCGCCTCGGCTCTCTCACGCTCCATTGCGATCCTCGTTTCCTCAAGCTGCTCGATAACGCTCTCAAAGCTTCGCTCGTCGCTTCCTATAAGCCCTCTCGCACGCTCGACGATGCTTTCGTCAAGTCCGAGACGTGCGGATATCGCAAAGGCGTTTGAGCGTCCGGGTGCGCCGATTATGAGTCTGTACGTGGGGCGGAGGGTGGTAACATCAAATTCGCAGGACGCATTGCAAACGCCCTCGCACTGAAGTGCGTAGACCTTGAGCTCGGCGTAGTGGGTCGTCGCCATACAGAGTGCTCCGCGCTCCCTGACCGCCTCGATTATCGAGCGAGCGAGTGCCGCTCCCTCGACGGGATCCGTACCTGCGCAAAGCTCGTCAAAGAGCACGAGCGAGCGGCTCGTGATGCCGTCGAGCATTTTTATTATACTCACCATGTGGGAGCTGAAGGTGGAGAGGCTCTGCTCTATGCTCTGCTGATCTCCTATATCGGCAAAGACGTTATCGAATATGCATATCTCGCTCTCCTCGTCCGCCGGGATATGCAGACCTGCCTGCGTCATAAGGGCGAAGAGTCCGAGAGTTTTGAGCGTAACCGTTTTACCGCCCGTGTTAGGTCCTGTGATGATGAGTGTATCGTTGCCATCGTCGATACGAAGATCCACCGGCACTACACGGTCCCTGTCGATGAGGGGGTGTCTTGCTCTTTTAAGATTTACGGTTCTTTTCTCCGTTATTTTCGGGGAAACACCCTGCATTCTCTCCGAGAGGGACGCACAGGCAAAGCAAAAAGCGATCTCGGAGATATTATAAAGATCGAGCATTATTGCGTGGGAGACGTCGGAGACGGAGGCGGAAAGCTCTGCGAGTATTCTCTCTATCTCGTGCTCCTCACGGCTTTGGAGCATACGCAGCTCGTTATTCGCCTCTACGACCTGCGCAGGCTCTATAAACATAGTTGCGCCCGAGGCGGAGGTATCGTGGAGCAAGCCCTTGACCTCGTTCTTACATTCCGCCTTCACGGGAACGACGTATCTGCCGTTTCTCATCGTTACGATGTTTTCCTGAAGGTATTTGGAATGCGAGCCGACGCTCACGTATTGCTGAAGTATATCCTTTATCCTATTATTTTCGTTTCTTATCTTACGTCTTATCTCCGCAAGCGCAGGGCTCGCCTCGTCCGCCATCATCTCCTCGGAGATTATGGCACGGGCGATACGCTCCTCGAGTCTGCGGTCGGGAATGAGCCTGTCGAATATCTCGTCAAGCGAGGTATCGAAGAGCTTATTGCCGTTGAGGTAATCAATGAGCATTCTTGAGGCACGGAGCACGCCCGCGATATCGAGCAGCTCTCGCATTGAGAGCACCGCTCCCTTATCCGCTCTCTCGCAGGATGCGCCTACGTCGTGGACGGTCGGAATGCTCGGTGCGCCCTTTGCGTTCGTCAAGCGAACGGCGTCGGTCGTTCTTCTCTGGCGTCTTTCGATGACGACGGGATCGGAGCTCGGCTCGAGGGAGAGTGCCATTTGCTTCGCTCCGTCGGTCGCCGCACTCTCGGCGAGCATTGCTCTTATTTTATCAAATTCAAGTGTTTCAAATAAATTATCCGAATATGTCATACTGTAAAAAATCATCCTTAAAGGGAATTGAAGAGGTCAAGCGAGTCGAAGCCTCGCTCGAGGTGGTAGAGCAGATACGTCTCTCCCGCGGACGACAAAAGGCGCAGATCCTCATCCTTTGACAGCGTGAAGGAGAATATCTTCTCCTGCGGTGCGCCGACCGCAAATCTCACGGCGCTGAGCACCGCCGGGGTGAGTGGGAGGAGCACCGTGCTCTCCCTTATATCGTCGTAGACGGGGGGAGTGGGGGAGGTCGGCGTTTCTCTGCGGTGCAGGCAATCCGAGCAGATCAGAGAGCCTGCCGGGACGTCGAGGAGGAGATCGTCGGCGTTTTGCTTTCCGCAAGCGGCGCACCCGTCAAGGCTCGGGAGATATCCCGAGACGGCAAGGGCACGCAGCTCGAACACCGCCTTGATCTGCTTAAGGGGGCGGATATCGTTTTCAATTGCGTAAAGCGTATTCAGCGTGAGTCTGAGTATCTCGGAGCAATCCGCATTTTCGTCGGACAGCTCGCCTGCGACGTCGCAGACGTAGGTTGCGAGAAAAAGCTTGTCCAGCTCCTCACGAAGTCCCCAAAAGCTTTGCAGGGGCGAGCCGTTTCTTATCCACGAGTAGCCCTTGCGGCGATTTATTTCGAAATTTCCGTAAACGAAGGGTTGAGTAACCGAGAGGAGCGGGCTTTTCATCGACCGTGCGCCCTTTGCCGAGGTGAGCGTTCTGCCGCTCGGCGTGAGCAGGGTTATAAGTCGGTCGTTCTCGCCGCTGTTCTGCGAGCGTATTACAAGTCCGTCCGCCGTATATATCATAGCTTTCCCTCCTTTACGATTTTTTGCTTTCGTCAGTCCTCGTCGTGATAGCCGAAGTTACCGACGGTCCTTGCGCTCTCGCGCCAATTTTCCTTTACCTTTACCCAGAGATTAAGGTAGACCTTTTTGCCGAGGAGCTTTTCAAGATCGTCCCGTGCGTAAGAGCCCACCATTTTAAGTTCTCTGCCGCCCTTTCCGACGATTATGCCCTTATGGCTCTCCTTTTCGCAAAAGATCTCCGCGCGTATTCTCACGAGGCTTCCCTCGTCCTTATATTCCTCGATAACGACCGCCACGCCGTGGGGGATCTCCTTATTGAGCGTTCGGAGAATTTTTTCTCGAATTATCTCCGCCGCCATCTGACGCACGGGCTGATCGGTTACGATGTCGTCGGGGTAGAACCAATCGCCCTCGGAGAGAAATTTCGATATTTCTCCGAGCAATGCGTCGACCTGATCCCCACGCTTTGCGCAGATCGGCACGAATGCGTCGAAATCGCACCTTGCGGCGTATTTCGAGATCGTTTCGGCGATTTCCTCCCTGCGATAGAGGTCGGTTTTATTGAGTGCGAGCACGGCGGGAATGCCGCTGCGCTTTACGTACTCCATAATATTTTCCTCGACGTGAGTTATATCCTTACCTGCGTCGACGACGAGCACGATAGCGTCCGCATCGTGCATGGAATCGTTAGCCGCCTTGACCATATAGTCGCCGAGGCTGTTCTTCGGCTGATGCATTCCGGGGGTGTCGAGGAAAACGTACTGATCCTCGCCCACGGTATGTATGCCGATTATGCGATTTCTCGTAGTCTGGGGCTTGCTCGAAACGATGGCGACCTTCTCGCCGAGTATATTGTTCATAAGCGTGGACTTGCCGACGTTAGGTCTGCCCACGATCGCTATAAATCCCGTTCTTTTCATATTTTTATCTTTTCCTCACTTCACGGAGAGCCCGAGCCTCTCCATAATATCGTCCTGACGCTTTCTCATATCAATATCATCCTCCTCGCTCGTTTCGTGGTCGTAGCCGAGCAGGTGGAGCATTGAATGTGCGGTGAGGAAGGCAACCTCACGCTCAAAGGAATGTCCGAATTCGTTTGCCTGCGCCATTGCTCTCTCAAGCGAGATGACTATATCGCCGAGGTTACAGCAGAGGTCGTCGAAAAACGGCTCGTCGCTCTCGCCCTCGTAATCGAGAAGCGGAAACGAGAGAACGTCCGTCGGAACGTCCTTATTTCTGAATTTCTTATTGAGCTCTCGTATGCCCTCGTCGTCCGTAAAGGTAACGCTGACCTCGACGTCGTTCTCCATTCCCTCGTAATTCAAGGTTTCAAGGACGGTGCGGCGGATGAGCATTTTAAGCGAGTAGTGTATGCTGTGCTTTTCCTGATTGTTTTCAAAATATATCTTGAGCTTCATTTTCTTTCTCCTTTTGATCTTTTTGTATCGCCCTTGCGCTTTTCGGCGTTATTTTGGGCGTTTCTTTCGAATTTATCGTATGCGAGTATTATTTTTTGGACGAGCTTATGTCTTACGACGTCCTTATCCGTAAAGGTGTGAATATGGATGTCCTCGATTCCCTCGAGAATGTGGGTTGCGATGGCGAGTCCGCTCTTCTGACCGTATGGCAGGTCGGTCTGCGTGAGGTCGCCCGTGATAACCGCCTTGGAATTGAAGCCGAGGCGTGTTAGGAACATCTTCATCTGCTCGGGCGTTGCGTTCTGCGCCTCGTCAAGTATGATGAAGGAATCGTCGAGCGTCCGTCCTCTCATATATGCGAGCGGTGCTATCTCGATCACCTGCTTCTCGAGCTGACGCTGATAATTTTCAACGCCCATCATATCGTAAAGCGCATCGTAGAGGGGGCGAAGGTAGGGATCTATCTTGCTTTGCAGATCTCCCGGCAAAAAGCCGAGCTTTTCCCCTGCCTCGATCGCCGGGCGTGTAAGTATTATGCGGCTGACCTGCTTATCCCTGAGTGCCTTGACCGCCATTGCGACCGCAAGGTAGGTCTTTCCCGTCCCGGCAGGTCCGATGCCGAACACGACCGTATTTTTCTTTATCGCCTCGACGTACTGCCGCTGTCCGACGGTCTTTGCCTTGATCGGCTTGCCCTTGCTCGTAACGAAGATGCAATCCTCGCCGAAATTGCTCGCAAGTGCGCCGACGCTCCCGTCGTTTGCCATATCTATTGCGTAGCTGACGGTGTGCTCGCTTATCTCCGAGCCGTTCTGCGCAAGCGAAACAAGGTATCGAACGACCTCTGCGGCAAGTGCGACGTCGCCCTCACTGCCGTCGACGACCACGGCGTCCCCGTCCGTCGCACGGCGGTTGGAGATGCGGACGTCAAAGGCGTCCTCGATCGCTCTGACGTTTGCGTCAAAGCAGCCGAAAACTCTGCTCGTTATCTCATTGCTGTCAACGTTGATGATGATCTGACTCATTTTTACCCCTCAAATTAATTCGTTCTCTCCCCGAATATCTCGATATCCGCCTGTCTTGCGATATTGCAAAGTGCGGTAACGGTGCACTCGAGGACGTATTCCCCGTCGTGAAATTCGCCTGCGAGCTCCTTTTTGAGTATTCGCACCTCGGGGAGCGTTTTCTCTATCTGCGAATACAGCTCGGCGTATGCCTGCTCGATCGCCTCGCTCTCGGTAATCGTTCTGCTCCGCTCCTCGTAGGGATAATATTCCTCCGTGAGCAAATAGACGGGCAGTTCACCGAGCGAAAACGGATCGAGCGTATGTTTACAGCTTATTATATCACAAGTCGGGGGTATTTTTCCACAGTTTGTGAAAAGTTTTATCGGATTTCCGAAAAAAAAGAGCGTTTTTTGCGAAATTTTCTCTCCCGTGGGCACTTTTTCGGTCTGATTCAGCGGAATATGCACCTCAAAATTGCATCTGACTCTGCCGATCACACGCCCTGCGGCACGTGTGTAACGGGACGGGGCGTTCTCCGTGCGGTAGATCCCGCTGACGAGCAGGTCGCCGCACCGCACGAAATCCCCCTCCTTCACCCCGACAAAGCCGGAATAAATTTCAAGCTCGACTATCTGTGCGTCGAAGTCGGAGACGAGGTTCGCAGGAGCGTCGGAGCTTTCCGATTTTCCGCTCGTTACCTGCTCTCTGACCTCGACTCGTGCCACCGTTCCGTGCAATGAGACCGATATCCACGAGATCTCCGGCGTGCTTATCATTATTTTCTGCTCTGCGGACTCCGGGGAAATTTCCGAAATGCGCGCACCGACGGCTATGCCGTTCTCCGAGAGCACCTCGAGCACCCGATCGGTCGAAAGCGTCTCGTTTCCGACGACGTCGACACGCCAGACGACGTTTTGGGAAAGAATTATAAGCAAGACCGCCAGGAGCATTCCGACGGCAAGTCCCCATCTGCCTCGCAGGGCGGCGAGGCGGTGCGGAAGCCCACGGGATTCGCTGATTTTTATCCGTATCTGCCACGCTCTACAGGCGGCAAGCATTCGCCGCCGCTCCGAAAGGGGCAGTCGCACATGGAGAATTTTGCGTTCCTCGTCGAGATCGAGCGAATAATACGTGATCCCGTAGCGCATGCAGAGGTTGAGAAACGGCTCGCAAAAAATTCTCGGAAGCTCGGCGTCGAAATACCCGAAGATCCACGCAAGCGGACCTTGAGAGCGGCGGTGGGGGCGGTCAGATTTTTTCATTTTTGCCCCTCCTCTCAAGCGTGAGCGAGGATATTTCCCCCTCGACACGCACGGTGCGGTAAAGATACGAGGCGCAGAAAAGGCGGCTTCCCGTGATTTTCAAAACGTAGCTCCGCATCGAGAGGCGGATCTCACCTTCGCTGTAAAAAAGTATCCCCCCACAGCCCCTGACGCTCAAGGTGCGTGTCCCGAAAAGCCGCAATTCGTCCGAAAAATCCGAAAAATTTTCTCCGTGCGTCGGGGCGGCATCGTGTTTTTTCATATTTTCAATCCCCCACACAATATAATTCAATATAATCTATGAGAGGGGGTGCGGCGTAATGAGCAAAAAGAAAAAAACGCCCGTGCGATTCGCCCCGGCGCTTGCGGCGGCGGTGCTCGCAGGGCTTCTGCTGGCGTTTTCCGAGACGGCGGCACGGCAGGTCGGAGAGGCGTTAAATATTTGCGGTGCAATGCTGATCCCCTCCCTTTTTCCGCTCACGGTGGCGGCGGAGCTTGCGACGCAGGTCGGGGCGGCGGAGCTGATGGCAAAGCCGCTCGAGCGTCCGCTCTCAAAAATGCTCGGAATAAGTCGTGCGGCGGTCGCACCGTATTTTCTCGGGCTCGTCGGGGGCTACACCGCATCGTGTCGAAGTGCGGTTTTGCTTTACGAGAACGGTAAAATTTCTCGGGCGGACTGCGAGAGCGTCATCGCACTCTCGAATCTGCCGTCGATGGGGTTCGTTGTGGGATTCGTCGGCGGTCGGGCGTTCGGGGACGTGAGGCTCGGGTGGACGCTTTGGGCGATCGCCGTCGCCTCGACCGTTCCGCTCGGGCTTATCAACCGCGCGATCTCGGCGCACGGCTCGGAGCGTGTAAAAATTGCCGATGCCCCAAAGCCGCCGAGCACTGCGGCGGCGGTCGTCGAGGCGATCGAGGGCGGCGTGCGCGCGATGCTGCTCGTGTGCGGATGCGTGGTGTTCTTCTCGGTGGTGAGGGGGATATTTGCCGAAATTTTACCGCTCGAATGGGCGAAGCGTGCGCTCGGCGCACTCGAAATAACGCAGGGCGTGCTCGAATCGGCGGCGGTCGGCGGTCGGAGGGGAGCGGTGCTGTGTGCGGCGAATATAGGCTTTTCGGGGGTGTGCGTGCACTGCCAGGTCGTCGCATTGACGGAGAGCGCAGGGCTGAAATACCGAAAATATTTCGTCCTGAAGCTCGCACAGGCGGCGATCTGCGCCGCCCTCGCCGCCGTGATATTCTAAAAAAGCAGGCACGCCAAGCGTGCCTGCCCTTTTTATTCGGTTATTGTGATCGGGACTTTAATTTCTATCACCGTTTCGTAGTCAAACGGATATTTTACCGTTATATAGGTCGTTCCCGGAGAGGTTATCGTCCTATCGATATCGTATATCCAGCTCGGATCGAGAGTGATTTCCTCGATCGTGCCGTCGTCGTAGGTTATACGGAGCTTTGCGCCCATACCGAAAAATCCGTATTCTCTCCAATAACTCAACGTGTATGTGTCATAATGATTGAACATTTCAACACTTGCGGCGGCAGGCGGCGTTGCGTTGGGATCTATGATCTCAATATCAAACTGCGCACTGACGCCCATATAGCTTACCGTTATCCACTGCTTTTCGCAGGGCTCGGAGCTGTCAAAGCCCGAAAATTCAAGCTGCTTCGGATCGCTGATATACGTGCTATCGCCGTTTTTAGCCATAGCCTGCATTTGAATACCCGTAGGATCAAAGGTCTCGCCGACGTAATACGAGCGTTTCGTAGGATAAACGGAAAAATCAATAAATGACATTTCCTTGCTCTGTGCCTCGTCGACCGCATTGTAGACGATGAGTCCGATTCCCACGGCGAGAGCGATTGCAACCAAAACGATTGCAATCACTGTCAACGCCTTAGATCTTTTGTTTCTTTTAGTCTTAAGCTTCATCAGTCTCTATACTTCCATTCGTAGCTACCCGTCCATACGGTGCTCGTCTTTCCAATATTGTCGGGGTGGTACTTAGAGCCTTCCTTCAAGAAGTTTTCAACACTAAATTCGAAACCATACGGTATATTATTACTGCTTTCGAAGTTTGTTTCATTTCCTTTAGTACCAGTTCCCTTATTGTCATTCCCGTTATTAAAGGAAATTGCGTAAATCCAACCATTAACCGTGGTATTATAGCTCTCTTTCTTACAATAACTCGGTAAATTTTTCGATCCGTTAATTGTGATATTAACATTATCTCCGCCTTGACTATCGTTATCAACTTTTGATTCAATAATATTAGCGGCAAAGTAATCTGTGTCGTCGTAGCTATATACAAGATACTTTAAAAGATCAGAGTAGGTGGTATTTCTACCATTAATCAAATCCTTTACCGTAACATCTCCCCAGTTATCTTCATCATAAATCCACTTTTTTTCATCATCGCTACATCCGATAAAATTGAATTGTTGTAATCCATATTCACCATCTATGTTTAGAGTTGCTGTACTTGTTGCATTTGCAACCATTATTCCGCAACCAAACATAGCATCATTTGTCGCTGTTGTTCCGTCATTTTTATAATATTTATACTGATTAACCGTAACGACATTGTTAAGATTTACCGTTATAGCATTTTCGATATTAAGATTTGCATACGCACCGCCGAAGAGAACTACATCATTAAGAGTTGTACCGCTGGCTTCAACTCTGAGCGGAGCACGAGCACCGGAAATATAACAATTGCTTATAGTGGACGCTCCGTCGTATGTTCTGACAGCTGCGGCACTATAGTGCTTGTCATATACATGACAAATTCCTACCAATCCCATTTTATACCACGCATCATTCGTTTCGGTATATTCGGCAGCTATAACCTTAGTATCCTTAAGAGTAGAATTAACAAGCTCCACTATTCCGGTAGAGTTATTTCTTCCGTTTCTAACATCAAGAGTGAAAAGATTTCCGTAAAGTGTGCTATTTTTCAATCCGAAATACTGTCTATCTGTAAATACATAATCATTCAAAAGCACCAAATTGTGTTCAATTGTTTCGTGAGCACCTTTTGTGCTGTCCTTACAATTGCTTTCTTTGTGTAAATGCCACCCGTCAGTATCGGTAAAGGAATCTGTTTTGAATACGTATTCATCGTTTATCTTGGGATTTGTGCCGTCTATGTTCCAAGCGGGAACTGCCCTGATATCCCACATTTCGGATACGATTTCGTACTCGGATTTACCCTGATCGTTTGTCGTTTTTACTGCCCAAGCAATTTTCCACTTGGATTCGTCGGTTACGCCTGCTCCGAATATGATAGAAGCTCCCGTTATGTTGCCATTGTCGTCCCTTGTATATTCAACAGTGTAAACTGTTTTGCTTCCATCGGGGGTTTCCGAAGATACGATCTGGAATTTGGACGACTTACAAGGATACGTAGGAGCGTCGCCCGTTCCGGAGAACACGTACAGCTGAGCACCGTCGGGATATGCCACATCGTCATTTCTTGTAAGAATTACGCTCGTATTGAGCTTCGCACCCTCGTTTCCAAGGTAGCGAATATTACTGCTCGTCTTATTCCATGCAAGCCGGCACTGGTCGTAGAGGGTTACCTTGTAGGTCTTTTCAAAGTACGAGCCGACCCT
>CAZONA010000029.1:0-13013 GCA_964581025.1 uncultured Lachnospiraceae bacterium
GTTTGATTAAAAGCAGAGTGCGGATGTTAAATTCCGCACCCCTACCTCGAATATCTCTTCTTTTTCTTCCGTTTGGAGCTATGTCCGAGCTTGAGGGCGACGGTACATCCGACGAACGAGGCGGCGAGGTACGCCGCTCGCATTGCGATCTGCGTCGTGAGCTCCATTCCCGAGGCGAGCGAATGGGGAAGTGCGAGTGCCGCAAGGCAATGCACGAGCACCGCACCGCCGCTCGAGGCGGCGCAGACGAGATAGGGCGAGGATTTATCGAGAACGGGGCATATTGCTCCGCCGAGCAACGCCGTAGTATAGAGAGCCGTATATCCCACGGGCTCCGTGAATGCCGAAGGATCGCCCGAATAAAGTGCGACCGCCGTACCCGAGAGCAAAAGGACGATTCCGAAAGCAAGAGAGATAAAAAATCCGAGCGCAGATGCGCGGAGCACTCTTTTTTTCGGTGTATCACCGTTTGCCGAACCGTGTACGGCGGTCTTGCGTTTTGTTTTTTTACTTGCCATAGATTCCTCCGAGTGATAAAGCTTCAATCAAGCATATTCACAATATGGGGAATATATGACGGAATTACTGAGCGTCCTCAGCCTTTACGTCAACGTTACGGATAGCTGCCTTGAGAATACGGATCTTCGTGCCGTCCCTGCTCGTTTCGATAACGCAGGTCTCCTCCTTGATGCTGACGATTCTGCCGATAATGCCGCCGATGGTGGTTATCTCGTCGCCGATCTCAAGATTGTTTCTCATCTCGTTCGCTTCCTTCTCCGCCTTCTTCTGAGGTCTGATGGTGAGGAAGTACATTGCAACGAACATAAGAACGAGCAAAAGGAGAGGGAAGAGCGAGGACCATATCGACGTCGTCGTGTCCGCATCTGCCAAATAAGCCAAATAATTTAACATTTTCGTTACCTCCGAATATTATTAACTTAACTATTATACATTATTTTCGCTGATTTTTCAATAGTATTTTCACCTTTTTTGCCCGTTCAAGAAAAATTTACACATTTTTTTCGCAAAAATCTCCTCGCCCACACCGAAAATGACGCAAAAAGTCGCAAAAATATCATCTTTTTCTTGCAAAATCGGCAAGGGTATGATATAATATTATGAATAGATATGCCAACTATAAAATAAATGATTTTCGGAGAGGTCTATGAGTTCGTCGCAAAAATATCTCGAATGCGGAAAAATAGTAAATACACACGGAGTGCGAGGAGCACTTAAGATAGAGTCGTGGTGTAACACCCCCTCCGATCTTGCGTCGCTCGATTTCGTATACCTTGCAAACGGCGAGGGGTACAGGAAAATGCGTCTGCTTCACGCCTCGCTCCACAAGGGTGCGGTGCTCGCACAGCTTGAGGGCGTGAACACCGTCGAGCAGGCTGAGAGCCTTAAGGGCAGAGTGCTTTACGCCGACAGGGACGAGCTTCCGCTCGACGAGGGGGAGCATTTCATCGCCGACCTGATCGGACTTCCCGTGATAGACAAGGAGAGCGGCAGAACGCTCGGAACGCTCACCGACGTTCTAAACCTCGGTGCGAGCGACCTTTACGAGCTTGACACGCCGAACGGCAAGAGGCTCATTCCCGCCGTTCCCGAATTCATTAAGGAGATCGACCTCGAGCGAGGGGTATTCGTTTCGCTCATTGAGGGAATGCTTGACTGAATATGATAAGATTTGATATTATGACGCTTTTTCCCGAGCTTGTCGACGGCGTGCTCGGCGAGAGCATTATAGGACGTGCGAGAAGGAACGGATATATCTCCGTCCACACGCACGATATAAGGGACTTTGCGAATAATAAGCACAACCGTGTCGACGATACGCCCTACGGCGGAGGCTTCGGAATGCTTATGATGGCACCTCCGGTTTACGATTGCTGCGAGCACGTTAAGGGGGAGATACGCAAGGAGCTTGGCGAGGGGGTAAAGTCCCACGTCATCTATATGAGCCCACAGGGCAGGGTGCTGACGCAGAAAAGAGCGCAGGAGCTTTCCGAATACGAGAGCCTCATTCTGCTTTGCGGACACTACGAGGGCATTGACGCAAGAGTCCTTGAAGAAATAGTCGACGAGGAGATTTCGATCGGCGACTACGTTCTCACGGGCGGCGAGCTGCCGGCGTGCGTGCTCGTCGATTGCATCGCACGGACCTGCGAGGGCGTTTTGCCCGACAAAAAATGCTACGAGGACGAGAGCATATCGTGCGGAGCGCTCGAATATCCGCAATACACTCGCCCCTACGAATTTCACGGCAAAAAGGTGCCCGACGTTCTGATCTCGGGCAACCACCAAATGATAGATAAATGGAGAGCGGAGAGGTCCCTTGAGGTAACGAGAGAAAAAAGACCGGATCTGCTTGATCAACAACCCAAATGAAAAAGGGGGGACACAGTTGAAAAATAAAGAAAAAACGAAGCGCACGCACGACGAGGAGATCTTTTCTCAGGGAAAGCGGCGCAGAAGAGGGGGACGACGGGAGAAAAATCCCGGAATCCTGCTCGGCGCACTGTTTCGCATCTCGGACGGCTTTGAGAGAGCGTATAAGAGCAGTATCGCAGGACACTTCTTCAATTCACTCTACGCAAGGCTCAACGAGAGCTGGGAGAGGGGTGCGATTCGCCGACTTTTGCACAGAAAGCGCAGCGGTGGAGAGAAACGCACGGGCAGAGCACGTCAGAGTGTTGCCGGAATTTACGAAAGCAGCCTCATCTCACGCATAATAACGGGGCTCTCCGACAGGATCGTAAATTCGAGAGTCAGAGTGTGGGGCGTGTTCCTCTTCGTGTTCGCATTTCTCACGACCTTCACGGCAATGCTCAAATACTTCCTCGTCTCCGATATAATGTGGGTGAATATCGTAACGGGCGTTATGATCGCCCTGCTTGCGATACCGTTGCTCGTGTCGAATAAACGGCTCGGTCCGGCACTGCTTGAGGGCAGGACGTCGGGATACGTGATGAATACCGTGCTCAGCGTCGACGAATCGAGATTTGAGGGCACGGAGAACGGCGAGGGCGTCGGCTATCCCGTCGTGCTCGCACTTTCGGGAGTGCTCGGAATGCTCACCTATCTCGTCAGCCCCATCTATATCATAGCCCTCGCCCTGATGCTTGCGATAATCACGGCGATAATGTGCTTCCCCGAGCTCGGAATCATGGCAACGCTCGTCGCAATACCCTTTACAAGTATATTCGAGCGTCCGTCCCTTGCGGTCATGGCACTTATATGCATTACGCTTGCCGGCTACATCTCAAAGCTCCTTCGGGGCAAGAGAGTGCTTCGACTCACGCTCGTCGACGTTCTCGTCGCAATCTTCGCACTTCTCCTACTGTTCGGCGGAATATGCACGGGCGGCGGTGCGGAGTCCTTCAAAACGGCGATAATCTATTTCGGCTTTTTGACGGTCTATTTCCTAATAGTAAATTCGTATATACGCAAGACTTGGATATACAGAGGACTTAAGCTCATCGTCATCTCAACGGGTATCGTCGCAATGCTCGGCGTGTTCGAGGACGGAATACTCGATAAGCTTTGGGCGGATATGTCGGTCTTTTCGGATCTCGGAGCGAGCATCAGCGCATTCCTCGGAAATCCGAATATGCTCGGCGCATACCTCGTAATAGTTTTCCCGATAGCACTCGGCGAGGCGATGGTCTCAAGAGGCTTCGGAAGAAAGCTCTGGTACGCCGTCTGCTCGCTTGCGATCTTCGGGTGCATCGTAATGACCTGGTCGCTCGGAGCGTGGCTCGGAATGCTCGTCGCATTCGTCTGCTTCCTGCTTTCCTGTGATTCGAGAGCCGTCTGGCTCGCAGTCGGTGCGGCGGCAAGTGCGCCCGCTTGGAGCGTGCTCGTGCCCGATAGCTTCGTAAGAAGGCTTGCAAATATAGTAACCGTCTCGGACAGCTCGGTGCTCTATCGGCTCAATACGTGGCAGGGAGTGCTCCGTATGATAGGCGACCACCTTCTTTCGGGCGTCGGCGTGGGCGAGGAGGCGTTCAAGAGCGCATATATCCTTTACGCCGTTTCGGGAACGGAGAGCGTGTCCCATTCGGGCAGCCTGTATTTGCAGATATTGCTCGAGCTTGGCATCGTCGGCACGGTGGTGCTTGCCCTGATCCTCGTAATGCTCCTTCAGATATGCTCCTCGGAGGTGTCGGAGCTGAAGCGAGGCAGTAAAACGAGAATAATGATCTCCGCAGGGCTTTCGGGAATCGTCGGTGCGCTCGTTATGGGAATCACCGACCACATCTGGTACGATTACAGAGTCTTTCTTATCTTCTGGGCGGTTGCGGCACTCACCGTCGCACTCGCAAGGATAAACGAAAAGGAACGCAAAAAGGAGCTCGCAGGCATTTCAAATAACGCAAAGAGCGTCGAGCTCGAAATCATATAGGAGGAATTTATGGAGAATAATATAAACGTCTCGGAAAAGAAGAGAGGGAGCTTCAACGTGGCGGATGCGGTCATAATCATCGTGATCCTCGCACTTGCCTTCGGAGTATTCAGACTCGTCGATCCCTTCCATTGGTTCACAACGAACGACGTAAGGGACGTAAATATACGCTACGTCGTCAAGCTCACGGGCATAGATAACGACGTAAACATCAAGGATAATATCAAAAAGGGTATGTCGGTAATGAATTCCTCAACGGAATATTCGATAGGCAACGTGGAGGCGGTCAACGTCCGTGATGCGTCGGTCTGGGAATACGTCGAGGACTCGTCCGAGATGACTCAAAAAACCATTGAGGGCAAGAGCGACGTCTATATCACCGTAACGGTGAAGGCAACCTTTGAGAGCGGCGTCGGCTATGAGGTAAACGGTCAGCGTATCGCAGTCGGCACGACGCTTGATATAAGACTTTCGGGCTTTGTGGGCAGCGGTTGCTGCGTCGAGCTTGAGGAAATAAAGTAAGGAGGACGCTATGAACGGAGAAAGCAGAAGAAAAGGCAAATTCAACGCAATAGATGCGTTTCTGATCCTTTTGGTGATAGTGTGCATCGTCAGCGTCGTTTACAGATATCTCACGCTCGAGGAGGTGTCGGTCGACGCCACGCTCAAGGAGTACGTAATACATTTCAAGGTCGGCGAGGTCAGCGGAACGTCCCTTAAATATTTCAAAACGGGCGATACGTTCAGAATAAAATCGAACGGCGTTCGCCTCGGCGTGCTTGACGGAATACAGCAGCACGTCCCCGCCGTCGGAGCATATAATAAGAACGGAGCGAAGATATATTTTCCGGCACTTGAGGAGGAGACCATTTATAATACCTCCTACTATTCCGCCGTCGGATATATCACCGTAAAGGGCAAGATGACCTCGGAGGGCTTTTTGCTCAACGGAACGACCTATCTCACGGCGAACGATGAGCTCTGCGTTACCTCGGAGCATATCGAAACGGTAATAAGGGTAATGAGCATCACCGAAAAATAATAAAAATAAAAAGCGTACCGAGATAAGTCTCGGTACGTTTTTTATAGTTCGGTCGCATCCTCGGGAAGCCCTGCGGCGACACGACGCCGCACGCACTTGCGATTTATCAGATAGAAAAGCGCAAGAAGTATAAGTATCATCAAAACGGCGCATACGTAATACAGCACGACGAGCCCGCCGCTCACGCTCTCGGCAGGGAATACTCGGTAGAGAATCGAGCCCTCCGTGATCTGAATTATGATGGGCTTGCCCATCTCCGCAGAATAATTTGTGAAAAGATGTATCGCCCACGAATAGCCCACGAGCGCACCGATCCCGAGAAATTGAAGATAGCAATCGCAAATCCTGTATTTTCGCACGTTTGCGAGCATCAGCATGCCCCCGAAATAGAGCAGATGGTGATTGAGCAGTGCTATCGCTATCCAGTACGATATTTTGCCCCCGGGTACGAAAAGATCGGGAAAGACCGCAAACGCCCCCGAATAAACGAAGCCTGCAAGTATCGCCGCAAAGACGGCAAATTCGTCGGCTTTTTTGATCTTGAAAACGGTGAATACGGCAAAGAGCAGATAGCTCAGAGCGGAGAACTCGACGGGGAAATTCATATTCTTGCCCATCGACTGCCAATAAATATTCTCGCCGACCTTGTATATCAATAAAAACACCGCTATTCCGTAGGCGAGAGCGTAGCTCACCCTCGGCTTGTTTCGCAGTAAAAAGACCGTTATGTTGATTGCGACGAAGAGCAAAAAAATCAAAGCTCCCATCCACCAATACTCGTTGCCTCCGAACATAGTCCCTCCGAGATGTAATGATATTAGCATTATAATCTATAATTGTAACTTTTCCGTTAACAGAATATTAATAAATCTTAAATATAGGCAAAAAATGTGGAAATATATCCTCGAAAAAAGTCGCAGACAAAGTGCGCTCCTGCGGCATATTATAATAATGAAAACGGAAGAGGCGGTGGCATTTTGACGAAGGCGCACGGAGTGAAAACCGTCGCCGAGCGTCGCATTTTGCGCAAAAATGTGCAAAATTGTTAAAAATCACGCCAAAAATTCAAAAAGTTTATGCAAGTGAACGAATACTTTTTCTTGATTTTATCTTCCTATCTTGTTATAATATACTTATGAAACTGTGCAATTTCAACAATTGCTTTGATTTGAGTAAATTAGGAGCGTTATTATGATTACAAAAGAGGTCAAGATTTCAAATGCAATAGGACTTCATGCAAGACCTGCAACCTTTTTTATCCAGAAGGCTAACACCTATAACTGCACCATCTGGGTTGACAAGGATGACCGAAGAGTTAATGCAAAAAGCCTCTTGGGAGTTCTTTCTCTGGGCATAGCCAAGGGAATGACCATCGTGCTCGTGGCGGACGGTCAGGACGAGGAGCAGGCGATCGCAGGACTTACGGAGCTTGTCGAGAGAGGCTTTGAGGAGTAAGAGCTCCGATTGCGTGTAAATCAAAAATTTTGGGGGCTGGGCTGACGCTGCAGCCCCTGTTTACTCTGTGAAGGGAGGCATAATATGGCGACGAGAGCCGAGCTGCTCGAGAGAGCGAACGAGCTGCCGCTTTGCCCGGGCGTGTATATTATGCGCGACCGCTCGGGAAAGGTGATATACGTCGGGAAATCCGCAAAGCTGAAGAACCGAGTTTCCCAATATTTCAGAAACGGAGAGAAAAATCTCAAGACCGAGAAAATGGTCGCCTCCGTGTTCGAATTCGACTATATACTGTGCGATACGGAGATGGAAGCGCTCTCGCTTGAAAATTCACTTATCAAGCAGTACACCCCGAGATATAATATAAGACTGAAGGATTCGAAAACGTATCCTTATATAAAAATAACCGAGGGCGAGTACCCCCGTATCGTTATGACGAGAAAGCGGCTTGCGGACAGGGCAAGGTATTTCGGACCGTTTTCGTCCGCAAATACCGCCTACGAGATAATGGCACTGCTCAATAAAACCCTCGGAATACCCACCTGTAAGCTGAAATTTCCGCGAGATATCGGCAAGGGCAGGGAATGCCTTTACTATCAGATGAAGCAGTGCTGCGGAATTTGTATGGGGCACATCAGCGCAGAGGAATACCGTGCGCTCATTGCGTGTGCGGCGGATATTTTGCGTGGAAACACCGCAGCGGCGACCGCATCCCTTGAGAGGCAGATGTACGAATATTCCGAATCGGAGCACTACGAGGCGGCGATCAAATGCCGTGATACCATTCGTGCGCTTGAAAAGATAAAGGAAAGGCAGAAGGTCGTCGATTCGCCCGACGCCGAGTACGACGTCGTCGCATTGTATACCGAGGAGCTCTGCTCGTGTCTGTCGATCTATTCGGTCAGATCCGGCGTCCTCGGCTCGAAGAACGAATATATCTTCGGTGCGGATAAGATACTTGATCCCCCCTCCCTCACCGCATTTCTCGTCGAATACTATACGAATACCGATTCCGTGCCCAAAAGGCTCGTGCTCGATCCGAGCGTCGAAACGGAGGAGGAATTGCTCGCCGATTTTCTCACGCAAAGATGTGGTGCTAAGGTAACCCTTTGGACGCCCAAGCGCACGGAGATGAAAAAGCTCTGCGAAATGGTGCTCGCAAACGCAAGGGAAAAGGCGCAGGCGTATGCAAGGGAGAGCGAGAAGGACGATTCCACCCTCCGCCGCCTTGCCGAAATACTTGAGCTTGAGCTGATCCCCGAGAGGATAGAGGCATACGATATTTCGAATATCGGTGCGGAGCATAAGACGGGCGGAATGGTCGTCTACGTGGGCGGAAAACCGCAAAAAAGCGACTACCGGAGCTTTAACATTCGGGACGTCGAGGGCACGGACGACTATGCGTGCATGCGTGAAACGCTCCGCCGCAGGCTCTCGCACCTTTCGGACGAGAGAGGCTCGATGAGTGAATACCCCGACCTGATTTTGCTCGACGGCGGACGCACGCACGTCGCAACGGTACAGTCGGTGCTTTGCGAGCTCGAGCTCGATATACCCGTGTTCGGAATGGTCAAGGACGATTTTCACAAGACTCGTGCACTCTGTACTGCGGACGCCGAGATAAGCGTCGCAAGGGAGCAGGCGGTCTACGGATTGATATACAGAATACAGGAGGAGGTACACAGATATACCGTCTCCAAAATGAGCAACGCAAAATCCAAGACGGTCAGAACCTCGTCCCTTGAAAAAATAAAGGGCATCGGTGCGGCGAAGGCGAAGAAGCTCCTGTCCCGTTTCGGCACGCTTGGCGCAATAAAGGCGGCAAGCGAGGAGGAGCTCATCGCAGTCGGCGGAATAAGCAGGACGGACGCAAGGAGCGTTTGGGAATACTATCACGGAGGAAACTGAAATGAGAATAATCACGGGAAGCGCAAGAGGCGCAAGACTGACCTCTCCCGAGGGTGATCACACTCGCCCCACGAGCGAGAGAGCAAAGGAAGCGCTCTTCTCCTCCTTGGGATATGAAATAGTGGGCGCACGTGTCCTCGACCTTTTCGCAGGCTCGGGACAGCTCGGGCTTGAAGCGGCAAGCAGGGGAGCGGAATCTGCCGTCCTCGTCGATAACGATAGCGGAGCGGTGAGGATAATACGCTCGAACGTCGCAAAATGCCGACTCGACGGCAAATGCACCGTCCTGCAATCCGATTTTCTTGCATACCTTGCCCACGCCGCCGAAAAATTCGATATAGTCTTTCTCGATCCGCCCTACGCAACGGATCTTATAGACAGAGCGGTGTCGGGATTGCTTGATAACGACCTGCTCGCCCCGGGCGCACTCATCGTCTGCGAGAGCGACAGAGAGGACGTGCTCTGCGAGCGAAACGAAGCAAGACTTGAGAACGTCAGGGTAATGAAGCATGGCATAGCAAGAATACGCATTATGAAAGTAAAGGAGACGGATAAATGAAAACGGCAATAGTCCCGGGCAGCTTTGATCCCATGACGCTCGGACATATAAATATCATCGAGCGAGCCGCAACTCTTTTCGATAAGGTCTACGTTGCGGTAATGATAAACGATAAGAAGAAATATACCTTCTCCGAGGCGGAGCGTACCGAAATAGCTAAAGCCTCCTGCGCCCATATACCGAACGTCGAGGTCATCTTCGACGGCGGAATGCTCGCCGACCTTGCGCGTAGGCTCGGTGCGTGCGCCATTGTCAAGGGACTGAGGGATGAGAACGATTACAGGTACGAGACCGAGATGGCGAGATTCAATACGCAGAGAAACCCGAATATCCAAACCGTGTTTTTGCCCTGCGACGAGGGTGCGAGGGAGATAAGCTCCACCGCCGTTCGCAAAAGACTTGCACGGGGCGAGGACGTTTCCGATGTCATCGCACACGGCGCACTTGCGACCGTAAATACGAAGCAAAATAAATAATGTTCTAATAACGAGTGCTCGCTCATATATTTAACCGAAGAAAAATGCGGAGGTTGTATATGAGCGAGCATACTATTTACAGAGATATCGCAGAGCGAACGGGCGGCGATATCTATATCGGCGTCGTGGGACCCGTGAGAAGCGGAAAATCCACGTTTATAAAACGCTTTATGGAAACGGTGATATTGCCGAATATCGGAGAGGGCTACGACAGAGAGCGAGCGAGAGACGAGCTTCCGCAGAGTGCGGGAGGCAAAACGGTAATGACGACCGAGCCGAAATTCATACCCGATACCGCCGTCGGCGTTGAGATGAGCGAGGGGGAGAGAATGCGAGTCAAAATGATCGACTGCGTCGGCTACATCGTCCCCGACGCCCTCGGAACGCTTGAGGACGGGCAGGCGAGAATGGTCAGGACGCCTTGGCAGAGCGAGCCTATGCCGTTCGTCGAGGCGGCGGAGCTGGGCACGAGAAAGGTCATCGGCGAGCATTCGACGATCGGAATGCTCGTAACCACGGACGGCACGATCGGCGAGATCCCTCGTGCAAGCTACGTGGATGCGGAGGAGCGAGTGGTCAGGGAGCTGCGAGCGATGGGAAAGCCCTTTGCCTTGATACTCAATTCCGCAACCCCCACCGATCCTCGTTCCATCGCACTCGGTGAGGAGCTTGAAGAAAAATACGGCGCACCCGTGGCACTTGTAAATTGCCTTGAGATCGACAGCGAGGATATCAAAAATATTCTCCGAATGGTGCTCGCCGAATTTCCCGTAACCGAGGTGCGAGTGAGATTTCCCGAATGGATGGAGGCACTCGAGCCCACGCACCCGATAAGACGCTCCCTCTTTGAGAGCGTTTGCAGGTGCGCACAGAGTGCCGGGAGCGTCGGAAGCGTCAGAGGGGCGTTTTCGCCCGTCGAAAACAACGAGTACGCCGAGAGAGTCGCCTTTGAGGACATAGATTACGGAAGCGGCAGAGCACTTATCGGGATCGAATGCCCGAGGGAGCTGTATTTCAAAACGGTAAGCGAGCTGACGGGCTTTGATATTTCCCGTGAGGAGCAGCTCGTCCGTATACTTGAGGAATATTCGAAAAAGAAGGGCGAGCTTGAGAGAATCTCCGAGGCTCTCGCCGACGCAGAAGAAAAGGGGTACGGGATAATAATGCCCGACGTCGCAAAGCTCCGCCTTGAGGTACCCGAGATAGTGAAACGCTCCGGCGGCTACGGCGTCAAGCTCCGTGCAGGTGCGGAATCCATACACCTCATTCGTGCGAATATCGAAACCGAAATAAATCCGATGGTCGGAAGCGAGGCGCAGAGCGAGGACCTCGTGAAATATCTGCTTGAGGAATTTGAGGAGGATCCGGCAAGGATCTGGGAGTCGAATATCTTCGGCAAGAGCCTTTACGAGCTGATAAACGAGGGCTTGCATACCAAGCTCGAGCACATTCCCGACGACTCGAGAGCAAAGCTTTCCGAAACCCTCGAGCGAATAATCAACGAGGGCTCGAGCGGGCTTATCTGCATAATACTTTGAAAAAATATTAATAAAGTATTAAATTGTAGCAAAGCTATTGACAAAGAGGCGGTTTTGATATAAAATGATATGGAAATAAAAATCTGAACGATATGCGACCGTGGATTTTGATCCGCGGTCGCATCTGCTTTTCGGATAAAAGGAGTTGTAAAAATGAAATACGACGTTATAATAATAGGCGCAGGACCGGGCGGAATTTTCACCGCCTACGAGCTTGTACAAAAAAATAAAGATCTTAAGATCGCCGTTTTCGAGGAGGGAAATGAGCTCGGTAAACGCCACTGCCCCATCGACGGAAAGAAGATAAAGAGCTGTATCGGCTGTAAGACCTGCTCCATAATGAGCGGCTTCGGCGGTGCAGGCGCTTTTTCGGACGGAAAATATAATATTACGAACAGCTTCGGCGGAACGCTCCACGAGCATATCGGCAAAGCCCGTGCGCTCGAGCTTATGCATTACGTCGACGAGATAAATATGGCTCACGGCGGAGAGGGAACGAAGCTTTACAGCACCGCAAATTCAAAATTCAAGAAGCTCTGCCTCGAAAATAAGCTCTACCTGCTCGATGCGTCGGTAAGACATCTCGGAACGGATATAAATTACGTCGTCCTCGAGAATCTCTATGCCGAGCTGTCCGAGAGCGTGGACTTCTATTTCAATACCCCCGTTACGGATATCGAGATAATCGACGGAGGATACAGAGTTGTCGCAAGGGGCGAGAGCTATGAGTGCGATAAGTGCGTCGTCTCCGTCGGACGTGTCGGCTCGAAATGGCTTGAGGGCATCTGTAATGAGCTCGGACTTGAGAAAAAATCCAACCGAGTCGATATCGGCGTCCGTGTCGAGCTTCCGGCAGTCGTGTTCTCCCACCTCACCGACGAGCTTTATGAGAGTAAGATCGTTTACAGAACTGAAAAGTTTGAGGATAATGTCCGTACCTTCTGTATGAATCCCAAGGGCATGGTCGTTAACGAAAATACGAACGGTATCGTAACCGTCAACGGACATTCCTATGAGGATCCCGCACTTCAAACGGATAATACTAACTTCGCCCTGCTCGTTTCCAAGCATTTTTCCGAGCCGTTCGAGGACTCAAACGGCTACGGCGAGAGCATCGCAAGGCTTTCGAATATGCTCGGCGGCGGAGTTATCGTCCAGAGATTCGGAGATCTGACGAGAGGAAGAAGAAGTAACGCAAAAAGGATCGAGGAGAGCACCGTCGTGCCCACGCTTGCCGCAACCCCCGGAGACCTCTCACTCGTCTTGCCTAAGAGAATACTTGACGGAATTATCGAAATGATATACGCACTTGATAAGATCGCACCCGGAACGGCGAACGACGATACGCTGCTCTACGGCGTCGAGGTTAAATTCTATAATATGGAAGTTGCCGTCGATGAAAATCTTGAAACCGTCCATAAAGGACTCTATATAATCGGCGACGGAAGCGGCATTACCCATTCGCTCTCCCACGCCTCCGCCAGCGGCATCCACGTCGCCCGTCAGATCCTCGGCGCAGATTGAACCAATTAAATAACCATCTCAAAAGGGGGCTCGCCCCCCCTTTTTGTCGTAAATATGATCGCTCCACCTGTATCGAATGAATCGCTCGTGGTGAATAAAATTG
>CAZONA010000030.1:0-12814 GCA_964581025.1 uncultured Lachnospiraceae bacterium
GATCACAATAACCGAATAGGAAAAGTCCCCCGAGGGTGCTCGGGGGACGATTTTTTGTTAAAATCAGGAAAAATTGTGTTACGAAAGTGTTACAAAGGTGTTGCGAAAGTGTTAAATCGGGGGTGAAATTTTGGGGAAAATTCACTTGAGAACGACGTTATTTTCGCCCAAAATTGCGGAAAATTGCCTCATCGTATAGTCCGTTACGTCGGCACAAAGACCGCTCTGCAGGTACTGCTTCGTCGAGCTGTCGTAGAACACGACGGGGGTTGCGCCCTCGAAAATTTCGACGAGATTTTTGACCTTTTGCGCCTCCTCGCTATTGATTTTTTTGACTCGGAGGTAGAGCGTTTTCGGCTTATCCCTTACGCCGCCGATACTGCTCGAGCCCTTATTTATCAAGGGTTCGGGGCGTTTTTCACCTTTTTCAAAATCACCGTTTCGCTTAAGTCTTTCGACGTCGGAGACGATTATTTTGATATTCTCCTCTCGTGTCTGCAGAGTGCCTCTGACGGCGACGGCGGCGTCCCTTTCGAGCGTTTGCGAGATGCGTGAAAACGTCCTTGAGAACGCTATGCACTCAATGCTTGAGGTGCGATCCTCGAGCGTGAAGAACGCCATCCTCTCACCCCTTTTCGTCGTTTTCACCGTTATTTCTCTCACCGTCCCAACCACCGTAAAGCCTTGATTTTCAAGGGTTTGCGAGGCTTCGAGGTCTGAAATTTTCGTGTATTTCAGGCTGCCGATATGCTCGCTGTACGGGTCGAGCGGATGCCCCGAAAAGTAGAGTCCCGTCGCCTCTTTTTCCTGTGCGAGCCGCACGTGGAGCGGTATTTCGTCGATATCGGGGTATTCTGCGGCGAGGGTGCGGTCGAGCCCCTGCGAGATCGAGAAAAAGTCAAGCTGTCCTGCGACGTTCGAGCCTCGTTTTTGCGTTGCGCTGTCGACCGTTTTTTCGTATGTTGCGAGCATCTGGCTGCGTTTTTTTCCGAGCCTGTCGAGCGCCCCGCTTTTGATGAGGGATTCGATGGCTTTTTTATTGATTTCGTGCTCGCTCATTCGCTCGATGAAGTCGTCGGGCGAGGTGAACGGGCGGATTTTTCGTTCGGAAATCACGGCTTCGACGAAGCCCTTTCCTATATTTTTCACGGCGAGGAGTCCGAAGCGGATATTGCCATCGCTGACGTGGAAGTTCATATCGCTCTTATTGACGTCGGGGGGCAGGACGCCGATGCCGATCCTCTCGCAATCGGAGATATACTGTGCGATCTTGGGCATATTTCCGAGGACGGAGGTGAGCAATGCCGCAAAATATTCTCTCGGGTAGTGCGCTTTGAGGTATGCCGTTCGGTAGGAGAGTACGGCGTAGGCGGCGGCGTGGCTTTTATTAAAGGCGTAATTTGCGAAGCTCGTCATATCGTCAAAGAGCCTTTCCGCTCTCTCACGGTCGACTCCTCGCTCGCCTGCTCCCTTTATAAATCCTTCCCTTTCCGCCTCGAGGACGGAATGCTTTTTCTTACTCATCGCACGGCGGACGACGTCCGCATGTCCGAGGGTATAGCCTGCGACGGTGCGGAAGATGCTCATCACCTGCTCCTGATAGACCACTATTCCCGAGGTGGATTCGAGGACGCTGCGGAGCATTTCGAGGGGATAGGTGATCCTCTCGGGGTGGGCTCGGTATTCGAGAAATTTCGGTATCGAATCCATAGGTCCGGGGCGGTAGAGGGATATTGCAAGCACGATATCCTCGAGCGAGGCGGGCTTCATTTGGGTGAGGAACTGTCGCATTCCCGCACTTTCAAGCTGGAAAACTCCCTCCGTTGCGCCCGAGGAGAGAAGTGCGAAGGTTCGCTCATCGTCGAGGGGGACGGCTTCGATATCGAAGTCGGGGACGGTTTCGGCTATTTGGCGTGCGGCGTCGTCGATTATGGTCAGGTATCTCAGGGCAAGAAAGTCGAATTTAAGCAGTCCCATTTCCGATATGGCGTCCATATCGTACTGCGTTATCGGGACGCCGTTACTCAGGGACGTGGGAACGTACTCCGAGAGGGGCTTATCCGTTATTACGATTCCTGCGGCGTGGATGGAGACGTTTCTCGGCATACCCTCAAGTGCTCTTGCTATGTCGATGAGGCGTCGGTTTTCCTCGCTTTGCTCGTATACTCTTGAAAAATCGGGATCGAGCATAGCGTCCTCGAGCGTTATTCCCTGCACTCTCGGCAATGCGGCGACGACGGCGTCGGTATCGGAATAGCTCATACCCACGGCACGTCCGACGTCCCTTATTGCCGCCTTGGCGGCGAGAGTTCCGAAGGTTACTATCTGCGAGACGTGATCAGAGCCGTATTTTTCCTTGACGTACTCGATGACCTCGTCCCGTCGGTTATAGCAAAAGTCCATATCTATATCGGGCATACTGACACGCTCGGGGTTCAAAAATCGCTCAAAGAGCAATCCGAGCCGTATGGGATCGACGTCGGTAATGCGGAGCAGGTATGCGACGAGGCTTCCAGCTCCCGAGCCTCTGCCGGGGCCTGTGGGGATATTTTTCGAGCGTGCGAAGGCGACGTAGTCCCAGACTATCAGAAAATAGTCCGAATATCCCATATTTTCTATCGTGGAGAGCTCGTAATCTATTCTCTGCAGGTACTCCTCCCTCGTATGCTCGGCGTATTTGATCGTGCCGTTCCGCTCCCTTTTTTCAAGTCCCGAGAGGACGAGGGAGCGCAGGTAATCGGAGGCGTTCTTCCCTCCGGGGACGGGGTAGCTCGGCAATGCGACCTTGCTCTTTTGCAGGGTGAGGCTACAGCGTTCCGCAATTTTCACGGTATTCTCTACCGCCTCGGGATATTGCGAGAAGAGCATTGACATTTCCCCGGTGTCCTTATAGTACAGCTCGTCCGTTTCAAATCCGAGAGGTCTGCCCTCGGATATGGTTCGGTTCATTTGTATACAGGTAAGTATTGCCTGCGTATCGGCGTCGCTCCTGCGCAGGTAGTGGCAGTCGTTCGTGGCGACGATGGGCAGCGAGCATTCTCTTGCAAGCTCCACAAGCTCGGGAATTAACTGCTTTTGCTCCTCGAGCCCGTGATTTTGGAGCTCGATATAAAAATTATCCTTACCGAAGATATCGGCGTATTCAAGGGCGGCGGCTCTTGCCGCCTCGTGATCGCCCGAGCGGAGAGATCTTGAAATCTTCCCGGAGAGGCAGGCGGAGAGTGCGATAAGTCCGTCGCTGTATTTACGGAGCAATTCGTTATCGACTCGGGGCTTTGAATAAAAGCCCTCGGTAAAGCCGGCGGAGACGAGCTTTATGAGATTTTTATAGCCCTCGTCGTTTTTACAGAGCAGGACGAGGTGATTCGGCTGTCCCGTTCCCGCACCTCTTTCAAATCGGGATCTCGGTGCGACGTAGACCTCGCATCCGACGATTCCTTTCACTCCCTCTCTCTCGCACGCGGTAAGAAACGACGGGACGCCGTACATGACTCCGTGGTCGGTCAGGGCGACGGCAGTATGTCCGCATTCACGGGCTCTTTTCGGTATATCGGTTATTCTGCACGCACCGTCAAGCAGGCTATATTCGCTATGCAGATGTAAATGTACGAAATCGGACACGTGCTCCTCCCTCTCCTCCGTTAATCGGAGGTATTTTTCTTTTCCTCGGCAAGCTTTCTTGCAAGCTCCGTCAGCTTATTTATTCTTCTGCCGACGGTATTTTTCGTTATGCTCTTATCCCCGTGGAGCGCTGCAAGCTCGGCAAGGGAGAGCGAATGGTTTTCAAGTCGGAGCATTGCGGTCTTACGCAGCTCGGGATCGACTCGGTCGAGGACGCCCTCGGCATTCAGAAATTCAAGGAGCTTTATCTGCTCCTGCGAGCTTTCGACGCTCTTTTGGATATTGGCGGACTCACAATTCACCGCACGGTTGACGTCCATTGCTATCTCACGCTCAATTCTCGTATTCATAAGGACGAAGAGGGTTGATTTCAACTGCAGAAGGTTAAAAAAGTCCTCTATCCTATCGCTTTTTTTATAGTAGAGTCCGACGGCGTTTCTGCGACCTACGGTCTTTGGCTCGACTCCGCAGGCGGAGAGAAGGCTTTGCAGCATTTCGGCTCTTTTCGGGTGCTGTATGCGCAGCTCGAGGTGGTTATTCCCTTCCTTAAAGGTAAAACTTCCTCTTGCGGCGAATATTCCTCGCAAAAAGCAGGCACGGCAGGCGGAGCACTTAAATTCGGTATATTTTGAGATCGCTCCGCCGTCGCTATCGAGGCTTTCGACGGACTCGGCGAGCTTTTTTGAGCGGATCTCGACTCGGGTATAATCCCTGCCCACCTTTTTTATCGGTATCAAGCTCACATCGAGCGAAAGGCGGCGAGCGATCACCTCGGCAAAATATTTTGCAAGCTCGGGATCTGCCGTATCCGTGATGACGCTCTCGCCGTCGGTTGCGGCGTCGAAAAGCATTCCGAGGGCAAGCGCCTTACGGCAGCACGCTTTATCTGGTGTATTATCTATCATTTCCTGCAGGGCAAGCTTTGAAAAGGACATTTGTGCCTCCTAAATAAATTCTATCTCCGGCTCAAGTGCGACTCCGAATTTTTCATAAACGGTCGCTCTCACGTGCTCTATTACGGCGAGGACGTCGGCGGTGGTTGCGTTGCCGATATTGACGACGAAGCCTGCGTGCTTCTCGCTTACCGCCGCACCGCCGACCGTATAGCCCTTAAGCCCTGCGGCTTCGATGAGTCTGCCTGCAAAGTCGCCCTGCGGACGCTTAAAGGTACTGCCTGCGCTCGGGTAGGCGAGGGGCTGCTTTTCGAGGCGGAGCAGGCGGAGATATTCCATTTTCGCATAAATTTCATCCGCATCTCCCCCATTGAGCTGAAATTCGGCGGAGAGGAGGATGAGGTTTTTTTCATCCTTAAGAATGCTATATCTGTATCCGAGCATAAGCTCGCCGGCATCGAGGCGGACTATCTCGCCGCTCTCCGCATTCATACATTCGCATCCGACGAGGACGGCGGAGATATCCGAGCCGTATGCGCCTGCGTTCATATAGACTGCGCCGCCGACGCTTCCGGGGATACCGTGTGCAAATTCAAATCCGCTAAGAGACATTTTCTGTGCGGCGACGGCGACGGCGTGCAGAGTCGCACCGGCGTCCGCCGTGATACGCTTACCGCAGACGGCGATCCTTTTGAAATTCGAGAGAGACACTATCGCCCCGTCGTAGCCGTCGTCGGAGAAAAGGACGTTCGTGCCTTTGCCGAGGACGTGCTTTTTGATACCGAGATTTTCGAGGCTTTCAAAGGTCTTTGCAAGCTCCTGTCTCGTTTTCGGGGTTATGAGAAGTCTGACGTTTCCGCCCGTGCGAAAGGAGGTCAGGCGTTTTGCGCTGACGTTTTCTTCATAAGAAATATGCTCCGTATCGAGAATTTTTTTGAGTCCTTCCAAGGTATCACCTCTTTTGCTGCGATCAAAAATCGGTTTTTTATGCTTTTTCAGCTCTATGATATCACAAATGGGGCTTTTTTTCAAGGGATTTATAAAATTTATGCCGAAAAGAACTTGCATATTTCGAAATTATGAGTTATAATATATGATGAATATGTATAGGCATCTAAAAATTGACGGTTTCGGAGGTATATATGAAGATCATAGGACTTACAGGTCCGAGCGGTGCGGGCAAGACCACGCTCTGCTCATATTTCGAGGAGCTCGGCATACCCTGCATAGACACGGATCGCATTTATCACACGCTCGTCGCATCCCGCACTCCCTGTCTTGAGGAGATAGAGCGGAAATTCGGGGCTTCGGTCATATCAGAGGACGGCTCACTTGACAGGCGTGCGCTCGCATCCATCGTTTTTTCGGGCGACGGCTCACGTGAGGCTCTTGAAAGCTTAAACGCCACGGCTCACAAATACATCTGGGAGGAGACGAACGCTCTGCTCACCGCTTACATAGACGAGGGCAAGGAGGCTGCGGTAATAGACGCACCGGTGCTCTTTTCATCGAAAATATTCATCGGGGCGTGCGATTTCGTTATTTCCGTGCTTGCGGATTCGGAGCTTCGGCTGAATCGCATAACGGAGCGAGACGGGATATCACGAGAGGAGGCTCTCCTACGATTTGAGGCACAGCCGAGCGACGAATTTTTCCGTGAGAGCTCGGATTATTGCATAACGAACACGGGAATTCCCGAGGAGATGCGTGAGCAGCTTCTCGAGATACTCGGCGAGGAGGGGATCGTTCGGGAATGAACAGGAGGGGCATTTTCAGCATGCGGTCGGTCATAATCATCTTAGTGATCGCCGTACTTCTCGGAATATTCGGAGATCTCTTACTGACGGGGATCGACAAGCTCATATACCCCGACGACTACCGAGAGCTCGTGGAGAAATATTCGGCGGAATATTCCGTTCCGGCGGAGCTGATATTTGCGGTGATAAAGGTGGAGAGCGATTTCACTCCCGACGCAAAAAGCTCGGCGGGGGCGATTGGGCTTATGCAGCTCATGCCCGACACGTATGCCTACGTTGCGGAGCTTCTCGGGGAGAGGGCGTTCACGGCGCTTCTGTACGATCCCGAGACGAACATAAAATACGGGACGTATTATCTCAGGTATCTCACCTCGAAATTCGGAAGTTTAGAGCGTGCGCTCGTGGCGTACAACTGGGGCGAGGGCAATTTTCAAAATTACATTGACGAAAACGGCTACGGGGACGGCGATTTTATCAATCTTCCCGTAAAGGAAACGAGGAAGTACGTGGACCGTGTGCTCGAATACCGTAAAAAATACAGCGAGCTTTATTCTTAAATATCAAGGCTCGGAAATTTCGAAAAACAACAGAAAGGAATTATAAATTATGGACACAAAGGAACTTAAGGATCAGCTTTTTTACAAGAAGGCTTCCGTTTACGAGAAGGCGGACGAGGCGGCTATCGGTGCGGCTTACGACTTCTCCGAGGATTACAAGAAATTTCTCGACGACGCAAAGACGGAGCGTGAGGCGGTAAACGCTTCGATCGCCATTGCCGAGGCGGCAGGCTTTCGTGAGTACTCGCTCGGCGACGCTCTGAAGGTAGGAGACAAGCTTTACTACAACAATCGAGGCAAGAATCTTTTCCTTTTCACGATAGGAAGTGAAAATCTCGAGAACGGCATTCGCATTTCCGCCGCTCACATCGATTCCCCGAGGATCGATCTCAAGCCCGTTCCGCTTTACGAGGACGAGGGCATGTGCTTCCTTAAGACGCACTACTACGGCGGTATTCGCAAGTATCAATGGCTCGCTATCCCTCTCGCCATTCACGGTGTGGTGGTAAAGTGCGACGGCTCGTCGGTCAACGTCGTTATCGGTGAGGACGAGAGCGATCCCGTTCTCTACATCAACGATCTGCTTCCCCACCTTTCTCACGGCATGGACACGAAGCCTCTCGGCTCGGCTATTGACGGTGAGAAGCTGAACGTTCTCATCGGCAGCAGACCTCTCGGTGAGGACGAGGGTGCTATCAAGCTCAATGCGATGAACATTCTTCACGAGAAGTACGGCATCGTTGAGGAGGATTTTCTCACGGCGGAGCTTTGCGTTGTTCCCTCTCAGAGAGCAAAGGACGTCGGGCTTGACCGCTCGATGATCGGTGCTTACGGACACGACGACAGAGTTTGCGCTTATCCTGCTCTCAAGGCAATTATTGATTCCGCAGACAGCGAGCACACTCTTATGTGCATTCTTGCGGACAAGGAGGAGACGGGCAGCGACGGCAACACCGGTATGCAATCCGACTTTATGATGGATCTCATTGACGAGATATCCGCTACCTTGGGTGCAAATCCGAGGATCGTCAGGGCTAACTCCAAGTGCCTTTCCGCAGACGTTTCGGCAGCATACGATCCCAACTTCGCAGAGGTTTTCGAAAAGAGAAATTCCGCTCTTCTCTCCTGCGGCGTAGTGCTCACGAAGTACACGGGCTCACGTGGCAAGGGTGGCACGAACGACGCTCACGCCGAATTTATCGGCTGGCTCAGGGGTGCTATGGCTGACGCAGGTGTCATCTGGCAGGCAGGTGAGCTTGGCAAGGTTGATGTCGGCGGCGGCGGAACGGTTGCGAAGTTCATTTCGAAGCACAACATTGATGTCGTCGATCTCGGCGTTCCCGTCATTGCGATGCACTCGCCCTTTGAGGTGATTTCAAAGGTGGATCTTTACGAGGCTTACAGGGCGTTCTGCGCTTTCTGCAAGGCGTGATCCGATACGATGCTTGAAAAATTGAAGCTTGCCGAGCAGAGATACGTTCAGCTCGAGGGAGAGCTGAACGATCCCGAGATTGCGGCAAGCCCCACGGAATACACTAAAAGAATAAAGGAATTCAATTCTCTGACTCCCCCGATCACGAAATTCCGGGAATACGAGCGGAACGAGCGTGAGCTTTCGGACGCTTTGGGGCTTCTTGACGGTGCGGACGCCGAGATGCGTGAGATGGCGCAGGAGGAGATATCCGCCTGCAAGGAGAGGCGTGAGGCTTTACTCAACGAGCTGAAGCTATTGCTTCTCCCCAAAGATCCGAACGATTCGAAGAACGTCATTATCGAGATCCGTGCAGGTGCAGGCGGCGAGGAGGCGGCTCTCTTTGCCGGGGTATTATACAGAATGTACACGATGTACTCGGACAGAGTCGGATTTCGCACGAGCCTTATCTCCGCAAACGAGACGGAGCTTGGCGGCTTCAAGGAGGTCTGCTTCTCGGTAGAGGGCGAGGGAGCGTACTCACGTTTCAAGTTCGAAAGCGGCGTTCACAGGGTTCAGCGTGTGCCCGAGACGGAATCTCAAGGCAGGATCCAGACCTCGACGGTTACCGTTGCGGTGCTTCCCGAGGCGGAGGAGGTCGACGTTGAGATAAATCCGGCGGATCTCGTTATCGAGACCTGCAAATCAAGCGGTGCGGGCGGTCAGCACATCAACAAGACGGAGTCCGCCATTCGCATTTATCACAAGCCCTCGGGCATCGTGGTTTGGTGTCAGGAGGAGCGTTCGCAACTGAAGAACAAGGACAAGGCGATGAAGATGCTCCGCACTCGCCTGCTTGACGAAAAGCAGCGTGAGCAGGACGACAGGATATCATCGGACAGGCGAAATCAGGTCGGGACGGGCTCGAGGAGCGAAAAAATTCGGACCTACAACTACCCTCAGAGTCGCATCACGGATCACAGGATCGGCTACACCTCGCATTCGCTTGAGGCGTTTGTGAACGGCGACATCGGGGATCTCATTGACGCTCTTATCACTGCGGACACTGCGGAAAAGCTGAAAAACGCTTCGGAGAATTGAGGCTTGACTATATTATTATGGATACTAAGATAATTACTATTGACGGGGATATCTCTCTTACCTCACAGCTCGGTGAGGCGGCGGAGGTGATCGCCTCGGGTGGACTCGTTGTATTTCCAACCGAGACGGTATACGGGCTCGGCGGAAACGCCCTGCTTTCCGATGCGGCGAAAAAGATCTACGCCGCAAAGGGCAGACCGAGCGACAATCCTCTTATAATTCACGTAGCGCGTCCCGAGGACGCTGAAAAATACGCTTACGTTTCGAACACGTACCGCCGTTTAGCCGACGCTTTTATGCCCGGTCCTCTTACGGTGATAATGCCGAAGAGGGACTGCATTCCCTACTCCGTTACGGGAGGTCTGGACACGGTGGCGGTCCGCTGTCCGTCCCATCCCGTAGCGCACACGCTCATTGAGCTTTGCGGTGTTCCGATCGCCGCACCGAGTGCGAATCTTTCGGGCAAGCCCTCTCCGACGAGTGCGAGGTACGTGCTTGAGGACATGAGGGGGCGAGTCGACATGATCATCGACGGCGGAGAATGCGAGATCGGGCTTGAATCGACCATCGTTTCGATCGGCGAGGGCGGCGCTTTGACGCTTTTACGTCCGGGGGGCATAACCTTCGATGCGCTCTGCTGTGTTTGCGACGATGTGAGCATTGCTCCTGCGGTCCTTCACACGCTCGCCGAGAACGAGAGGCCTCTTTCGCCCGGAATGAAGTACAAGCACTATGCGCCCGACGCAAGCTTTATTCTGCTTGACGGGGACGAGGGGGACGTTCTCTCGTTTCTTACCCGTGAGCAATCAAAGAGGCGTGCGATCGCACTTTGCTACGACGAGGAGCTTCCCTCGCTCGATCAAGGTCTTTGCATACCGATAGGAGAGAGGGATAATCTTTCTACTCAGGCAAGGCGGCTATTTACCGCTCTGCGTGATGCGGACAAGCTCGGGGCGGATATAATTTACGCTCATTTGCCCCCACAGGAGGGACTTGGGCTTGCGCTCTACAACAGAATGATACGCGCTGCGGCGCACACCGTAAAAAAGGTTTAATACACCGAAAAGGATGTCATAAAAATGGCTAAGAGAAGTACTAAAAGCACAAACAAATCGGCAAACAAGGAAATAATACACAAGCCGCCGATACCGCAGCCCATAACGGAGACTATCGAAAAGAACTACATGCCCTACGTTATGAGCGTTATCGTATCCCGTGCGATACCCGAGATAGACGGTCTGAAGCCGGCTCACAGAAAGCTCCTTTACACCATGTACAAGATGGGGCTTCTCACGGGAAACAGGACGAAGAGTGCGAACATCGTCGGTCAGACGATGAAGCTCAATCCCCACGGCGATGCGGCTATTTACGAGACGATGGTTCGTCTGACGAGAGGCAACGAGTCCCTTCTCCACCCTCTCGTCGATTCCAAGGGAAGCTTCGGCAAGCAATATTCCTCGGATATGAAGTACGCCGCCTCCCGTTACACCGAGGCGAAGCTCGATCCGTTCTGTGCGGAGCTGTTTCGGGGAATAGACAAGAACGCCGTCGATTTCGTCGACAACTACGACGGCACGATGAAGGAGCCGGTGCTTCTTCCGACGTCGTTCCCGAACGTTTTGGTTACTCCGAACAAGGGTATTGCGGTCGGTATGGCGAGCGAGATATGCTCGTTCAATCTTGCGGAGGTATGCGATGCGACGATTGCGATACTCAAAAATCCGAGGACGGACACGGAAAAGATACTTGACATAATGAAGGCTCCCGATTTTCCGGGCGGCGGCACGATAATCTACAACAGGGACACGATGCGCCAGATCTACGAGACGGGCTCGGGCTCTGTCAAGATCCGTGCACGCTACGTTTACGACAAGGCGCATAACTGCATTGACATTATTCAGATCCCCTACTCCACCTCGATCGAGCTTATAATGAAAAAGCTTACGGAGCTTATCAAGGAGGGCAAAATTCGTGAGATCGTGGATTTCCGTGACGAGATCGACCTTTCCGGCTTCAAGCTGACGCTTGATCTGAGACGTGGCACCGATCCCGACAAGCTGATGGCACGTCTTTACAAGCTCACGCCACTTGAGGACAGCTTCAAATGCAATTTCAACATACTCATCAACGGCTCGCCCCGTCAGATGGGTGTGGTTGAGATACTCAACGAATGGATCAAGTTCCGCACTCAATGCTGTCGCAGGGAGCTTACGTTCGATCTGGAGAAAAAGTCCGAAAAGCTTGAGATACTCGAGGGCTTGACGAAGATCCTATTTGACATTGACAAGGCTATTGCGATAATTCGCAACACCAAGAGGGATGCGGACGTCGTTCCCAATCTTATGCGTGGCTTTGAGCTTTCGGAGCTGCAGGCGGAATACGTTGCGAACATAAAGCTGCGCAACATCAACCGAGAATATATTTTGAGGCACGTTGACGAGGTCAAGGATCTTGAGCGTGAGATCGCCGATATCAAAGAGACGCTCGAGGATTCGCTCAAGCTCAAGAAACACATTGCCACTCAGCTTCTTGAGGTCAAGAAGAAATACGGCAAGCCCCGTGTTTCGATGATTGCGGACGATTCGGAGATCGTGGAATACGTTCACGAGGAGCACGTTGAGAAGAGCGATATTCACATTTACATGACACGTGAGGGTTATTTCAAGCGCATTACGCCCCAATCCCTGCGCGGAAACGACGAGCAAAAGGTCAAGGATGGCGACAGGATCGTTTTCAACGCCTTTACGGACACGCAGGCGGAGCTGATGATCTTCAGCGATCAATGCAAGGTATACAGGGTGAAGGTGAGCGAATTCGACAACTGCAAGGCGAGCGACATGGGCGAATACGTTCCGGCAAAGCTCGGTATGGATCAGGGGGAAAAGCCGATATTTACTATGATCTTCGGGGGATTTTCGGAGCATCACAATATGGTATTCCTCTTTGAAAACGGCAAGGGCGTCAGAGTTCCCCTCACCGCTTATCAGACCAAGGCGGTTCGCAAAAAGCTCGTCGGTGCGTACAGCGACGCAAGTCCCATCGTGGCGGCGTTCTGCGAGGACGAGAAGAAGCCCTTTGACATACTCATCGTCAACGATCAGAGGAAGGCTATCATCGTGAAATCGTCCCTCATTCCCCAAAAGGCGAGCCGTTCGAGTGCCGGCACGACCGTATTTACCTGCAAAAAGGGACAGAGGATCTCTCTTGCGACCGACAAATTCTCGGAGCAGCTCGACAGTACGGGCTACAAAAAGATCAAGATCCCGGCTACGGGCACGGCGATTTCGGAAAAGGTGCTTAAAAACATTTTTGAATAAATTACAAAACAACCTCAAGGAGAAAAGCTATGAACAACAGAAAAAAAGTGATCAAGGCAATTGCGCTCATTCTCGCATTTCTGATGGTGGCGAGTGCTGCGGTGCTTATATTCACGCTTCTCGCAAGCTCGGGCGGACACGTACATTGATCCGAGCC
>CAZONA010000031.1:0-12476 GCA_964581025.1 uncultured Lachnospiraceae bacterium
CACTTCGGGCAGCTCTCCTCCAAGCTTGCTTTTTATATACGCTGCGAGGAAAAAAACGCTATATTTCGAGTGGCTGGTTTGAATATGGAAGCCGTAATCCGTTTTTGTCTGCTCTACTATTCCCGAAAGTCCCGGATAGACGCCGAGGTTTATATCCTTTGTTGCCTTATTGGCACTGTCAAAATATATTTGCTCTCCGATAGAGGCAAAGAGATCCTGCGGGTTAGTTACCATCGAGCGTTTATTCTTAAAGGTAAGAGAAAAATATTCAGACAGAAACTGATAGGTATTATTCACGCTCGCAAATGCGGCACGGTCTGATGGACCAAGGCTCATATAGATGCTCATACACATCGTATTTGATAATAACGCATAAAGGCGAGGAGCTTCTCCGATATCCGCATTGACAAGCTCTTTTATCTGACTCTCGGTAAATTCGCATATTCTCGCATTTCCGCACGCACCGAAAAGCTTCGAGAGCGGAGAATTCGGCTTATCGGACTCACGTGTGGGGATATATTTTGAGGTAACTATGACCTTGACTCCCCTATCGGAGAGAGCATTCAGAAATTCCGCAAGACTGTTCTTTTCAAAATCATCAAGCGTAAGCTCGTCCCACGAATCAAGCACGAACACGCTTCCGCTCACGCAATTTCCGCATGAGGCTTCGATATCGTCCCCTCTGACGTTCTTACCCTCAACGACGTAGCACGGTATGCCGCGGCAAAGAAGCTCGGCTTGCAAAACATACGCTCCGGTGGTTTTTCCCTGACCTCCCTCGGAGGTTATCAGGAGCGGAAAGGATGCATTTTCGTACAACGCAACGATAGGTATACCGCAACGGACAAGGTTAGAATCCGCATTTCCGTCAAATCTTGAATATCTCGTTGCGCCGTATTCTATATCCGCAAGCAATCTCAAATCTATCCTCTCACGGACTCGCATATTTATAATGCTTTGTATGCGATCTTCATACGGTATTCGAAGATGCTCGCAATATTCGTTCAGAGCGTGAAGGGATCTCATATTTTGAGGGATCAGGTTAGATGCACGCTTTTCGGATATCGAATTCAAGGCAAGGATGCGCTTTTTCTCGGGATCTCGAAGCACTGCCGCATTTTCTCCGATCAAGATATCTCTGACCGTTTTCAAGCTGCTCGCTATCTCACCTGCGGACATTCTGTACTCAAGTCTGCTTGCGAAGATGCCCGTTTCCACCCTACAAAGCTCGCAGTAGACGGAATACCACCTATAAAAATCGTTGCCGCTATTGGCGATAACGGAATCGAATATCCCGTCAAGTCCGTCCATAAGTATCGTTCTCTCACAGTACATATCGGCAGACGAGGTGAGGAGCACCTTCTTTGCGCCCATATCAAAGGCGCACAAAAAGGTCTTCCATGCGGCAACGAGATCAAGCGTTCGTATATCGGATGCAATCCTTTCATCGGACTCCGAGCGATCAATGCAGGAAGCTATTATTTCGTTTATGCGATCGTAATTATAAAAAACTCTCGAGCTTACAAAGCATTTTTCGGCTATGCCGTCCACGCTCGGATATTTTTCGGAATCCCCGTAATTTCTTATATCGTCAATAAGCGTGCCGATATCAGCCGCACTTCCGAAATCTACATTTCGGAGAGCCACGCATCTGCCGTCGGAATTTATTCCGAAAAGGTTCTGCGGCTTAATATCGAGATGCACGACGCCGCTCTCGCCCTCGTTCTCATCGGAATGATACAGAGATATCAGTGAAAAGAGGTCTATCGCACGTGCAAGTGCTATCGGGAATTTTTCAACATCAGACAACTCACTCATATCGGCGTATATTTTTTCAAGGGAATCTCCCCAGAATCCGACGACTCGCTGACATTGTCCGAGGGACGTATTCACGAGTCGGGGAATTATGAACATATTATTTTGCAGAGAGTTATACTTATCTCTGAGTGCTTTTATCGTATCCCCCTCGTGCAAAAATGCGGCTCTGCGTCTCTCATAGATCTCTATTTCGTCGGGTGTAAGCTCCGCTCGTCTTATCAAGGCAAGCTCCTCGCCATCCCTCTCGCTCATCGGATCGTTTTTGAGTAAGGGAGCGAATTCCTTATAGACATTGCCGTCCTCCGCCCTGTAAACGATACAGGTAGAGCCGGAGCCTATGTATGTAAGATCCATTTTTTCGCCGCTCGGGAAAACGGACAAGGCTTTCGCAAGCATGCGTTTGTCGGAAATATCATTCATATACGTTTTCATTTGCTTTTTCATTTGCTTTTCTTTCCTCATCGCTTCGGAAAATATATCTCACGGTCGCCACGTCGACAAGGCTTTTAAGAGTATAAAATTTCACCTGATACTCGGGCAGTGAAAGTATTCCGAGCTCACCGTACCGTTTATTTATCTTTGAGACCAGAGCCTTCGGGGGCAGCTGCCTTTTAATATCAGGCTCAGCTTGCTGTTCATAAATATCCGTCATCGCCATTATGAGTCTTAAGAGCCTTATCACAGAGTCCGTAACCTCGGGAATCGGGCGGGGTATATAGCGATCGTTCTTAGAATAATAAGACATCAGCTCATTTCCGTTATTGCTCTCGGCTATCGTTCTCGAATATTTTTCAAAGCTCGGACCTGTCTTTTCGCCGCCAACCCTTTTCAATTTTCTGTTGTAAGGTCCTACCATAAATTCCATTACGATATCTCTTTTGGGCTTCGGATCACTCGCCCTCACGCAAGCGTCGGAAAGCTCCTGCACGATCAAATACTCGATCTCCCTGATACATTCGTCCTTGGTGTCGTAATTGCTGCTGTTGCGAAATTTCTTGCACGCCTCGCTTTGCAAAAATTCAAGATCGAACACGTTTTTATCACCAATGATATCAAGCATTTCGCCGATCGCACAATACGATCTTCTGTACCTCGTGCTCGGCATACTGTCGTAGCGTTGCGCAGATTCTCCTGCTCCGGACTTCTCACGCTTGTATTCGTCGACAAAATCCGCAGGGTGCTCGGAAATGTAGGCACAGAGTCTTTCGAGTGTTGCCCGATCGGACCTTTCGCCGACTCTGTCGGCTTTTTTGAGGATGGAGAAAACGCCCTCTCTCACGGTATCCGTATTAAAGCTCGGCTTTGTTTCCTTTTTTTCGGAGAGCCCCCTCTCATACGCCAGACGCATAGCTTTACGTGCGTCATCGTAATAGACGTGCGTTTCACGCATATATACGGTATATATCGCCGCTATCTCGGATATCCATCTCGGATAAAACGGCACGAGCTTCGTATTATTCAGCTGTGTATAGAGGAAGGAATAGCTGCGGTAAAACGAATCGAAGTCCTCCCCATCCTTAGAAAATATACCGAATTTTTCGTCAAGGGCGGAAAAGAGGTCTATCCACATATACGCTTTGGAATAGAAAATATCGGACTTCCCCGAGAGAGCCTTTCTTATTGAGCCTTCTCCGAAGCGGTCTTCTATCTCAACACCGTGGGATATGCAAAAATTTCGAACGAGGGCTGTGAGAAATTTTTCATCCTCGCTCCTGACGTGCGAATTATTATATTCATCGTCGCAGTATTCTCTTAAAATATCCGCAAAATCGGCATTTCCGTTTCCGTAGGTCTCACTCTGCCCCACAGCATAGGGACTGTTTTTCTCAGGTCTTTTCGGATCATCCGACGGGTATTTTGAGGGATCGAGGATCTGCATGTACGATTCGAAAATGCCTTTAACGATCACGCCCATAGCATTGCTTTTGTTATTATTATCCAAAGTCGAGTTCATTTTCAGCCCTCCTTGCAATATATAAACTATTATATCACAATACGTCGATTAATGCAATGGCTTTACGCCAATAATTTTCGGCAAGGGCATCGGGCAAAATCGGTGGGTTGACATTTGGCGTGCGGTATGGTAGAATGGGGATATGAAAGGCAAAGGGGGACGGATATGTTATTCGGACTATTCAAGAAGAGGAGCAAGTCGGGTTACCCCGAGGAGGCTACGTACAAGTTTCGTGATTTTGTGCGTTTCCGTCATCGCGGGGAGGTTCGCTTCGGCTTCATTCACGAGGCGCACGTCGAGGGTGGCGAGGTGCTTTACACGATACAGATGGGCGGAGAATGCCCGACGTTCGTATACAACTACAGGGAAAGCGACATAATCGGCAAGGTCAACGAATAAAAATTACGGTGCACGCTTCGTGCGCCGTAATTTTTTATTGTGTCGGTATTGCGCAGAGTCGAATTTTGTGATATAATGTGGAAAATCGGAGGGTTATATGAAGGGTATAATTATTGGAACCGTTATTTTAATTCTCGCCGCTCTGCTCGTTCTTTTCGGATATCTCGGGATCTGGCGTTTTTCGGAGGAGATCGGGGTTTTTGAGCTTAGCGGTGAAAATTCGGAAAGATATGAAAACATGCTCATTCTCTACACGGAGGATGCCGAGCGGAACAGGTACGGCTGGGAGCTGCTCGTTGACGCAAGGGACAATTACGTTATCGACTCGGGGACTCTCGTGGAGCTTTGCGAGGGGACGTATATTTTGAGCGGACACGGGGACGGTGCGGATTTTTTAAGGCTTGCGGAGCTCGGAGACACCGTTAGCATTGACCGCAAGGGCTATGTAACTCTGAAGAGAAATTTGAAATACTCGACTCTGCGGCGGCTTGAGCTTGAAAACGAACGGGTTGACGATATAATTTCGGAGCGGAGACATGGGCTTTACGACGTTGATCTTTCGGGAGTCGGTGAGCTTGACGAGAAAATTTCCGAGGAGCTTACCTCGCTTCGCCGCTGCTTCCTGTCGCTCGACACGGACGCAGAGGAGATTCGGCGTATTAGCGATACCGTTACGGAGCTGATAGACGAAAAATATTATCTGACGCTCGAGAGCCGTGCTGTCGAGGGCAGGGGTATATGGCACAGACCGAACGCCTCGAGCATTGACGAGAGCACGCTCGAGGGGGTAAGGAATTTTGCAAACGAGCTTGCTTCACTCGGGATAAACACGCTTTACGTCGAGACGCTTTGGAACGGCATGACCACGTATTACAGCGAGCTTTTGGGCGGTCGGCATCCATCGATCTCGGGAGATTGGGGAGAGTACGGCGACGACTATATGCTTGCTCTCATTTCGGAATGCCACGCACGGGGGATTGAGGTACACGCTTGGGTGGAGCTTTTGAGCCCCGACGCACCGGACGGCACGCTTCCCTCTTACGTTGACGCCTCTTGGCTTTGCTACGACGAGACGGGTGCGAGCTTTCTCGATCCTGCGATCCCCGAGGTCGGAGATTTCCTCTGCTCCCTGCTTTGCGAAATGGTTGAAAAATACGATCTTGACGGGATCAGCTACGATTACATAAGATATTCGGACACGGGTGCGACGATGCTCTGTATCGAGGGAGAGGAGCGAGATGTCTTTGAGCAAAATGCGATAAGCTCCCTTGTTGCTCGCCTCTCCGACACTCTTTGGCAGACCGATCCGACGCTTATAATATCCGCAAGTCCATACGGTTATCTCGACGACGCTCTTGACGTTTACATGCAGGACACGAGGGAGTGGATGGAGAAAGGATATATTGACGTTGTTCTCCCTATGATATACACCGAAAACACACAGGTGCTCGCCGAGGCGGCGGCGGAATACGGCGAATATTCCGACACGGTGCTTCAATACACGGGCATAGCTCCGCTTTACAACGGTGCGTCCGTCAGGGTAAATCAGGAGCTTACGGCGGAGGTTGAGGGGCTCGGAATTGCCGGGATCTCGCTTTTCGCCTCGCAAAATTACATTACGTGCAGCACCGAGCGAAACGGGGAGATAGCTCTTGCACGCAAGAGCTCCGCCGCATCCGTTGCGGTAGTGCCGACGTCCGAGCCGAGCAAGGTGATATCGGCGTGGGCGGATCAGGTGCTCGATCGGTGCGAGAGGATATATTCGGAGCACACAAGTCCCGAGGAGCTTCGGGCAATATGCGACTCTCTTAACGCTTTGCCGATGGACGCTTCGACTCCCGACGAGGTACGGGAGGTACTGACCTTGCTCTCTGCGATGAAAAACGATATTGCCTCTCTTGAAAGCTCCGCAGTCCGTGCACGCCTTACGGAGCAGATCGATTACATATCGAAGATACTCAACGCTTACGTCGTTCGGTATTACAGGCACGGAGCGGTCGTGAAACCGTAAATTGTGAAAAAATTATTGACAAAGCGACAAAAAGTGATATAATCAACTCAAAGGACTCAATTTTCGGAGGTAGCTATGCAGCTTTGGACTTACGAGCATTTTATCACTCTCGTGCCGACGGTCGCAGTAATGATCGTCGCAGCACTCATACTTAACCGTTTTATCGGCAACAAGCCGTGGAGCATCAGATCCATTCCCTTAAAGGTCGTGGCAGTCTTGCTGTTTCTCAGCGAGGTGGGAAAGCAGGTCATCTCACTTCAACAGGGCTACAGGCTCAAGCATCTTCCCTTCCACGTCTGCTCGGTGTTCATCTCCCTTTTGCCTGCGATGGCGTTCTACACGGGCAAATACCGCAACAGAGTCAGGGCGGTAACGAGCACGATGTGCACGACGCTCGTGCTTTTTATGGCGATATATCCCAATCTCGTTTACGGAAAGGGGAGCATAAACAAATTCTTTACGGACTATTTTGCTTTCCACACCGTATTCTTTCACAGTGCGGTGATATTTGCGTTCATACTTATAGTCGTGCTGAGGCTGGATAATTTTGAGGACGGCAAGAGCTACATAAAGCCCGTCGTCCGCTACGGCGTTATATACGTGGTGATTGCGGCGGCGATGTCTCAAATACTGAAAACTAATTTTTCTAATTTTTACGAATGCAGCATCAAGCCCGTCAAAAAGCTTTTCGTTTCCCTTGCGGAATCCCTCGGATACGTTCCGGTGCAGGCGGTATACGTTCTTATCATCGGTGCATTGCATATCGGATTTTTCGTGATTTCGTATTTTCTTTACAGAAAAATCGACGGGCTGAACGTCAAGCTGCGTGGGGCAAAATACGATTAATAAAACATATCTTCGGAGGTAGCTATGGAGCTTTGGACTTACGAGCATTTTATAACCCTCGTGCCGACGGTGGCGATAATGATCGTCGCAGCACTTATACTCAATCATTTTCTCAAAAACAAGCCGTGGAGCGTCAGATCCATTCCCTTAAAGGTAGTGGCGGTCTTGCTCTTTCTCAGCGAGGTGGGAAAGCAGGTGTTCTCCTTCCGTCGAGGATACGATCTTTACCACATTCCGCTTCACGTTTGCTCGCTCTTCATTTCCCTTCTCCCTGCTATGGCGTTTTACACGGGCAAGTACAAGGACAGGGTGAGAACGATCGCATGCAGCATGTGCACGTCGCTGATGCTTTTTATGACGATCTATCCGAATATCATTTACGGCGCGGGTAACATTCGGGATTTCTTTACCGATTATTTCGATTTTCACACGGTATTCTTCCACAACGCCGTGATATTTGCATTCATACTTATAGTCGTGCTGCGACTCAACAACGTTGAGGAGGGCAAGAGCTACATAAAGCCCATGCTTCGCTACGGCACGATCTATGCCGTGCTTGCGGCGTCGATGGCGCAGATACTTCACGAGAATTATTCCAATTTCCTCAAGTGCAACGTTAAGCCCATCAACGATTTTTTGATAGGTCTTAAGGAGAGCGTCGGCTACGTTCCGATACAGATCGCATACGTTTTGATACTTTTTGCGCTCCATATAGGCTTCTTTATGGCGTCGTATTATCTCTACCGTGCGATCGATCGCCTGAACGTCAAGCTTCGTGGGGCGGCAGAGCAATAATTAACCGTGCAAAAGCGAAGAAATCTCTTGTATTTCTTCGCTTTTTGTGTTACAATAAGAAAAAAGGCGAAAGGCAGGCAAAAATATGGGCAGAAGATTCAGAATGACCACCGCACTCGATGTCGACGACGTTTTGCTTGAATGCGTTCCCTACGCAATCAAGCTGGCAAATGAAAAGTACAAGTTCGATCCCCCACTCTCGATCTACGAGGTGGACAGATGGGGGAAGCTCGGCACACGGGCGGACGTTATTTTCGAATATTTTGAAGATCCCGAATTTTTCAAGAGTCAGCCCGTGATCGAGGGGGCACGTGAATTCGTGCGCAAGCTCTCGAAGATGACGGAGGTCTTTATCTGCACCTCGGTCTATCCGCAGTTTATGAGCATCAGGGCGGAGAGGATAATGAAGGAATTCCCCGAGATCCCCCCGGAAAATATATATATGGCGACACGCAAGGACAAGCTGAACGTGGATATCCTCTTTGACGACGGTATGCACAACGTAATCAAGTCGAACGCCGCATATCCTATACTTATGCGCCGTCCGTGGAATCAGAGTGCGACGGGCATGCTTGCGGTCAACAACTACGATGAGTTTTTGAAGCTCGTCGAGGTCATCAGCACGAGCTATTCGGCAATACGGGACGACGGCAAGGACGCTTCGATCGCCGTGCTCGTTGGACCGTCCGGCTCGGGCAAGACCGCCATTGCCAAAAAGCTGCTCGAGAAATGCGACAAGTTTGAAAAGCTCAAGAGCTACACGACGATAGACCTCACCTCGAGGGAAAACGACGATTGGTACAGCTACGTGGGCAGGTCGGAATTTTACGATATGATGGAAAGCGGTGAGCTTTTTGAATCCACGATGTATGCGGAGCACGGCTTCGGCTCAAAGAGGAGCGACGTTGACGCTATCATCGGCAGCGGCAAAAAGGTGCTCGCCATAATGGATATCTGCGGTGCGATGGCGCTTAAGACGCACTACAAAAACGTCGTAACCGTTTATATCAAGAGAAACAAGCGTGATCTGCTCGCCTCGATACTTGACAAAAACACGACGAACGAGGACAAGGTCAATCGAATAATTTCCATTGACGACGAAAAGCGCAACGAGGAGATCTGCGACTACGTCGTCGAAAATCCCGATAACCCCGAGCTTACGGCGGATAAGATCATTGAGCTGTTGATGTAAAGAAAAAAGCACGCAAATGCGTGCTTTTTCTTATGCCGTTGCGTTTTTGCGGCGGCGGGAATGATTTGCCGGCTTGGGAGTGATATCCCCTGCCCTTGTGAGTGCCCATTTTGTGAGGACGGGACCTACTATCTCATAGACGAGCACGGAGAACAGGACGACGAAGCGGACGACGTTCGCCACGGACGTTCCGCCGAGCGTTGCGTCTCCTGCGACGGTGCTGACCATTCCGAGTGCGACGCCTGCTTGCGGAAGCAGGGTTATTCCGAGGTAATCGACGGTGCTCTTCTCACAGCCCATTGCCTGAGATGAGAAGCGTGCGCCGAAATATTTTCCTGCGGAGCGGAAGAGGATATAAACAATTCCGATAAGGACGCACCACGGATTGAGAAAGACGCTGAGGTCAAGCTCCGCACCGCTGACGACGAAGAAAAGTATGAGCAGCGGCTTCGTCCAGCCGTCCGCTCTCTCCATCATTTCGTCCGAGCATTCGCACACGTTGCAGAACACCGTTCCGCCCATCATACAGGTGAGCAGGGACGAAAGTCCGACGTGGACGCTGCCGATATAGATATTTTGCAGGGCGGTTATTGCTACCGTTATGAAAACGAATGAGATTACGAGGGAGAGTCGGTTGCTATTGGAATGGAAGAGTCTCTCGAGCAGGGAGAGCAGGAGTCCGAGGATCGCACCGACGGCAAGGGATGCGACTATCTCAACAAGCGGCTCGACTACGATCGAGACAACATCTATCTTTCCGCCGTCGATCGCCTTTGCGATACCCATAAGCACCGCAAAGACCATAAGTCCGACCGCATCGTCAAGTGCGACGATGGGAAGGAGCATATCGGTAAGAGGTCCCTTTGCTTTATATTGGCGGACGACCATCAGCGTTGCCGCAGGAGCGGTAGCCGATGCGATCGCACCGAGTATGAGTGCCGCAGGAATGGGCAGGATATCCTCACCCGTTACGGCAACGAGAAGATAATGCAATCCGACGAGGCTCACGCAGACGACTGCGGAGGCGACTATCGCCTGAACGCATCCGACGACGGCGACCTTTTTACCCGTATGCTTGAGCTCCGAGGCTTTGAATTCGCTTCCGATGGAGAACGCTATAAAGCCGAGTGCGACGTCAGAGAGTATTCCGATGGATTTGACGTCCGAAAAATCCTTTGCGACAAATCCGAGATGGTAGCCGCCGGGAAGCGTTATGCTTCCGAGGCAAAAGCACCCTACGAGCACGCCGGCGACGAGATATCCCGTAACCGCAGGAAGCCCGAGGAGCTTACATATTCTTGACATCAGCAGACCTGCGACGACGCAGACCGAAACCGACAGTAATATTTGTGTTGTATCCATTAAGATACCTTCTTTCCTGTATGTATTTGCGACAGTTCGGGGCATTTTTCCCGAACCTAAAGCATTATAGTACCAAAGGTCGAAAAAGTCAAGGGGATTTCGAAATTTTTGTGGCTTTTTGAGGTAAGAAAAAGAAGCCCCGAGGGCAATTATCGGGGCTTCAAATATAAAAATCATTTATTCTATTTCTAACTCACTGCTGTACTCATCTTCGCTAATCTCTTCTACGAGCAATTCATCTTCAACGCAAAACCGTATATTTCCTCCAACTCCGCTTATCTCATATGATCCATCGCAATCTTTTTCTATGTAAGCAATATGAATATATACATCCGCTTCATTGCCTGTATCCATTTCCAGCGCAGAGAACTTTCCTTGAATTTTCAAATAGTGATTGACCATAAATTGACCGTTCAGATCGTGCTGATGACAATAAGCAAAAACAACCGTCGGAGCATCATTTTTTACAAAATAAACATCCAATTCGTGTGTCCCGTATTTTTCAATAATTGCATCAAGTGTCATAGTTATCATTCCCCTTTCAAGTGGCTACCCGGTGATTTTTTGCGGCACGGAACGCCATACTTATCATAATATAGATTTTTTTGTTTTCTTAATGATCCGTGATCAAAATGCCTTGACCACCAAACGTACCAATGCCAATGATCTCCATCATTGCGAACCCATTGATTTGTGCTTTTTCTTCGATAAAAAGAAGAAGGATTGGTTTGTTTATTATTCTTTACGATCTCTTCTTTTTTCCAACCTTTCAGCAAGAGCAAATCCTTATTTATCGGCAGATAAGAACCGGAATATACCTTGTATCTCCTGCTCCATCTGTTGTATTGAACCTGTCTTGCCTCCTGCGGTCGTGCGAGCTTTTCTGCCGCAGTTCTCGGCGGATCTTTAACCGCAACGCAATGCTTTGGCTTCTCCGTTGCCAAATAAACGATCCTATCAATTAAGCTTGCTGTCATAATTATACCTCTCTTTGCAGTAAATGTCAAGACTTTTATCTTGCATTATCATTTTACTACAAACGTATTATCATTAAAATAGCAAAGATTTGACTATGTTCACTATACAATTTTTTCGAAATATCCCTTAAATATCAATGAAATTTTAATCACTATATTGACAAATTGATATACAAATTGTATAATTATAGTATGAATAATTCAAGATTAACATTTAACACTTCAACAAATATAAAACTTCCGATAGGAGTTTATCACATTTTACAAAGAGATGCGTATTATTATGGTTTTATTAAAAATAAAAAACCTAACATCAACGGATTTTTGAACCGCCTTGTGCCTGCACTATCCGACTATTATGATGACCTATTCAATGAAATTTTGAAATACAACTGTGGAAACCTCGATATTGCCAAGGCGTGTGCACGAAGCATTCATAACGTGTATTTGCACCCGTTCGTTTTTCACGACGACGGAACTGTAAACGTTCCCTTCCGCATCAGCAAAAATTCCTATAATGACTTTATTACCATACACGACGAGAAACTTGCCTTTTACGATACTGATTTTACTAATTATGTACGCACTCTCCTCTCCGAATATGCCTCAAGGACATTGGGGCAACGGGAATATATGTACGCATTTAGAGAAATCCGTCTGTTACGGAGAGAAATACGCAAAAGCGGAATGTGCAAATTCTATACGAACGGCGAGATCATCGCCTTTGCTCCGATTTCTATCGAGCCATCGCCGATATACAATCACAACTATATTGTCGGTATAGATAAAAGTAGCCAACCTCACGCACTTAGATTATCAGAGATTGAAAAAATATCTGTTTTAGACGATAGAGTAAAAGTAACGGAAGAAATGTGCGAATCAGTAATGGAGTATATTGAAAAAATATATGAGGAGGAATACAATGAATGTTTGAATTGAAATTATTTGCAAAAGCCAAAACCAAAAAGTTTGCAAGCGAAAAGGATAGAAAACAGTATTATGCCATCCAAGGATACTATAAAAAGAAAAACGAAACATCAAGAAAGCCCTCGTCAAAACGCAAAAGTAACAAAGAGATAAAATAATAACCTCCGACACGGCGTTTTTAGTGAAGCACTCGCT
>CAZONA010000032.1:0-12099 GCA_964581025.1 uncultured Lachnospiraceae bacterium
GCCATCGAGCGCACCTTCTCCTCAAGCTGATCCATAAGCTCGGGATTGCTCTCGAAGACCTTACGTGCGTTATCCTTGCCCTGCGCAAGACGCTCGCCCTCGTAGGAGAACCACGAGCCGCTCTTCTTGATGATTCCGAGGGTAATTCCCATATCAATAAGCTCGCTCGACTTGGAAATTCCCTTGCCGTAGAGAATATCAAACTCCGCCGTCTTAAAGGGCGGTGCGACCTTATTCTTAACGATCTTGCACTTCACACGGTTTCCGTAAACGTCGCTACCGTTCTTGAGCTGCTCGGTTTTGCGCACGTCGATACGGACGGACGAATAGAATTTAAGCGCACGTCCGCCGGGCGTGGTTTCGGGATTTCCGTACATAACGCCGACCTTTTCACGCAGCTGATTTATGAAAATGACCACCGCATTGCTCTTGGAAATGACGGACGAAAGCTTTCTCATCGCCTGCGACATAAGCCTTGCCTGAACGCCGACCATTGCCGCACCCATATCGCCGTCGATCTCCTGACGGGGAACGAGTGCCGCCACGGAGTCCACGACGACCACGTCGATAGCACCCGAGCGCACGAGTGCCTCGGTAATTTCGAGTGCGTCCTCGCCGCAATCGGGCTGTGAAACGAGCAATTCGTTTATATTAACGCCCAGAGCCTTTGCGTAAACGGGATCGAGCGCATGCTCTGCGTCGATGAACGCCGCCTCGCCGCCGATCTTCTGAACCTCGGCGATTATGTGGAGCGCAACGGTCGTCTTACCCGACGATTCCGGACCGAAAATTTCAATAATTCTTCCTCTCGGAACGCCGCCGATGCCGAGCGCAAAATCAAGGGACAGCGAGCCCGTGTGGATCGCCTGAACCTCCATGTGAGAATTTTCGCCGAGCTTCATCACCGCACCTGCGCCGAAATCTCTTTCGAGCTGTGCCAGGGCGGTCTTGAGAGCCTTCTCACGTCCTTCCTTATCGTTGATGGGCGCAACCTTTGCCGGCGCCGTCTTCTTGTTTGCCATATAAATAACCTCCGAGCTGATTAGAGTATTTTTCATTACGACCACATTATACACCCTTGTGGTGCGTTTGTCAAGTCTTTTTTTCTCAAATCGGAAATATTTTTTTATTAATTTTTGAAAAACCGCCCGAAATTCCAAAATCGGAAAATTAAAATACGTATTGACAAGGCGGAGCGAATGTGTTAAAATATTAACGGTTTACCAAGCATCATATATTAATAAGGAGAAAAACAAAAATGGCAAACGTATGTGTAATAACCGGCGGCGGAAGCGGAATGGGACTTGAAGCCGCAAAATGCATGCCCCGTGATAAGATAATCGTTATCTCGGGCAGAACCCTCTCGAAGCTTGAGCGTGGCGTTAAGGAGCTTGAGGAGCTCGGCTTTACCGCCTATGCGAAGGCTTGCGACACCTCGAAGCGTGAGAGCGTCCGTGAGCTCGTTGAATTTGCAAAGAGCCTCGGCGAGATCAAGAACGTGATCAACTCCGCAGGACTTTCCCCCGCAATGAGCGATCCCGAGACGATCCTCAGAGTCAACGCACTCGGAACGGTCTACGTCAACGAGGAATTTTCCAAGGTGATGAACCCCGGAAGCGTAATAGTCGACGTTTCCTCCAACTCTGCGTATATTCTTCCTTCCTTTATAATAAATAAGAAGGATTACAGATACGCCGACACCGACGAGGACAAGTTCCTTAAAAAGCTCATCAAGAAGAGCAGCATGGCAAAGGGCGACTATCAGAAATCGGGCTTTGCGTACTCACTTTCCAAGAATTTCGTCGTATGGTACGCACAGAAATGCGCATTTGAATACGGCAAGCGTGGGATAAGAGTTTGCTCGCTCAGCCCGGGACTTATCGCAACCGATATGGGTAACCTCGAGGCGAAGGACGGCGGAATGCTCATTCCGATGAGTGCGGAGGAGAGAATGGGTAAGCCCTGTGAGCTCGGATACGCACTTGCGACCGTGGCGGACGAAAGAAACGGCTACCTTGCAGGCGTCGACGTTCTCGTTGACGGCGGAAGCACGAACGGTATGAAGGAATTCAAAAAGAAAAAGAAGTAATAAAAGAATAAGGCTGTGAGCGTGCTCACAGCCTTATTTATATATTGTAGAATTATTTTACCTTTATGCTCTTTGTGTAGGTTATGAAGCTCGGGAAGAGAGTCTTGTAATCCTCAGGATCGCAATGGAACTCAACGACTGCGTAGCCCTCGCTCTCACCCTTGACGAATACTGCAAGGGTTGCAAGGGTAACCTTTTCGCCGCTCGTTTGGTCGGTCGTCGTGGTCGTATAAGCGAAATAAGCATATCCGCTCGCCGCAGTTACCTCGGCAGGATCGTTGTCGCCGAAATCAAACGTTGCAAGAGTTGCCTGTGCAAGATCCTTTGCACTCTTTATCTCGGGGTTCTGATTCGTAACGTAGCCGACGAGCACAAGTGCGTCGGGGCTGTCGTAGTAGTAGCCAAGCTCATCCTCTGCAGCTTGTACGAAATATGTGGGAAGTGTAATACTTACGTTTCCGTCAAAAAGCTTATGGGTTTTGGTCTCGTCTTTATATTCCGCACGGGAAACGAATTTGGTGTTATATATGAGGTAATAGATCTCATCCTCGTACTCAACCTTGTACCAAACCGTTCCGTCGCTCTCCGTGCCCTTTGCAACAGCCTGAAGGGTAGTGCCTTCCTTAACGCTGGTAGCAAGAGAGGAGCTGTCATAAACAGCCGCATTTCTAAGGTTAACGGATGTTGCAATTACCGTAAGAATATCGTAGCTCGTTTCGAATTTGATGCCGTTGTCGGAATCAATCGCACCGGGATTTTCGGTGGAAAGGTAAGTGGAGCTTGCGTATCCCGTAACGGTCGTCTTTGTACCGTTCTCATCCTCTATCACGACCTCAACTCTCGACCACGTGATGCCCTCGTCGTCCTGACGGGTAGCGACGCCGGTTCTCTTTACGGAATCGCCGTAGCTGAGGTAGGACAGATCGTTCTGAGTACCGAAGTAGGGAGTGGAACGAACCTTAAGTCCGTTTTTGTTCGTAACGTAAACCGTTTCGCTTACGGTCTTGAAATCGCTGTCAACTATGGGCTTGTTCGTCGTAACGTAGGTGGAACGGACGTAAAGCGTTTTGCCGTCAACGTCGATTCTCGTCCAGCCGTCCTCGTTGTAGCCCGTGCGAGTGAGAGCGTCGCCGTACTTGACCGAGCCACTGAGGTTCTTATCGTCGTCTGCACTGGGGCTTGTACGGACGTTAAGCTCCGTTGCAACTACGTAAACCGTATCGTTCACCTCGACGAAATCCGAGGGAGCAACGACGGGCATATCCTCGCCGCAAACGTCGCACTTGCCGTCCTCGTCCTCGTCAACGTGCTCGCTGCAGGGCTCCTTGGGCATGGGCTCGCCGCAAACGTCGCAAACGCCGTCGGTATTCTCGTCGACGTGCTCGGTGCAGGGCTCGGGCTTCTTCGTGGTCGTGGTGGTCGTTGTGGTCGTTTTCTTGTCGTCGCCGCCGCCGTTGTTGTTGCAGGCGAAAAGCGTAACCATAAGCACAACGATAAGACACAGAACTACAACTATTGATATCTTGAGTACTTTGTTCATATCTTCTCCTTTTCGGTAGTCCGAGGCTACCGATCCTAATAATTATTATAAAAATATTATATCAAATATATATATAAATGTCAATAACTTTCTTGTGAAAAACGGACAAAATTTTGAGCGTAAAAATGGAAAAAGGGAGCGATGCCGAGCACCGCTCCCCGTTTCGGATCGGGATCAGCCGATCGCGTTGAGCTTCTTAGTAAACTGACTCTTCTTGCGAGCAGCGGCGTTCTTGTGAATGATGCCACGAGCCGCAGCCTGGTCGATCTTCTTCGTAGCTGCCTTGTAGGTAGCCTGAGCGAGAGCGGTATCTCCCGATGCAAGAGCTGCTTCGTATTTCTTAATTTCAGTCTTAAGCTGTGTCTTGAACATTTTGTTCTGCAATGTCTTAGCCTGAATAACTTTTATACGCTTCTTTGCACTTTTGATGTTTGCCAAAGCCTTACCCTCCTTGTAAAAATTAAAAAACCGAAACGTCAAACGTCCGCACCTGAGAGGGTGTGCCGGCGTTCTCGTCCATACGTTGAATATAATAACACATCGGAAAGCAAATTGCAATAGCTTTTTCAAAAAAAGTTTCAAAATTTTTGCATATTTTTCGAAATATATAAAAATAATTGTCCGAAAAGCCTTGACAACCCTTGACTAATGTGATAAAATAATAAACTGCAATATAATTGCTCACTGTGTCCTTTTAGGATTTTCGGGCAAACGAAAAATACGCTTATTTAATATATAAGTAAGCAACGCAGTCGGCAAAACGCCGCGGAAACGGTTCATCTGCGGTGGCGAATATTTTTGAATGGAGTGATTGTATTAATGATCAACATCAGAGAACAGAAGCAGGGAAAAACCACGAGAATGAGCTTCTCGAAAAACAGAAGCACGCTTGAGCTCCCCAATCTTGTAGAGATCCAGACAGCGTCCTTCAAGTGGTTTCTCGAGGAGGGACTTGCAGAGGTCCTGCGCGACGTTTCTCCCATAACGGACTTTTCGGGAAATCTTTCGATCGAGTTCCTTTCGTACTCGCTCGACCAGAAGCCGAAGTATACCGTTGAGGAATGCAAGGAGAGGGATGCCAACTACGCCGCACCCCTTAAGGTTAACGTTCGCCTGACGAATAAGCAGACCGGAGAGGTAAAGCAATCTGATATATTTATGGGCGAATTTCCGATAATGACGGAAACGGGCACGTTCGTGATAAACGGAGCGGAGCGCGTTATCGTCTCGCAGATCATTCGCTCCCCCGGAATGTATTACGCATCCGAGATAGATAAATCCGGTAAGAGAATCTATACCTCGCAGATAATCCCCTACCGAGGCGCATGGCTCGAATACGAGACGGATATCAATAACGTCGCATGGGTACGCATAGATAAGAACAGAAAAGTGCCGATCACAATGCTCATCCGTGCGCTCGGCGTAGTTCCGAGCGAGGAAACGGACGATAAGGGCAAATCGGTCTACTATCGCTCCACCATCGAGACGAGGGAGGACGTTTACACCCTCTTCGGAAACGAGGAGCTTCTCGCTTCCACCTTTGAAAAGGACGAGTGCGACGAGCTTGCCGCAAGAAATCACACGAGCGCAGGCGTAGAGGCACTTAAGGAGATATATAAGAGACTTCGCCCCGGTGAGCCGCCGCTCGTTGAGTCCGCATATTCTCTTCTCAATAACTATTTCTTCGATCCCAGAAGATACGATATACAGCCCGTCGGAAGATATAAGTTCGATAAGAAGCTTGATATCGCCGACAGAATCGTTGACCACAGACTCGCAGAGGACGTCGTTTCTCCCATAACGGGTGAGCTCGTCTGCGAAAAGGGAACTGTCGCAACGAGAGAGATCGCCGACGCTATCGAGCACGCAGCCGTCAATGCGGTTTCCGTTGAGCTTGATAACGGCGACATCGTCAGAGTGTTCTCCAATAATACCGTCGAGCCCGAGCATATCATCGGAACGGATCTTCACGACTGCGGAGTAAGAGAAAGAGTCAGAACGGACGTTCTCCTCTCTCTTATGGAGGAGGTTGGCGGCGACGTCGACGCACTCAAGGAGGCAGTTAAGCTTAATATCAATAAGCTCTGCCCCAAGCATATCACAAGGGACGATATCTTTGCGTCCGTTAACTACTTCCTCGGACTTACGCACGAGATAGGCAGATACGACGATATCGACCACCTCGGTAACCGCCGTATTCGCTCCGTGGGCGAGCAGCTTCAGAATCAGATGAGAATAGGCTTCTCCAGAATGGATAAGATCATTAAGGAGAGAATGACCACTCAGGATAACGAAAAGCTCACACCCCAGGCGCTCATCAATATCAGACCTATCGTAACCGTGATCAGAGAGTTCTTCGGCTCGTCCCAGCTCTCTCAGTTCATGGATCAGAATAACCCCCTTGCCGAGCTCACGCATAAGCGTCGTCTTTCGGCACTCGGACCGGGCGGACTTTCGAGAGACCGTGCGTCCTTCGACGTCCGTGACGTTCACTATACGCACTACGGCAGAATGTGCCCCATAGAGACTCCCGAAGGACCTAACATCGGTCTTATATCCTATCTTACCACCTACGCTAAGATCAGCGATTACGGCTTTATTATGGCACCCTACCGTAAGGTAAAGCATATCGAGGAGAACGGCATAGTTCGCCACTACGTAACGGACGAGGTCGAATATATGACCGCCGACGTTGAGGATAATTATATCGTCGCACAGGCAAACGAGCCGCTTGACGATAACAGCTGCTTCGTCAGAAGCCGTGTAACCGCACGTGATAAGACCGAGATAGTCGAGGTCGACGTCGCAGACGTCGATTATATGGACGTCTCGCCCAAGATGGTCGTCTCCGTGGCAACCGCTTGTATCCCGTTCCTTGAGAACGACGATAACTCCCGTGCACTTATGGGATCTAACATGCAGAAGCAGGCAGTGCCGCTTATGGTAACGGATTCTCCCATAGTCGGAACGGGTATGGAATATAAGGCTGCGGTCGATTCCGGCGTCGTGGTCGTTTCGAGAGTCGACGGTACGGTCGATTACGTCGATGCGGATAAGATAGTCGTGCTCTGCGAGGACGGACATAAGGAAACGTATACCCTCAGTAAGTTCAAGAGAACAAACCAGGGCACGTGCTTCAATCAGCGTCCCATCGTCAATCTCGGCGAGCACGTTGAAAAGGGACAGGTCATCGCAGACGGTCCTGCAACGAGCGCAGGCGAGCTTTCGCTCGGTAAGAACGCACTTATCGGCTTTATGACCTGGGAGGGCTACAACTACGAGGACGCAGTCCTTCTTAACGAAAAGCTTGTAAGGGACGACGTTTATACGTCCCTGCATATAGAGGAATATACACACGAGGCACGTGATACGAAGCTCGGTCCGGAGGAGATAACCCGTGAGATCCCCAACGTCGGAGAGGACGCACTTAAGGATCTTAACGCAGAGGGTATCGTCAAGAAGGGAACCGAGGTGCGTTCGGGCGATATACTCGTAGGTAAGATCACGCCCAAGGGCGAGACGGAGCTTACGAGCGAGGAAAGACTTCTCAGAGCTATCTTCGGCGAAAAGGCAAGAGAGGTCAGAGATACGTCCCTCCGTGTTCCCCACGGCGAATCGGGTATCGTCGTCGACGTTAAGGTGTTCTCGCACGAGAACGGCGACGAGCTTCCCGCAGGCGTCAATAAGAGCGTAAGAATTTACCTTGCGCAGAAGAGAAAGATCTCCGTCGGAGATAAGATGGCAGGTCGCCACGGTAATAAGGGTGTCGTTTCACGCATCCTTCCTCCCGAGGATATGCCCTTCCTCCCCGACGGTACACCCCTTGATATAGTTCTTAACCCCCTGGGCGTTCCCTCGCGTATGAATATCGGACAGGTGCTTGAGGTGCACCTCGGTATCGCCGCAAGAAAGCTCGGCTGGAAGATAATGACTCCCGTCTTCGACGGCGCAAACGAGAGAGATATCGTTGAGTGCCTCGAGGCTGCGGGACTCTACCGTGAGATCCGTGACGGCGAGAATGTCGTCGGTAAGGAGCTCGTGTCCGTAAGCACGGACGAGAACGGCGAAACTAAGGTTGAAAGACTTACGGAGGATCAGAAGGCGGACGCAGAGCTGCTCGCACAGCTCAAGGCGGACGGTAAGCTCAGAGTCGTCGACGGAAAGACGACGCTTTACGACGGACGCACCGGCGAGCCCTTCGATAACCCCGTAACGGTCGGAATTATGTACTACCTTAAGCTCCACCACCTCGTTGACGATAAGATCCACGCACGCTCGAACGGTCCGTACTCTCTCGTAACGCAGCAGCCCCTCGGCGGTAAAGCGCAGTTCGGCGGTCAGCGCTTCGGAGAAATGGAGGTATGGGCACTTGAGGCGTACGGCGCAGCTTATGCCCTTCAGGAAATACTCACCGTTAAGTCCGACGATATCAACGGACGTAGGAGAGCTTACGAGGCGATCATAAAGGGACAGAACATTCCCACTCCCGGAGTTCCCGAATCCTTTAAGGTTCTCGTTAAGGAGCTTCAGTCGCTCGCACTTGATATCCGTGTGCTCGACGAGGACGGCAACGAGGTAGAGCTCGGTACGCTTTGCGCCGAGGAAGAAACGCCCGTCTACTCCACAAGAGAGCTTGATCCCAAGGAAATGGCTGAGGAATTTGAGGAGTACGTCGAGACCGATGACGTTGCGGATAATTTCCTCCTTAAGGATTCCGAGGGCGAGGATATTGACGACGGCGAGGACGAAAACGACGATTTGTTCGGCGACGTTTACGAGGGTGATTACTCAAGCGATGCCGACGACGGCTATGAAGATTGAAAAGGGAAGGAGATATTATAATGGAACACAATAAATTCAATTCCATAAAGATAGGTCTTGCATCTCCCGAAATGATAAGAGAGTGGTCCTACGGCGAGGTAACCAAGCCCGAGACCATCAACTACAGAACGCTCAAGGCAGAGGTGGGCGGTCTGTTCTGCGAGCGCATCTTCGGTCCGACCAAGGACGGCGCTTGTATGTGCGGAAAATACAAGAACGTGCACAATAAGACCGTGCATAAATGCGAAAAATGCGGAGTGGACGTAACCACGAAGAAGGTAAGACGCGAGAGAATGGGACATATCGAGCTTGCGACTCCCATCGCTCACATCTGGTACTTCAAGTCCATTCCCGCAAGAATTCCGATGATCCTCGATATAACACCCAAGCATCTTGAGCAGGTTCTGTACTTTGCGGAGAACGTCGTGCTCGATCCGGGCGATACACCCCTTACCAAGGGAATGGTGCTCGGTGAGAAGCAGTATAGCGAATACCGTGAAATGTACGGAAACGCCTTCAGAACCGGTATGGGTGCGGAGGCGATCAAGGAGCTTCTTCAGGGCGTTGACGTAAATCAGCTCTCCAAGGATCTTAAGGCGGAGCTGCTCATTGCCAAGGGACAGAAGAAGTCGAGAATAATCAAGCGCCTTGAGGTCGTTGAGGCGTTCAGAAAGTCAGGAAATAAGCTCGAGTGGATGATACTTGACGTCGTCCCCGTGCTTCCCCCCGATATCAGACCTATGGTACAGCTCGACGGCGGACGCTTCGCATCCTCCGATATCAATGAGCTCTACCGCAGAGTCATCAGCCGTAATAACCGCCTTAAGAAGCTTATGGAGATCAAAACTCCCGAGATCGTTATAAGAAACGAGAAGCGTATGCTTCAGGAGGCAGTTGACGCACTTATAGATAACGGCAGACGGGGCAAGCCCGTAACGGGACCCTCCAACCGTACACTTAAATCTCTTTCCGAGATGCTCAGAGGTAAGCAGGGACGCTTCCGTCAGAACCTTCTCGGTAAGCGTGTCGACTATTCGGGCCGTTCCGTTATCGTCGTAGGACCTAACCTTAAGATATATCAGTGCGGACTTCCCAAGGAAATGGCACTCGAGCTCTTCAAGCCCTTTATAGTAAAGCGCCTTACGGAAATGCAGAAGGCGGCTAACGTTAAGGAAGCACAGAAGAAGATCGATAAGGCTTATATGTACCCCGAGGTCTACGACGCACTTGAGAACGTTATTAAGGATCACCCCGTAATGCTCAACCGTGCACCCACGCTCCACCGCCTTTCTATTCAGGCGTTCGAGCCCGTGCTCGTTGAGGGACGTGCGATCAAGCTCCACCCGCTCGTTTGCCCTGCGTTCAATGCGGACTTCGACGGCGACCAGATGCCCGTCCACGTTCCGCTTTCGGCGGAGGCGCAGGCTGAGGCGAGATTCCTTATGCTCTCGGCAAATAACCTCCTGAAGCCCGTCGACGGACGTGCGGTTACTATCCCCTCGCAGGATATGATCCTCGGATCGTACTATCTTACGATGGATAAGCCCGGCGAGCCCGGAGAGGGAATGGTATTCCGTGACTTCAATGAGGCAGTTATGGCTTACGAGAATAAGGTTCTCGGACTCCACGCACCCATTAAGGTCAGAGTCGAAAAGGAGATCGACGGCGTTATGCAGTCCAAGGTCATCGATGCGACTCTCGGCAGACTTATATTTAACAGAGCAATACCCCAGAACCTCGGATTTGTTGACAGAACCGATCCCGAAAAGGCGTTCGACCTTGAGATCATGTTCGTCATCAAGAAGAAGGAGCTCGGACAGCTCATCGACAGATGCATAAAGTATAACGGTACTCCCATCTGCGCAGAGATGCTTGACTCCATTAAGGAAATGGGATATAAATATTCCACACGTGCATCCTTCTCCATCTCGGTATACGATATGACCATACCGAAGGAGAAAAAGACCTATATCGCAGAAGCCGAAAAGAAGGTCGAGACCATTCGTGATTTCTATAACGACGGTACTCTCTCCGAGGAGGAGCGTTATAACAGCGTAATCAAGATCTGGGATCAGACGACTAAGGAGGTTACCGACGCACTTCAGAAGAGCTTCGATACCTATAACCCCATTAAGATCATGTCCGATTCCGGTGCCCGCGGATCCGTTCAGCAGATGCGTCAGCTCGCAGGTATGCGCGGACTTATGTTCGCCGCAAACGGTAAAACGATCGAGCTTCCCATTAAGTCCAACTTCCGTGAGGGACTTAATATCACCGAGTACTTCATGGGCGCACGCGGATCACGTAAATCGCTTTCCGATACGGCTCTCCGTACAGCGGACTCCGGTTACCTTACCCGCCGTCTTGTCGACGTTTCTCAGGACGTTATCGTCAACGAGGAAAAGTGCGATACGACAAAGGGCGCATGGGTAAGCGAGAACGTCGACGCTAAGGAAAATACGGTACTTGAAACACTCACCGACAGAATCGTCGGAAGATATACCATGGGACCCGTCGTCCACCCAGAAACGGGCGAGATCATCGTCGGCGACGACGAAATGATCAGCGACGAGCAGGCTAAGGCTATCGAGAAGGCAGGAATAAAGAGCGTTTATATCCGCTCGCTTATTCAGTGCCACGCAAAGCACGGCGTTTGCGCTCATTGCTACGGTGCGGATCTTGCATCGGGTAAGAGAGTCAGCGTTGGCGAGGCAGTCGGTATCATAGCCGCACAGTCCATCGGTGAGCCCGGTACACAGCTTACGATGAGAACCTTCCACTCCGGCGGTGTCGCAGGAAGCGATATTACGCAGGGTCTTCCCAGAGTCGAGGAGCTCTTCGAGGCTCGTCAGCCTAAGAAGGCGGCAATTATGACCGAGTATAGCGGAACTGCTCATATCCAGCTCGGCGAAAACGCTAACGTCCACGACGTCCTTATCAATGTCGACGAAACGGGCGAGCAGATCAAGTATACGATCCCCTACGGAACGAAGCTCGCTATCGTTGACGGTCAGCACGTCAACCGTGGAGACGTTCTTACCGAGGGTAGTAAAGCTCCTGCGGATATCCTTCGTATTCAGGGACTTGATGAGGTCTATTCCTACATCATTACCGAAACGCAGAAGGTCTACCGTGGACAGTCCGTTTCCGTTAACGATAAGCATATCGAGATAATAGCTCGTCAGATGACCAGAAAGGTCAGAGTCGACGAGCCCGGCGATACGGAGCTTCTCTCCGGATCGGTCGTCAGCGTCTCCGAGTTCGAGGCGGAAAATAATAAGGTTCAGGCTCGTATAGACGCAGGCGAGATCGACCTTGCGCTTGCAACCTTCAGCCCCGTACTCCTCGGTATCACAAAGGCAGCCCTCGCAACCGAATCCTTCCTCTCCGCAGCATCCTTCCAGGAGACCACAAGAGTCCTCACCGATGCCGCAACGAACGGAAAGATCGACCACTTAAGAGGTCTTAAGGAGAATGTTATCATCGGTAAGCTCATCCCCGCAGGTACGGGTATGCAGTGCTACCATAACGTTAACGTCCGCCCCACAAATACCGAAACGACACAGCAAAACGCATAACGCCCACCGACAGATCGTGAGCGTAATGCCCCAATAATTCGCTCGGCAGCTCGAAAATCGAGCTGCCGAGC
>CAZONA010000033.1:0-11758 GCA_964581025.1 uncultured Lachnospiraceae bacterium
ACGGGGCGGATGGAGATAAAGGTTTCGCCGGTATGGTTAGGGTGGGTTATATTTCTCATTCTTTCGGGGGCGGAGGGGATATGGGCGGTAATTATTTCCGTTTTCATTCACGAGATGGGGCACGTTACGGCGGCGAGGCTACTCGGGGCACGGATCGGGAGGCTTGAGCTTTCGATGCTCGGGGCACGGCTTGACATACGGGGCGAGATCTCCTACGCCGGCGAGGTTTTACTTGCGGCGGGCGGTCCTTTTTTCGGGCTTTTACTTTCTCTTGCCGCAAATTTATGCTGTCCTCTATTCGATGGGCGGTATGCGGAGTCCCTCTCCCTACTTTCTCTGATCTCGCTTTGCTTATCCGTTTTCAATCTGCTTCCCCTGCCCTCGATGGACGGCGGAAGGATCTGCTTTTGCACGCTATGCTCGCTTTTCGGGCTGCGTTTGGCGCAGTGGATCTCACGCATACTTGCGTTTCTGTGTTTGTTTTCGCTATGGCTTTTATCGGTCTATTTGCTCTTACGCTCGGAGCTTGGGCTGTCGATGCTCGTATTTTCGTGCATTTTCTTTGCGAGGTGCTTTATTTTCGGAGATAAAATCGGAGGATTTATGAGTTTTTAAGAGGATTTCGGAGAAAATCGGAGATTTTTTTGATTTTTTGCAGTTTTGTTGCGAATAATTCAAGTTTTTCTTGATTTTTGACGATTTTTTTGACTTTTTTTCAAAAAGCTATTGCAATTTACAATGATATTTGATACAATATTGCCTATGATGGACAAGAGTGGCGATTTTCGCCCTCCCCATTCCCAAAATATTTTTTTACAAGGAGTATTATGCGGAATGAAAGAAAGCAACAACGCACCAAGTGCAAAGGTAACGTATTCCGACACCAAGGTCATCGAGCTTAAGGGTATTTGCAAGGAATACGACGGCGATGCCGTACTTAACAACATCAATCTTTATATAAGAGACAAGGAATTCGTAACGCTTCTCGGTCCGTCGGGCTGCGGAAAAACGACCACTCTCCGAATTATCGGCGGCTTTGAGACGCCGGACGAGGGCGACGTGCTATTCGACGGAAAAAGCATCGTCGAGCTGCCGCCGTACAAGCGCCACGTCAACACGGTATTTCAGAAATACGCTCTGTTCCCTCATCTCAACGTTTACGAGAACATTGCCTTCCCTCTTCGAATAAAGAAGGTGGGCGAGGACGAGATAAGGGAGCGTGTTACGGAGATGCTCAAGATGGTTGCCCTCTCGGGCTTTGAAAACAAGAGTGTGAGCACGCTCTCGGGCGGTCAGCAGCAGAGAGTTGCGATTGCACGTGCGCTCATTTTCCATCCCCGTGTTCTGCTTCTGGACGAGCCGCTCGGTGCGCTCGACCTCAAGCTTCGCAAGGATATGCAGGTGGAGCTTAAAAATATTCAGCAGAGGATAGGTATAACCTTTATATACGTAACTCACGATCAGGAGGAGGCTCTTTCGATGTCCGACACCATCGTGGTAATGGCGGACGGCGAGATACAGCAGATCGGCACGCCGACGGATATTTACAACGAGCCGAAGAACGCTTTCGTTGCCGATTTCATCGGCGAGAGCAACATCATTGACGGCGTTATGCTCTCGGACTACAACGTTCGCTTTGCGGGGCACAATTTTTCCTGTCTTGACCGCGGCTTTGCCAAAAACGAGGCGGTGGACGTCGTCGTGCGTCCCGAGGATGTTGACGTCGTAGAGCCCGAGCGTGGAATGCTGACAGGTCAGGTTTCAGCCGTTACGTTCAAGGGCGTTCACTACGAGATAATCGTGGACATTAAGGGCTTTAAGTGGATGATACAGTCGACCGATTACGTCGCTCCCGATCAGTTCATCGGTCTTTACATTGAGCCGGACGCTATCCACATTATGAAAAAGTCGAAGTATTCGGGCATGTTCGGCGACTATTCGTCCTTCTCGGACGAGCTTGATCAGCTCTCGGACGCCGAGACCGCCGAGGAATTCTGAGCCTTACCATATTACACTGCAATACAAAGGAATCATAAATAATGAAAAGTAAAAAGTCATTTATGAGCTCTGTTGCGGCTGCGCCACATATATTCTGGGCAATACTTTTTATAGTTCTTCCCCTCGTTATAGTAATATTCTACGCATTTACGGACCCTGAGGGTGCTTTTACCCTCGAAAACGTAAAGTCCCTTGAGGAATACGTTTCGATCTTCGGTCTGTCAATAGAGCTTTCGGTAATAGCAACGTTCATTTGTCTGCTCGTGGGCTACCCTCTTGCGTACATCATCGCACGCTCGAGCCCTCGTTCGCAGAAGATATTTATAATGCTCCTTATGCTCCCCATGTGGACGAATCTCCTTATCAGAACCTATTCGATAATGGCGATCCTCGACGACGGCGGATTTATCAACACTCTGCTCGGCACGTCCTTCCACATCGTCGGCACGAAGGGGGCGGTCATATTCGGTATGGTATACGATTTCCTGCCCTATATGGTGCTTCCGATCTACACCTGCGTTTCAAAGATCGACAAGAATATGTGGGAGGTGGCGAGCGATCTCGGCTGCAACACGGTCAAGACGCTCACGAAGGTAATTCTTCCCCTCTCGCTTTCGGGCATAATCTCGGGCGTTACGATGGTTTTCGTGCCCTCTATCAGCACCTTCTACATTTCTCAAAAGCTCGGCGGCGGTACGTTTGAGCTTATCGGAGACACAATTGAGCGTCAGTTCGTTACGGGCTCGTACAACGTGGGTGCGGCGATATCGCTCGTTATGATGGTGCTCATAATCATTTCCCTCGGGCTTATGAACAAGTTCTCCGAGGAGGGTGAGGGAGGTATAATTCCGTGAAAAAATACGCTTCGAGAATTTATCTCTGCATTATATTCGCAATTCTCTATATTCCGATCCTTACGCTCGTGCTCTTTTCGTTTAACAGCACGGACAGCACGGCGAGCCTTGCCGGCTTCAGCCTTAAGTGGTACGTAAAGCTTTTCTCAGACGAGACCGCTTTCATTGCCCTCAAGAACACTCTGATCCTCGCCGTCGCCTCGTCCCTTCTCTCCACCGTTATCGGCACTGCCGCTGCGGAGGGTATCTACAAGATGAGGTCGAAATGGCTCAAGGCTACCGTCAACACGGTAACGAACATTCCGATGATGAATCCCGACATCGTTACGGGCGTGTCGTTCATGCTCTTCTTTGCGGCGGTGGTCGGCGTTCTCAGAATCGAGGACTACGACGACATCGGCTTCGGTGCGATGCTCATAGCGCACACGACGTTCTGTCTTCCCTACGTAATACTCTCCGTTTTGCCTCGCATAAACGAGCTCGGGGATTCGCTCACGGAGGCGGCGCTCGATCTCGGCTGCACACCCGTGCAGGCTTTCTTCAGAGTAAAGCTGCCGAACATTTTCCCCGGCGTTATCTCGGGTATGATAATGGCGTTCACGCTCAGCCTTGACGATTTCGTTATTTCGTATTTCGTCAGCCCGTCGAACTTCCAGACGCTTCCCCTGCTTATCTATTCGATGACGAAAAAGACCGTAAAGCCCGATATGTATGCGCTTTCGACGCTTATTATCGTTACGGTATTCACGCTTCTTATAATTTCGAACCTCAAGAGCTTAAAGAAAACCGGCTCACGCAGGTCGGTCAAGAAAAAGAGGAGGTGCGAGGCATGAGAACAAAGACGAGAATGCTTGCGTTTATGCTTCTTGCGCTTTCCCTGCTCCTCTGCTCCTGCTCCGGCGGCACGGAGGGCGGCACGGTCGGCAAGAAGTACGAAACGAAGAGCCTTAACGTTTACAACTGGGGTGAATACATCTCGGACGAGGACGACGAGGAAGCCGGGCTATTTGACGTCAACGCCGGATTCGAGGAATATTTCAACTCGAATTTGGCGGACATATACGGCTTTTACATCAAGGTCAACTATTCGACCTACGCAAACAACGAGGACATGTACGCAAAGCTGACCAACAGTGCGGTGGCTTACGACGTGGTCGTCCCCTCGGATTATATGATACAGAAAATGATCGCAAACGATATGCTCCTTCCGATAGATTTTTCGAAGATCACCAACTGGGGCAACATCAGCGATGAGTTCAAGAATCTTTATTACGATCCCGAGAACCTTTACAGCGTTCCCTACTCCTACGGCATGCTCGGAATTATTTACAATTCCGAATTCGTGGACGAGGAGGACGTTGCGGACGAGAGCTGGGCTCTTATGTGGAACGAAAAATACACCGGCAAGATATTGCAGTTCAACAATCCGCGCGACGCACTCGGAACGGCTATGTATTGGCAAAATATTGACATAAACTCCCACGATTATGCGGATTGGGACAGGGCTCTCGAGCTTCTGAAGCTTCAAAAGCCCCTGCTTCAGGGCTACGTAAACGACGAGATCTTCAACAAGATGAAGGGTGCGTCGGCTTACGTTTCGTCCTACTACGCAGGCGACTTTCTTACGATGGCGGCGGACAACGAGGATCTGCGCTTTTACTACCCAAGCGAGGGCACGAACTACTTCGTCGACGCTATGTGCATTCCGAAAACGTCCCGGAATCCCGACGTTGCCGCAGAATACATCAATTATATGATAGGCGTTGAGGCGGCGACGGCGAACGGCTTATACATCGGCTACGCCTCCCCCAACTCTGCGGTTACGGAGAGCGAAAATTACAGGGAGAAGCTTTCCTACAACTACGACACGGACGCTGTCGACGCTTGGGAGGTGCTTTACGGCAAGAGCAAGGACGAGGCGAACGTTGCCTATTCCCACGCTCCCGCCTACGAGGATTTCTACAAGGACGGCGACATTGACGTTCAGGCGCACGTAAATTCCCTTTGGGAATCGCTCAAGACCGAAAATTCCACGGAGCTTTGGGTGCACATCACGAGTGCGGCGATAATCGCTCTGATCGTCGGCTTTGCCGTGTATTCGAGCTATACGAGGAAAAAACGCTCCAAGTTCTACCGTGAGAGGGACAAACAAAAAAGAAAAATGAAAAAAGCTTAATACAAAAACGACCGAGTCTATGGCTCGGTCGTTTTTCAGATCGTTAAAAAAACTACTTTTACGGAGGTGATTGACAAGTGGGGGGAAATGCGGTATAATTAAATGGTAACAAAATTCAACCGAGGTATTCAAAATGATTTACGCTCTTATTCTTTTTGCGATCACTTACGTACTGATGTTAACGTTCAGCAAGTATCGCACGTACATTGCGCTCGGATCGGCACTGATTTTCATAATCACGGGGATGCTTCCTCTCGGGGACGTTTTCGGTGCGATCGACTTCAACGTTCTGATGATGATCGCCGGCACGATGGGGCTTGTTCAGCTTTTCATTGACTCCAAGATGCCCGATCTTCTTGCAGAGCTGCTTATGAAGCGTGTGAAAAGCGTTCAGATGGCGGCGGTGGCTTTGGCTCTGTTTGCAGGCGTTATTTCCGCTTTTGTGGACAACGTTGCGACCGTTCTTATGATCGCTCCCGTTGCGCTCCAAATCTGCAAAAAGCTTGACACGAATCCCGTTCCGTTTATTATCGGTATTTCCGTTTCCTCAAATCTTCAGGGTGCGGCGACGCTCGTGGGCGACACGACGGCGATAATGCTCGGCTCTTACGCCGACATGACGTTCCTTGATTTCTTCTGGTACAAGGGCAAGCCCGGCATTTTCTTTGCCGTTGAGCTCGGTGCTGTGGTTTCCGCACTCATACTTGCGTGGATCTTCAGGAGGGAGAAAAAGCCCATTCCGAAGCAGGAGAGTCTTACGAAGGTTACGGACTACGTGCCCACCGTTCTTCTTTGCGGCACGGTCGTGCTTCTCATTCTTGCGTCCTTTATTCCGAACAAGCCCGACATCACGAACGGTCTTATCTGCATGACGCTTCTCGTTATCGGACTTATATACAATTTTATAAGGAGCAAGACAAGGAAATCCGTTATTGAGCCTATCAAGGCTATTGATTTCGAGACGATCGGCTTGCTTTTCGGGCTCTTCCTCGTTATCGGCGGCATCTCCAACATGGGCGTTATCGACGAGGCGGCGGCGCTTCTCGCAAAGCTCGGCGGCGGAAACGTTTTCGTGCTCTACACGGTTATCGTTTGGGCGTCGGTGCTCATCTCCGCATTTATTGACAACATTCCCTACGTTGCCACGATGCTCCCCGTCGTTACGGGGCTTGCGGCGACGCTCGGGATCGATCCCACGCTCCTTTATTTCGGCTTGCTTTCGGGTGCGACGCTCGGCGGAAACTGCACTCCCATCGGTGCGTCCGCAAACATTGCCGGTATCGGTATTCTTCGCAAGGAGGGGCACGAGGTGAAGAACAGCGATTTCTTCAAAATCGGTATTCCCTTCACTCTCGGTGCGATAATTCCTGCGTACATATATCTTTGGGTATTTTTCCATTGATCATTTTAACGGCATTTGTATATTTGCAAATGCCGTTTTTGTGCAAAGGGGAGAAAACTTTGTTAAATTATTGACAAAGTGAATATTATATAGTATAATTGTAAACGGTTAAATTGATTAGGAGATTGGTATGAAAAAAATTATTTCGATCGCATTATTATCGGCTATGCTTCTTGTGCTTGCGGGGTGCGTAAACCTCTTTCCCGGGACGACGACTACGACTACCACGACCACGGGCGGCGGTGTAAATTCGACGACAAAGCCGAACGGCAATTCGACGACTACGACATCGACGACCACGACGACAACGGGCAACGGAAACGGCGGAAACGGTGGCGGAAACGTTTCGGACGATCCGGACGAAGCACCGGATCTGAGTGATTTCGACGCAGAGGAGCTTGCTCTCTTCTACACGCTCTTCGATTCCGAGACTCACGTGAGCATTCGTCTTGACATAAGCGACACGGAGCTTGCAAAGCTTCAGGCGGACTACGAAAGATATTCTTCTCGAGGCTCGAAATCCCCGATATACCGCATGGCGGATATGTATGTAACCCTTACGGACAAGGACGGCAAGGTGAGCGAATACGTTATCGAGCAGGTCGGAGTCAGAATGAAGGGCAACACATCACGCACGTCCTTTTACAGCGACAGCGACGGAATGTACAATCTCGTTCACTTCAAGGTGAATTTCCAGGAGACCTTCGACGACGAGGAATACTACGGCTCGGATGCGATCGCTTGGGACAAGGCCGAACGCAAGGCACGCAAGAACAGGACCTTTGCGACGCTTGAAAAGATGGATCTTCGCTGGAACAGGAACGACGACACGACCTATATAAGAGAGATCTATTCTTACGATTTCTACCGCAGCGTCGGCGTGCTTGCGCCCCACGTCAATCTGGCTTCCGTCGACATCGGCACGGAGCACGCAGGCGTTTGGTGCATTTACGAGCCTATTGACAAGATATTTTTGAAGAAAAATCTCCCTGCGTCCGCAATCGGCGGCGATCTTTACAAGCTCGGCTGGGCAGGCGGCGGATGTGCGGATTTCACGGGCTTTTATTCCTACGGCGTTGAGGACGAGGATTCGGGTAGCTTTTACATTTACGATCTCAAGACCAACAAAAAGACCTCGGATCATTCAAGTCTCAAGACCTTGATAAACGGCATAAATTCGGGAAGGCTCACGAAGGACGGCTTTGCTTCCCTCGTTGACGTTAAGAATTTTCTCGCCTACGCTTCGGCGTCGTACATTATCGGAAATCCCGACGATCTGCGGAACAATTACAACAACACCTACATATATTTCCGTGCGGACAACGGCAAGATGCTGATCATTCCCTACGATATGGACAGGGGCTTCGGCGTCAACACTTGGAATCCCTACGGCGACAGCATGACGACGGATTCGCCCTTTACCGATCTCAACGTTTGCGGCTCGCAGAGAAATCCTCTGTTCACCAAAACGGTACAGAGCGGCGGCTTCCTTTGCGACGAATTTACGGCAGCCCTTGCCGAGATGAGCGACAATGATATGCTCTCCCCCGAGGCTTTCGGCGAGCGTTACGAGGTAGCGAAGCGTCTTTACGGCGGTGAAACCGAGACCTCGAAGCAATACAACAACTGCGGCGGATACCGTTTTGATTTCGATATTTCCGCCACGTGCGGCGCATCGGGGAGCTCGAACATGTCCTTTAGCGACTACATTCGTGCAAAGCTCACGACGCTTTCGAAATACGTTGACTCCTACGCTCCGAGCACGGGCGACGGCGACGGTGGCGACGACGGCAATGACGGCGACGACGTTATCGAGCGTCCGGTACAAAAGCCCGACGAGGAATACGAGCTTTATATAAGAGCCGATTTCACGGGCTGGGACGTCAACGGAGATTACAGGCTTTCGAATGTTTCGGAGGGCGTATTCTCGATCACTTTTTCGAGAAATTCCGAGTTCCAATTCAAGCTTTTCGACAAGGCGGAGAGCGAATGGTACGGTGCGGAGCTTATTTCCGAGGGGTGCGAGGTCGATTACGGAGTTGAGAAAAATCACGCAAACATTATACTCGGGGCGGGGACTTATACTATTGAATTTCACACCGCCACGGGCGAGATGCTGATCTCGAAGAGCAATTGATATAAATTTTTTTGGAGGATATAATGAACGAAAACAATTACGAAATCATTGACAGCGTAGAGGCGCTTGAGGCTGCACTCGGACGTGTCAGAGAGGCACAGAGGGTCTTTTCGACCTACACACAGGAGCAGGTCGACAGGATCTTCCTTGCCGCCGCTTCCGCCGCAGACAAGGCGAGAATTTCGCTTGCAAGGCTTGCGGTCGAGGAGACGGGCATGGGCGTTATCGAGGACAAGGTCATCAAGAATCACTACGCCGCAGAATATATTTACAACGCTTACAGGGACACCAAGACCTGCGGCGTTATCGAGGAGGATAAGGCATACGGCATCAAGAGGATCGCCGAGCCGATCGGCGTTATTGCGGCGGTAATTCCGACGACGAACCCCACGTCGACCGCTATTTTCAAGTGCCTTATCGCACTTAAGACACGAAATGCTATCCTTATCAGCCCTCACCCTAGAGCAAAGGCGTCGACGATTGCGGCGGCGAAGGTCGTGCTTGAGGCGGCGGTTGCCGCAGGTGCGCCCGAGGGCATCATCGACTGGATCGACGTTCCCTCTCTCGAGATGACGAACACGCTGATGAAGGAGGCGGATATCATTCTTGCGACGGGCGGTCCCGGAATGGTCAAGGCGGCTTACTCGAGCGGAAAGCCGGCTCTCGGAGTCGGTGCGGGCAACACGCCTGCGATCATTGACAGCTCCGCAAATATTCTTCTTGCGGTCAGCTCGATAATTCATTCCAAGACCTTTGACAACGGTATGATCTGTGCATCGGAGCAGTCCGTTATCGTGCTCGACGACGTTTACGACGAGGTTAAAGCCGAATTTGCCGCAAGGGGTTGCTATTTCCTTGATCCCGAGGAGACGGAAAAGGTACGCAAGACGATTATCATCAACGGTGCCCTCAATGCGAAGATCGTCGGTCAGTCGGCGCACAGGATCGCTTCCCTTTCGGGTGTTGACGTTCCCGAGGCTACGAAGATACTCATCGGTGAGGTCGAGAGCGTGGAGCTTTCCGAGGAATTTGCGCACGAAAAGCTCAGTCCCGTGCTTGCTATGTATCGTGCCGGCGACTTTGAGGACGCACTTACCAAGGCGGAGCAGCTCATCGCCGACGGCGGCTACGGTCATACCTCCTCCGTTTATCTTAACGAGATCACGCAAAAGGATAAGCTTTCCGAATTTGCGAGCCGTATGAAGACGTGCAGAATTCTTGTCAACACCCCCTCCTCGCAGGGCGGTATCGGCGATCTTTACAATTTCAAGCTTGCTCCCTCCCTCACGCTCGGCTGCGGCTCGTGGGGCGGAAACAGCGTTTCCGAAAACGTGGGTGTAAAGCATCTTTTGAATATCAAAACTGTTGCAGAAAGAAGGGAAAATATGCTTTGGTTCCGTGCTCCCGAAAAGGTTTATATAAAGAAGGGCTGTTTGCCCGTTGCGCTTGACGAGCTCAGGACCGTGAGGGGGGCAAAGCGTGCGTTCATCGTTACGGACACCTTCCTTTACAACAACGGCTACACCAAGCCCATTACAGACAAATTGGACGAGATGGGCATTGCTCACCAGACATTCTTTGACGTTCAGCCCGATCCCACGCTCAAAAATGCGACGGACGGCGCTCGTCAGATGAGTGCCTTCGCTCCCGACACGATCATTGCGCTCGGCGGCGGCTCGGCTATGGATGCGGCGAAAATCATGTGGGTGCTCTACGAGCATCCCGAGGCGGACTTTATGGACATGGCGATGCGCTTTATTGATATAAGAAAGCGTATCTACACCTTCCCCAAGATGGGTGAGAAGGCTTATTTCATCGCTATTCCCACCTCTGCCGGCACGGGCTCGGAGGTTACGCCCTTTGCGGTCATCACCGACGAGAAAACGGGAATTAAATATCCTCTTGCCGACTACGAGCTTCTTCCCAATATGGCGATAGTCGATGCGGATTTCCACATGAGTGCGCCCCGAGGACTTACGGCGGCGTCGGGTATTGATGCGGTTACGCATGCGCTTGAGGCTTATGCGGCTATGCTTGCGACCGATTACACGGACGGCTTGGCTCTGCGCTCGCTCAAGATGATATTTGAGTATCTTCCGAGGGCTTACGACAACGGTCAGACGGACGTCGTGGCACGTGAAAAGATGGCTAATGCGGCTACGATGGCGGGTATGGCGTTTGCAAACGCCTTCCTCGGCGTTTGCCACTCGATGGCGCACAAGCTGGGTGCGTTCCACCACCTTCCCCACGGCGTTGCAAATGCGCTTATGATCGAGCAGGTGCTCCGCTTTAATGCGAGCGAGGCTCCGGTGAAGATGGGCACGTTCTCGCAATACGATCATCCGCACACTCTCGCAAGATATGCCGAGGTTGCCGATTATCTCGGACTCGGCGGTGCAAATGACGAGGAAAAGCTCGAAAATCTTATTTCCGCCGTCAACGAGCTCAAGGCAAGAGTCGGCATAAAGTCCTCGATTAGGGAATACGGCATCGACGAGCAGGATTTCCTTGCACGGCTTGACGAGATGGTCGAGCAGGCGTTTGACGATCAGTGCACGGGTGCAAATCCCCGTTATCCGCTGATGAGCGAAATTAAGCAGATGTATCTCAATGCATATTACGGCAAGTCCGATGCAAGCGTTTGAAGGAGGAGCAAAAATGAAGCTTGATAACGTAATTTCAAAAAGGTCTAACAAGACGATCTACCGAGACGGAGACAGGTGCATAAAGGTCTTTGACGAGGGCTATTCCAAGGCCGACGTGCTCAACGAGGCTCTCAATCAGGCGAGGATCGAGGAAACGGGATTGAATATTCCGAAAAACCTCGGTGTTACGATGATCGACGGCAAGTGGGCGATCATTTCGGAGTTTATTGAGGGCGTGGCTCTTTCTCAGCTGATGGAGGAGCATCCCGAGAAGAAGCATGAGTATATTGAGCTCCTTGTGGATCTGCAGATGGAGGTTCATTCCAAGACCTGTCCTCTGCTCAATAAGCTCAAGGACAAGATGAACCGCAAGATATCGCAGACGAGCTTTGACGCTACGACACGCTACGAGCTCCACACGAGGCTTGAGGGCATGCCTAAGCACAATAAGGTGTGCCACGGGGATTTCAATCCGTCGAATATTATTATCACGGAGAGCGGTGTTCCCTACATTATCGACTGGTCGCACGCCACGCAGGGCAATGC
>CAZONA010000034.1:0-11305 GCA_964581025.1 uncultured Lachnospiraceae bacterium
CTAAGCGAAAAAGACTGATTGCGGATAATTACGCGTCGGCGGATTATATCACTTTCCCAAAACGACCATCGCATAAAATCGAATGTATGAGCGACGATGACGCCAAAAGATTTTACAATGCGATTATGAATTACCCCGATATTCGATACAAAACGGCAATGCTGTTATTCTTGCTCGGCGGTTTTCGTCGCGGCGAAGTGGCGGGACTCGAATGGCGAGATATTGATTTTGAAAAAGGCGAAATATCTATCAATCGTTCCGTAACAACGGTAAAAGGGTTCGGAATGGTTTTGAAAGAGCCGAAAACCGAAACGTCAAAACGCACCGTAACCGTTCCCGATACTCTAATACAAGTGTTAAAGGAATACCGAGAATGGCAACAAGACCGCCGTGAACAATTCGGCGATTATATGCAAGACAACGATTTTCTTTTTACGCAGGACAACGGAGAACGATTATATCCGAGCACTTTTTCGGGGTGGATGAACAAAATATTGAAATCGGCGAATATCGACCACTATTCTTTGCACAGTCTACGGCACACGAACATTACAATGCAAATTGCCGCAGGCGTTCCGCTCGTAACTGTTTCGGCAAGAGCGGGGCACGCTCGTACAAGTACGACGAGCGATATATACGCCTACGCTTTACGCAGTAGCGATCGTGAAGCCGCAAATACAATTGACCGTGTGTTTAACGAAGAAAAAACGCCCGTAAAAACCGTAACAAGCCCCGACGCAACAAATTGCTCAAAGGAAGATGAAATCGTCCTGAAAGACGAATTTAAGAAAGCGAAAGAAGAAATGAAACGGCTCGGTTTTGAAACCTTTGACGAATATCAAGAATATCTCGACTACATAGAAATGCGGAAAGCAAGAAAAAAGGATATGGAAATGGATTAAAACAAAGAAAAAACGCTTGAAATTCCGTAAAGAAAATCAAGCGTTTTAACGGCTTTTGGCGTCCGTGATTGGATTCGAACCAACGGCAGATCGCTTAGGAGGCGATTCCTCTTTCCAACTGAGGTACACGGACATATTAAATTTTGAGTGGATATTTCACGACCGCCGAAAACGAGAAATATCTGCTCGGGTGTAAAAAAGATGTAAATTCGTTCGATTGAACTTGCAAAAGGCTTGAAAAACACTTGATTTTACGCAAATGACAGCCTTTTTTGCACCTTTTTTCAAGATATAACAACCTCTTAGGAGGGGCTTATTATATCCATTTAACTATGGGAGCACAGGTGTTATGATACCACAAAGCGAGGAAAAAATCAAGGGGTATATCACAAAAAAATAAATAAAATAAAAAATAATAAAAAAACGCTTGACAAAGGATATTGCTTTGTGCTACAATAATATGCCGCATAATGTCAGGTTGTAGAGAGCGGACGGATTTTCGGGTGAAAAACGAGCCGCCCCTGCCTTAGCGAGTCTATAAGAAAGAGAGGTGCTACTTCCATGTTTGCAATCATTCAGACCGGTGGAAAGCAGTACAAGGTTAGCGAGGGCGATATCGTATTTGTTGAGAAGCTCGACGTTAACGAAGGAGACACGGTTACCTTTGACTGTGTAAAGGCTTTGTCCGACGGTGAAAGCTTCAAGGTTGGTGCTCCCAACGTTGACGGCGCAACCGTAACTGCAAGCGTTCTTAAGAACGGCAAGGCAAAGAAAATCTATGTTCTCAAGTACAAATCCAAGAAGAACGAAAAGAAGAAGATCGGTCACAGACAGCCTTACACCAAGGTTCAGATCACTGCGATCAACGCCTGATCTTCACAAAAAGTCATAATTATGACAAAGGTAGTTTTTTTCAGAAGCGGCGGAACGTTCTACGGATTTTGCGAACAGGGACACACGGGCTACGGCGATGAGGGCTACGATATTCTTTGCGCAGCACTTTCGTCAATGTCTATGCTCATCATCAATTCCATCAACGTCGTTTTCGACGGCGACCTCGATTACACGGTAAACGAGGGCGCAACGGAAATAGTCGTCAAGTCAAAGTCGGCTCTGCCCGAGTTTGAGGAGGACGAGATGAAGAGATATGCCATATCGGGTCTGTTTATGTCCTATTTCGTTCAGCTCAACGATCTTGTCGAGGAGTATTACGAATATCTCGAGGTCGAGGTCGTCGATCGGGATTACGAATCGAATACGTCGCAAGCCGAAGCATCGGCTAACAAAAATTTAAGTACGGAGGAATAAGAAATGTTAAAGCTTAGTTTGCAGTTCTTTGCTCATAAAAAGGGTGTCGGATCTACAAAGAACGGCCGTGACAGCGAGTCCAAGCGCCTTGGCGTGAAGAAGTCCGACGGTCAGCACGTTCTTGCCGGCAACATCATCGTAAGACAGAGAGGCACGTCCATCCATCCCGGCAACAACGTCGGAATCGGCACGGACGATACGCTCTTCGCTCTTATCGAGGGTAAGGTAAAGTTTGAGCACAAGACGAAGTCGAAGAAGCAGGTCAGCGTATACGCAGACTGATTCTTTAAGGGCAAAGGACACCTTCGGTGTCCTTTACTTTTGCCGCACGGGCGGAGCGAAAAAATATTTTCGTAAAAAATCAAAAAAGCCCTTTACAAATCCGCATTTGTGTGGTAAAATGCAATATGTATGACGTAATGCTCGGTTTTCGGGAAAATAAGACGGAGTTTGCCGTGTTTCACCCGCCGATGACTGTGCTTTTCGTTAAATTTTAAGAAAGGTGAAAAAGAAAATGACAAGAGAAGAAAAGCAGGCAATAATTGCCGAATACGCTACTCACGAGGGCGACACGGGTTCTCCCGAGGTTCAGATCGCCGTACTCACGTACAGGATCAACAGCCTTAACGAGCATCTCAAGAACAACCACAACGACCACCACAGCCGTCGTGGACTTCTTAAAATGGTCGGACACAGAAGAAACCTCCTCGGCTACCTTCAGAAGGTAGATATCGAGAGATACCGCTCGATCATCAAGAGACTCGGCATCAGAAAGTAATGCGACATATGGAGTGGGGAGAGTGGGTTTTTGCCGACTCCTCACTCCGTTTGTTTGTATTTGTAAGCAAAAAGAAAAAAGCAAAAAGCAATATCTTACGGTCGGATTAGCAGTTAATTATGTCCCCAAGTCCGCTTGGAGCTGTAATTAAGTGCTAAACCCCGTAAGAATTTTAATAAAAAATTAAAAAATACGGAGGAATTAAAAATGAGTAATCCTATCAGCACACCCATGGTGTTCAAGAATTTCAAAGCATTCCATTATACCCTCGCAGGCAGACCTCTCGTCGTTGAGACGGGTAAGCTCGCAGGGCTTGCAAACGGCTCGTGCCTCGTAAGATACGGCGACACGGCTGTTCTTTGCTGTGCAACGGCTTCCGAGAAGCCCCGTGACGGCATAGATTTTCTTCCTCTCTCCGTCGACTACGACGAGAGAATGTACGCAGCAGGTAAGATCCCCGGAGGCTACCTTCGCCGTGAGGGCAGACCTCCCGAGAAGTCGATCCTTACAAGCCGTGTTATCGACCGCCCCATTCGTCCCCTTTTCCCGAAGGATCTTCGTAACGACGTGTCCCTTTCGCTCACCGTTATGTCCTATGATCCCGATTGCTCGCCCGAGATCGCAGCTATGATCGGTGCGTCCATTGCACTCTCCATATCCGATATCCCGTGGAACGGACCTATCTCCGGCGTGTTTATGGGACTTGTTGACGGAAAGCCCGTCGTCAACCCCACCGAGGCACAGAGAGCAGTCTCCGACCTCGAGCTCACCGTCGCATCGTCCGCAGAGAAGGTCGTAATGATCGAGGCAGGCGCAAACGAGGTCGAGGACGACGTTATGTTCAACGCAATTATGGTTGCACATAAGGAAAATCAGGGCGTTCTTGAATTCATCAACGCAATCGTCGACGAGATCGGCAAGCCTAAGTTCGAGTACCCCTCCTGCGAGCTTGACCACGATATGTTCGATAAGATATTCAACTTCTGCGAGAAGGACGTTATGGTCGCACTCGATACGGACGATAAGACCGTCCGTGACGCAAGAATGTTCCCCATCAAGGAAGCAATACTTGCAAACTTCTCCGAGGAATATCCCGAGCTTCCCACGATGATGGAGGAGCTTGTGTATAAGATCCAGAAGAAGATAGTCCGCCGCTGGCTCCTCGTCGATAAGAAGCGTGTCGACGGCAGACGTATGGATGAGATCAGACCTCTCTCCAGTGAGGTCGGAGTTTTGCCCCGTGCACACGGATCGGGACTCTTTACGAGAGGTCAGACTCAGGTGCTCTCCGTCGCAACTCTCGGAACGCTCAGCGAGGCTCAGCTCCTTGACGGCGTAGATAACGATAAGGAAAAGAGATATATGCATCATTATAATATGCCCGGCTTCTCCACCGGAGAGGCAAAGCCCGCTCGTAGCCCCGGACGCCGAGAGATCGGACACGGTGCACTTGCAGAGCGTTCTCTTATCCCCGTGCTCCCCACACCCGAGGAATTCCCCTATGCTATCCGTGTGGTATCCGACGTCGTTTCCTCTAACGGCTCGACCTCTCAGGGCTCTGTTTGCGGCTCGACTCTTGCGCTTATGGACGCAGGCGTGCCGATCAAAGCACCCGTCGCGGGTATCTCCTGCGGACTTATAACCGCAGAGGACGGAAGCTGGGATACGATGCTCGATATTCAGGGACTTGAGGACTTCTACGGCGATATGGACTTCAAGGTAGCAGGTACTCATAAGGGTATCACATCCATTCAGATGGACCTTAAGATCGACGGACTTACCCCCGAGATCATTAAGAGAGCGTTTGAGCAGACTCACGTTGGCAGAGATTATATCATCGACGAGGTGCTCCTTAAGGCAATTCCCGCTCCCAGAGAAGAGGTTTCAAGATACGCACCCAAGATGACTACGATGCATATCGATCCCGATAAGATCCGTGAGGTCATCGGTAAGGGCGGCTCCGTAATTCAGAAGATCGTCGCAGATACCGGTGCAAAGATTGACATCGAGGACGATGGAACGATCCGCATCGCCGCAGTCAACGCAGACAGCGCAGCAGCCGCTAAGGCTTGCATCGACGCAATAGTCTTCGAGCCCGAGGTCGGAACGGTCTATACCGGAACGGTAACGGGAATCAAGGAATTCGGCGCATTCGTCGAGTACGTTCCCGGTAAGGAGGGACTTGTTCACATCTCCAAGATCGCAAAGACGAGAATAGATAAGGTCGAGGACGTTCTCTCCCTCGGCGATACCGTAAGGGTAAAATATATGGGCGTCGACGCAAAGGGAAGAATGAACTTCTCCATCAAGGACGCAGAATAAAAATAAAAGACCTTTGAATTTTTTCCTTGGGAGCAGTCTCTCAAGGAAAAATTCTCATATAGCCATATTAAGTGGCGGAAAGGACCGAAAATGAGTAATAAGAACTCAAAAACGAGGTCGTTTGATCCCGTCGGATCTGAAAATAAAGGAAATAAAAATAATCAAAGACAGGTGCTTGTCATCGCCATATTCGTCGTGATAATCGCCATACTTGCGCTTATGTCGGTTCTCATAGGTGCGGAAATCATAAAGAGATTGCCCGATGACGGCACCACCACGACCGAAAAGCCGACGCAGAGCGGAAATTCGGTCTACCTCAACGGCACGGACGTCAAAAAGGGCGACCTTCTGCTTATTGACGAGGACTGGAAATGCTCCGTGGATGACGTTGACCTCGGTGCGATGAAGAATGTAAAAGAATATCAGCTCAATTCGAAAAATTCTTCCTATACCGAAATAAACGGAAAAGTTACTTATTCGCTTGTTTCGAACAATATTTATCTTAGTACACATGCACTTGATGCATTTAACAAAATGGTTCTCGATTATTGCAAAACGATAGATATTTCAAAAGCGGACGACAATTCCGCAAGTAATCTTGTGATTGCTTGGGGCGGATATGGCGAGGATACTGTTTATGACGAAAAAGATGGATATGAGGCAGACCTTGCTAATTATGGTCAGATTGTGTGCGATCATATTCTCGGAAACTCTGTTACCTTAAAATATTATAATGCCGGTCAAAGTCAGACTTTTATAAACGAGACACAATTAAAGCAAGATTTTTCGTGGATATACGAACACGCACATGAGTACGGATTTATTATCCGCTATCCTAACGATTGCTCCGAGCATCATAAGGGATTGGATAGTGAGAGGAGAGTTCGTTTGCGCTACGTCGGCGTCGCCCATGCGACCTATATATACGAGCAGGGAATATGCCTTGACGATTATCTCGATAAGATCAAGGAATACTCTTATCAGAATCCCCTCACCGTCGAGGCGTCGGGAAATACATATCTCGTCTACTACGTCAAATGCTCCGACGAAAACCCCACCAATGTGCCCCTTCCCGAGAATACAGATCCCGAAAATTATACCGTTTCGGGAAATAATATCGACGGATTTGTGATCACCGTAAAGAAATAAATGAAAAATAAGCTCCAAAACGCCCTGCTTCTCACATCCCTTGCGGCGATAACGCTGTTTTTCTCCGTTTCCTATATCCTCGTGCCCGAAAAAAGCTTCTCCGAGGAGGAGAACCGAGCCCTGCAGACCGCACCTCGCCTCACCCTCTCAAAGCTCCTTGACGGCACGTATACCTCGCAGCTCCATAACTACCTCTCCGACCAGATAAATTTCCGAACCGAAATGGTTGAGGCAAAGGCGATAGCGGAGCTTGCACTCGGAAAGAGGGAAAATAACGGAGTCCTGCTCGCACGGAACGGATATCTTATCGAGACCTGCAATTATACCGAGGAAAATTACGAATATTTGCAAAAAAATCTCGCAAAAATCGAAAAATTGCTCGCCTCTTTCGAGCAAAACGGCGTAAGTGCCAAGTCCGTGCTCATTCCCCGTAAGATAGATCTGCTCGAGGATGAGCTTCCGCAGTATTATTCCACCGAGCGCAACGAATACGTCTGGGAGCTCGTGGGCGAAAAGCATATAAGCCTTGCGGACGCACTCGAAAGAGCGCAGAGATCGGGACTTCAGACCTTTTATAAGACCGACCACCATTGGACAGCGGACGGTGCGTATACGGCTTACGTCGCACTTGGCGATACGCTCGGCTATACGCCGCATGCGAGAAATTATTTCAACGAGATAACGCTCTCCGACGAATTTTTCGGAACGACCTATTCCACCTCGGGATTTTTCTTCGCCGGTGCGGATACGATAAACGCCCCGAGCGTCGCAGAGGATAAATATATTGTCGAGATAGTCGATACGAATACGGTGCTTGACGGCGTTTACGATGCGTCCTACCTCGAGGGCAAGGATAAATACGCCACCTTCCTTTCGGGAAATAACGCACACGTGAGGATCACGCTTGCGAGCGGCGAGAAAAGGGAAACGCTCCTCATCGTAAAGGACAGCTACGCCCACTCCCTCGCCCCCTACCTTGCGGAGCATTATGACCTCGAGCTCATAGATCCGAGATACTTCACCGGCTCGATCGAGAGCTACATAGCGGAGAACGGAATAACCGATGTCCTCTTCCTCTTCGGTCTCGATACGCTCGCCTCGGCGAATATTTCAATAAGATAAAGGAAAAGACTGAAATTCAGTCTTTTCCTTTTTTCGCTTTTTTCGATATGAGGGATATCAAGCCGCCGATAACGAGCATTCCGCCGAATATTCGCCGCAGGAGCGTGCCCGAGACCGCACCGGCGACGAATGCGCCGACGAGCGAGAGGAGCGCACCCGAGATGCTTATCGGAAGCGTCGTTTTCCACTCGATACGCCCACGCCTTGCGCTCAAAAGCGTCGACACCGCCGCCGTCGCAATGAAAAACAGGAGATTTGCCCCCTGCGCCGTCAGCTGATCCTCCCCCAAAACGAGCGTCAGGTATATTACGAAAAGCCCTCCGCCCCCAAGCCCCATTCCCGAGAGGATCGCAAGCGCGAGCTCAACCAATATTTCCGCCATATCTCACCCGAATATCATCATCACGCCCGACACGATCACGAGCAGGGAAAATGCGACGCTCAAAAGCTTAAATTTCAGCTTTCCGAGCAAAAAAGAGCCGACACCTCCGCCGACGACTGCCACAGGGATCGAACGCAGGGCGAAAATTTCGAGAGCCCCTCCCATTTCCGTGCCGAGAAGGTAGTAGGCGAGGGACACGACGCTCACGGGAAGCATCGTCGCAAGGGCGTTTGCGAATATTTCGTTTTTGTCGTCCGATTTTAACACCCGGGAGAGATAGAGCGTGATTACGATCCCCCCACCTGCGCCGAGCAAGCCGTTTATGAAGCCCCCGAGCGCACCGATTGCAAGGGACGTGCCGTGCTTTTTGATAAAATCCGTAAAAACTCCCCCTTTTTCTGCAAATAAACACTTGAAAAATCAAGCTTTCTATGCTACAATATTTATGTATGTACGTTTATATCCGTATAAAAATACTTAAGGATGTGATAATATATGGCAAAGAAGACCAATGACGTCTCCCCCGACGTAAAGAGAAAAAAACCGAAGGACAAAAAGGAAGCGGAGCAGATATGCTTCGACAGCCCGTCCGATAAGCTGATCCATCAGATACTGCCCTTCATTTACATAGTCGTCGCAATATTGCTCGAGGCGTGCTTCGTGTTTGCGACCGTAACGGGCGAGGAGCACGTGGGCATCGCAGGCGTTTTCCTGAAGGACGTATTTCTCGGACTCTTCGGATTTTGCGCATTCGTGATCCCCGTAATGCTCATCAACCTTGCCGCAAACTGGCGTAAATTCGTCGACGGCAAAATGGTCGGCTCGAAGGTAGTGTTTACCGTGCTGTTTTTGATATCTCTCTCGGCACTCATACATATTTTCGTGAAATCCGAGATAGATCCCGACCTTTCGGTATTTATTCTTCCGCAAACGCTCTATGAATATTCCGTAAATAACGTCATCTCCTCCGGAGTTGTCGGAGGCTTGATGTGCGAGTGCGTCTACTACCTCTTCAAATCGGTCGGCTCGATAATAATACTTTCCGCATTCACCCTGGTGTTCTTCATATTCTCGCTCGGAATGACGCCACGCAATATGAGCACGTGGATCGCTTACAGAGTAAGACTTTCCCGTGAGAAGAAGAAAGAAAAGAACGCCGAGCGAGACGCAGAGAGAGCCGAGGCAAAGCGGCTTGAAAAGGAGCAGAAGGCGGAGGAAAAACGCCTCGAGAAGGAAAGACGTGCCGAGGAAAAGCGTCAGAAGGCAGCCGAGGCGGCACGCATTGACGCAGAGGAAGCGGAAATGCGAGAGGCGGAGCGACAGCTCGAGGAGGAGCGTATCGCCGAGGCGGAACGCCGTGCACTTGAGAGGGAAGAGAAGAAGCGTAAGGACCGTGAGAAGTACGGCGAGATGCGCTTTATTGATCCCGAGCCCGAGCAGGTCGGCGACCTCAAGCTTAAAAGGCTTGATCTTGACGATAACGACGAACCCGATAGCGAGCTTGAGGGCGAGCGTATCGACGTAAATTCCATATTCAATCCTCCGAACGATTTCGAGCCCAACGAAGAGCCCGAGACCGAAATAAAGAGCCCTGTGCCTCACAGAAGGAAGGAAAAGCTCGAGGTCGACATCAAGGAGATGACCGACATCGAGACCGTTCCCGACGACGGCGAGGAAGGCTCGGTGGTTCCCGAAAATTCGATCCACGAGTACGTCCCCCCGACGCTTGATCTGCTTAAAAATTATTCCAACAACGAGAATGAAAAGGTCGCCATCGAGGAGATCCGTGCCAATGCAAACGCACTTATGGAAACGCTCAAGAGCTTCGGCGTCCGCATTTCCGAAATAACGTATTCCCGTGGACCGACGATCACCCGTTACGAGCTTAAGCCCGACACGGGCGTCCGTATCCGCTCCATAGCAAACCTCGTTGACGATATCGCACTCAGCCTTGCAACGACGGGCGTCAGAATCGAAGCACCCATTCCCAATAAGGCGGCGGTCGGAATCGAGGTTCCGAATAAGACGGCGGCGACCGTCGGCTTCAGATCCCTCATCGACACCCCCGAATTTACCGAGAAAAAGAGCGTGCTCACCGCCGCTCTCGGTAAGGACGTCGGCGGAAATGCGGTCTATTTCGATATCGGGAAAATGCCCCACATGCTCATCGCAGGTACTACCGGCTCGGGTAAATCCGTCTGCATCAACTGTATCATAATGAGTATACTTTATAAGGCAAGCCCGAGGGATGTTAAGCTCATACTTATCGACCCCAAAAAGGTCGAGTTCCAGCCCTATAGATCCATTCCCCACCTCTACGCACCGATCGTAACCGATCCCAAAAAGGCGGCAGGCGCACTTGCATCTGCGGTTGCGGAGATGGAGAGAAGATTTGAACTTATAGAGAGCGTCGGAGCGAAAAACATTTCCGGCTATAACGAGCTCACCGCAAACGATCCGGCAAAGGAATACCTGCCCTATATCGTCATAATCATAGACGAGCTGGCGGACCTTATGATGACCGCCGCCGACGACGTCGAAACGGCGATCTGCCGAATCGCACAAAAGGCACGTGCCGCCGGAATACACCTTATAATCGGTACGCAGCGTCCGTCCGTTGACGTCGTAACCGGACTTATTAAGGCAAATATCCCCTCTCGTATAGCGTTCACCGTCGCATCGCAGGTCGACTCCAAAACGATACTCGATACCGCAGGTGCGGATAAGCTTATCGGACGTGGAGATATGCTCTTTGCCCCCATCGGCTCGACGAAACCGATCCGTGTTCAGGGTGCGTTCATTGATGACCGTGAGGTCGAGAGAATAGTCGATTTCATTAACGAGCATAACGACGGAGTCAGCTTCAACGATGAGTTCATCAGACGCCTTGAGGAGGAAGCCGCAAAATGCGGTAATCCCAAGAAGGGCGGCTCGAGCGGCGTAAGCTATTCCGATGATGACGGCGAGCCCGGCGAGGAGGGAGTCGATCCCAAATTTAAGCAGGCGCTTGACGTCGCAATCGAAATGGGTAAGATTTCAACGTCCCTGCTCCAGCGTAGACTCGAGATCGGCTACGGCAGAGCCGCAAAAATCATTGATAGAATGGAAGCCCTCGGCTACGTCAGTGCCCCCGACGGCAATAAACCCCGTCAGGTCCTCGTTACGAAGCCCGAAATACAGGAAAAACGCCTCAACGACGACGATGAGGTATAAACAAAAGCAGGATAAATACGTCTTTGACAGGAGATTTTTCTATGGAAAGATACCCAATCACCGAAGCGGACAAAGAGCTGATCGAGCTTGGACTGCAAGCTTTGGCAAACAATTTTGACGACGGCGTTT
>CAZONA010000035.1:0-8680 GCA_964581025.1 uncultured Lachnospiraceae bacterium
AGCGATTGGATCATAGATCTTGCCGCAACTAAAGAAGAAGACGGTAGCAAGCACACGGAGTGTACTGTTTGCCACACAACGCTCAATACGGCAACTATTCCTGCGACCGGTTCGTTGGGACTTGCATACACTGTAAATTCCGACGGTACTACTTGCACCGTTACGGGAATAGGTGAATGCACGGACGAGCACGTCGTTATTCCCACGCAAATTGACGGATATAAAGTAACTGCGATTGCCAACAGAGCATTTTACAACTGCACTACGATGAAAGAGGTAACCATTCCCTCGACCGTTACGAGCATCGGAACGCAGATATTCTATAAGGCAAGCGACTTGACAACCGTTTACTATAATAGCACATATTCATCTAAAGATAATCCGTTTTTGAATACCACCAGCATTAAGAAAGTTGTATTAGGCGGAAAGAAAGTGCCTGACTATATTCTGTATAATTGTGCCAATGTTACAGAAGTTGAAATAAACGGCAGCGTAACGAGTATAGGGGGAGTGGCGTTCTGTAATTGCACCTCGCTAAAGGATGTATATTATCAGGGAAGTCTTGAGGATTGGTGCAATATCAAATTTGCTTACGATTCAAATCCGTGCTCTAACGGAGCAAATCTGTATATCAACGGTGAGCTTCTTACAAATGCGGTTATTCCCGATACTGTAACAAGTATAAATGATTATGCGTTCCGTGGTTGCACCTCGCTGACGAGCGTAACGATCCCCGACAGCGTAACGAGTATAGGCCGGGATGCGTTCTATAATTGCACCTCGTTGACGAGCGTAACCATACCCGACAGCGTAACGAGTATAGGCTATGAAGCGTTCGGATATTGTACCTCGCTGAAGAGCATAACAATACCCGACAGCGTAACGAGTATAGGCGCTCGGGCGTTCCAAAGTTGCAAATCGCTGACAAGTGTAACGATACCGGACAGCGTAACGAGTATAGGCGCTCGGGCGTTCCAAAGTTGCAAATCGCTGACAAGTGTAACGATACCGGACAGCGTAACGAGTATAGGTGATTGGGCGTTCTATTATTGCACCTCGCTGACGGAGATACACTATGACGGTACGCAGGAACAGTGGAATGCGATTAGCAAAGGTGAAGATTGGAACTATAATACGGGTTCGTACACAATTTACTACGCCAACAACAATTAAAGATGGTTATGAATTATGGCTGAAATTGAAAATTATAAATTGATGTTTGATGAAAACCTTGCACGTGTACAAAGCTTATGCAACATATACAACCAATTAAAAACAGAAAAAATCAAAGAAGAAAAAAATAAGTTCACTGATATTTTAAGATCTGCAGTTGTATTGCTACATTCATCATTTGAAGAATATTATAGAAATGTTGTAGTATATATGTTATCCAAAGAACCTACTACTGAAAATCTTGATAAGATATCTTTTTTAAGTAGTGAGGGAAAACGTAAAGATAAAATCACTCTATTAGAATTACTTCAATATCGAGATAAAACAGTAGATGAATTAATAAATAAATCTATACAAGAAACCCTAAATTTCAGGAGTTTTAATAATTATAATGAAATAATTGCTTGGTCTAATCAAATAAAAATTAATTTAAACCAATTTGACAAACAAGAAAAAATGAGTAGAATGATTGAACGCCGACATCAAATTGTTCACAAAGCGGATAAAATTGAATCAAATGGTACAATTAAATTAGCCCCTATAGATGAACGCAGAGTGAAAGAATGGATTGATGTAGTTTGTAAATTAGTAGAACTTATAAACAAGGAAGTTTCAAAAGAAGAAAATAATAAAAAATTAAACTCATATTGAAGTCTAAACCTCCCCCGAGGCATCGCCTCGGGGGAAGTTGTACACTCAATCACTATACAGAGAAAAAGCACTTGCATTCGCAAGTGCTTTTTTGGCGGAGAGGATGGGATTCGAACCCATGTGCGATTTCTCGCAAACTGATTTCGAGTCAGCCCCGTTATGACCACTTCGATACCTCTCCGTATATTGATTTGGCGAGTTATTTCGACTCAACGGGTCTATTATACCACAATTTCAAAAAAAATCAAGTGCTAAAGTAAATTTTTTTATTCTTTTCTTGACTTTTTCTTAAAATCAAGATATAATTTTCTTAATTCGAAAGAAAAAACAAAAATAGAAAGACCGATATGAAGATTTTAGCCATAGGAGACGTGGTCGGCTCATCCGGCATCGACCATCTTACAAAAAATTTATCCGCCTTCGCCGACGCAAACAAGGTCGACCTTGTCATTGCGAACGGAGAAAACGCAACCGAGATCAAGGGCATTTGCGCCGCCGATGCGGAGCGTCTGTACCACTCGGGAGTTGATTTTATAACTCTCGGAAATCACGCCTTCGGGAAACGGGATATATATTCGTTTCTCGATTCCAACGATCACAGAATCATTCGCCCTGCGAACTATTCCGCCGCCGCCCCCGGTGCCGGCTACGCACTCATCAACGTCGACGGTTACCGGATCTTGATAATAAACGTGCTCGGGGGAATGTTCAGCGCATTTCCGATCAACAGTCCGTTCGAGGCGGTCGAGCGGATCTTGAGCAGGGAAGAGGGCAGGTATGATTTTGCGATAATGGACATTCACGCCGAGGCGACGAGTGAAAAGCTCGCTCTCGCTCACTGCTTTGACGGCAGGATAGAGATAATGTTCGGCACGCACACGCACGTTCAGACCGCAGACGAGCAGATATTGCCAAAAGGGAGCGCATATATAACCGACATCGGCATGACAGGACCTGTAAACAGCATTCTCGGGACGAATATCGAAGCGGTGATTGAAAAATTCACGCACCAGACTCCGCAGCTTTTCACCGTTGCCGAGGGCGTTTCGTCCGCATCGGGCGTGATCTTTGATATAGATCCCGGCTCTCAGAGGATAAGGACCGTAAAAAGAGTTAAATTTTAAGATCTTATTCTCATTTTCAAGAATTGTTTACAATTACGTAACAATATCCGCTATATTATCTTAAATAAAATATGGTAAATTTTACTTAAAGATACGGAGGTGTATATATGACCAAGGAAAAGCTAAACGTGTGCTTACTTAACGATTCCTTTCCGCCCACGATAGACGGAGTTGCCAATGCGGTATTTAATTACGCAAATATAATCGACGAATATCTCGGAACGCCTACGGTTCTTACGCCGTATTATCCCGACGTGGTGGACAACTATCACTACGACGTTATAAGATATCCGAGCCTTGACACGAGGAAGTTTTTCGGCTACCGTGCAGGCGTCCCCATTGCAGACGAGCCGTTCAACCGTGCTCTCGACGCAAGACCGGACATTTTGCATTCGCATTGCCCGTTCGTTTCGACAGTTATAGCACGGGCTATGCAGAGGATGAACAACGTGCCGATAGTTTTCACCTATCACACCAAATTCGATATAGACATTCAGAAGCTTATCAAGGGCAGATTACTTCAAGAGTCTGCGATAAAGCTTATAGTTGACAATATAAACGCCTGCGACGAGGTATGGGTAGTCAGCCGAGGAGCAGGAGAAAATCTGCGCTCGCTCGGCTACAAGAAGGATTATATCGTTATGGAAAACGGAGTCGATTTTCCAAGGGGCAAGGCAGATGCGGCGGACATAGACGCAGTCGTAAACAAATACGGTCTGCGACACGACTGCATCAAATTCATCTTCGTCGGCAGAATGATGTGGTACAAGGGGATCGACATCATTATCAACGCTCTGCGGCGTATTGCCGAGCTCGGATATGATTTTCAAATGGTCTTTGCAGGCTCGGGCATGGATATGGACAATATCGTTGCCGAATCCAAAAAGCTCGGGATATACGACAGGTGCGTATTTACGGGATCAATCACCGACAGAACCGAGCTGCGTGCGCTTTTCTCGGCGTGCGATCTCTTCCTGTTCCCGTCAACCTTTGACACGAACGGAATAGTCGTAAGGGAAGCGGCGGCAAGTGAAATACCGAGCATTCTCATCAAGGATTCCTGCGCCGCAGAGGGCATAATCGACTCTGATACGGGATTTTTGATTGAAAACGATCCTGCGAGCATGGCGCTAAGACTCGAAAGCTTGATAAACTCGCCGGAGCTCTTGCGTGGCGTCGGCAAAAATGCGCTTGACAAGATATATATTTCGTGGAAGGATGCGGTCGGCATTGCCAACGACCGTTACCACACGGTGATAGAAAATTACAAGCCGAAGGAATTTGACGACACGGCACAGTTTACCGATAAATTTTATAATTTGGCTACGAGATTATTCGAGCTCAGGAATATGCTCAGATAATCATTTAGCAACGATTCCTCCACGGTAAAAAAGCTTGTGGAGGAATCTTTATTTTTTCAAAAATCTATTGACTTATTTGAAATAATATTGTACAATGACTTGAAAATAAGTTTATAAGAAAGGGATTATATTATGACACTTGTAATACTTGCCGCAGGTATGGGTTCGAGATACGGCGGAATGAAGCAGATAGACCCGATGAACGACGACGGAGATTTTATCATAGATTTTTCGGTCTATGATGCGATCGGCGCAGGCTTCGATAAGGTCGTATTTATCATAAAGGAGGAAAATCTTTCCGCATTTAAGGAAACGATCGGAAACCGCATCAGTAAATTTATCAAGGTGGAGTACGCATTCCAGAGAATGTGCGACGTTCCCGAATGGTTCAACGTCCCCACAGAGCGTACAAAGCCTTGGGGCACTACGCAGGCGATAATGAGCGTTATCGGCATGGTAAACGAGCCGTTTGCAGTCATAAATTCCGATGATTTCTACGGCAGAGAGGCGTTTGAGATAATTGCAGAGCATCTGAAAAATCCCAAGCACGTAGACGGCAGACCTCAATTCTGCATGCCCGGATACAAGCTTAAAAACACCGTAACCGAGCACGGAGCGGTAAACAGAGGCGTTTGCCATACGGACGAAAACGGGCATCTTACCGATATAGTTGAAACGAAGGAGATCAAGCCCTGCGGAAACGGCAAGGCGGAGTATCCCGACGGAGAGGGAACTGCACAGATCGATCTTGACACGGTCGTATCTATGAACTTCTGGGGATTTACTCCCGAGCTTTTCCCACACCTTGAGGCTGAGTTTAACAGATTTTTGAGAGATATCAAAAATCCGCTCAAGGACGAATCCTATATCACGGATGTGGTCGATGTAATGATAAAATCCCACGCATGCGACGTTACGGTATACGATACCGATGCATGCTGGCTCGGCGTAACCTACGCACAGGATAAGCCTGCGGTCGTAGCAGGAATAAGAAAGCTCATTGACGAGGGTGTATACCCCGAGCATCTTTGGAAATAAGGAGGGACGATATGTCTATTTTGGTAACCGGCGGAGCAGGCTATATAGGCTCGCACACCGCTCTTGAGCTGATAAGAGCCGGATATGACGTTGTCATAGCGGACAGTCTCGTTACGGGATACCGCAAGGCTGTTCCCGAGGGTGCAAGATTTTACTGCGGAGATATACGAGATCTCGCCTTTTTGAACGACCTTTTTTTGCACGAGAAGATAGATGCAGTGATCCATTTTGCCGCATTCTCACTTGTCGGAGAAAGCGTTTCGAATCCTCTTAAATACTACGAAAACAACATATACGGCACTAAGGTGCTCCTTGAGGCAATGGTGGCGAACGGTGTAAAGCAAATCGTTTTTTCCTCCACCGCCGCAACCTACGGAGAGCCCGAAAACATACCGATACTTGAGAGCGACAGGACCTGTCCCACGAACCCCTACGGCGAGACTAAGCTCGCAATGGAAAAGATGTTCAAATGGACTGCCGAGGCACACGGTATGAGCTTTGTATCTCTCAGATACTTCAACGCCTGCGGTGCGGACGAGGGCGGACACATCGGCGAGGCACACAATCCCGAAAGCCACCTTATCCCCCTTATTCTTCAAGTCCCGAACGGAAAGAGGGAAGCAATATCCATATACGGCACGGATTACGATACTCCCGACGGGACTTGCATCAGGGACTACATACACGTAACGGATCTTGCCGCCGCTCATATTTTGGCGGTAAAATACCTGCTTGACGGGGGCAAGAGCGATATATTCAATCTCGGAAACGGCGTGGGATATTCCGTAAGAGAGGTTATTGATACCGCAAGAAGGGTTACGGGACACCCGATCCCCGCAATAGAATCTCCAAGACGTGCAGGCGATCCTGCAAGGCTTGTTGCCTCGAGCGAAAAGGCACGCAGAGTCCTCGGCTGGAATCCGTCCCACAACAGCCTTGAGGAAATAATCTCAAGTGCTTGGAATTGGCACAAAAATCATCCGAACGGATATAACGACTGAAATTTTATCAAAACGGCAGTTTATAATTGCCGTTTTGATTCCTCAATTAGGCAAACGAATGTTCGTCTTAAAAGAACATCGAAAGGAGCATACATGAGCATTACAAGAACGCTTTTCGGAGAATACGGAAAATCCGAAATATACAGATATACGCTCTCTAACGGAAATATGAGCGTTAATATTTCAAACTACGGTGCTACCGTACTGAGCATAATAACTCCCGACAAAAGAGGGGAGCTTGCCGATATCGTGTGCGGATATGACACTCTGCAATCCTATATAGAGGCGGACGGCTATCAGGGAGCTATAATCGGCAGAGTCGGCAACAGGATCTGCCGAGGGTACTTCAAGCTCGGAGACAAGGAATATACGCTCGCTACCAACGACGGAAACAATCATCTGCACGGAGGAAACATTGGATTTGATAAAAAAATCTGGAGCGTTGACGCCGTCTCCGGCTCGCAAGAACCGTCGATCACCTTGAGTCTTATCTCGCCCGACGGCGAGGAAGGCTACCCGGGAACGCTTTGCGTTTCGGTTACGTATACCTTAAGTGCCGAAAACGAGCTTCGCATAAGATACGAGGCAACGACCGACAAGCAAACCATCGTAAATCTTACAAATCATACCTACTTTAACCTCGGCGGTTGCGGCTCGGGGAAGATTCACGACCATCTGCTTTGGCTCGATGCAGACACGTATCTGCCGACCGACGAATCTCTCATTCCGACGGGCGAGATAAGAAGCGTGGAGGGCACTCCGTTTGATTTCAGAACTCCAAAGCCGATAGGAAGAGATATTAACGCAAGCAACCGAGATCTTATAATTGCGGGCGGCTACGACCATTGCTTTAACTTCGTCGGAGGCGAGCCCAATTATACAAAATTTCGTGCAAGGGTATATCACGAGCAAAGCGGAAGAGTACTTGAGATGTATACCGATCAGCCGTGCGTACAGCTTTATACGGGGAATTTCCTGACCAATTCTAAATATCCCTTTAAGAGCAACCGTCCACAAGAGCCGCAGACCGCATTCTGCCTTGAAACGCAGCACATGCCCGATGCGATAAATCATCCGAATTTCACAAGCACGGTATTGAATCCGAGCGACAAATATGACTACACAACGGTATATAAATTCTACGCAGAATAAATCAAAAAAGCTGAACTGATGTTCAGCTTTTTTGATTATTTTGTCTGTACACCTCAAAGGCAAGCACCGTAGCCGCAGAGGAAGCAGTCAGCGAGCCCATGAAGCTTCTGCCGTAATCTATCCGAACTATCTGATCGGACTCCTTGATAACCGCACTTGAAATTCCTCGCTTTTCGCCACCCACGATTAAAAGTAGCGGCACGGTGAGGTCTGCATCGTACAAGGAGACCGAATTTCTTATACCGGCGGATACTATTTTATAATTTTTCGCTCGGAACAATGCAAGAGCCTCCGACATATCGCAAACGAATATATCAATAAGCTCCGAGCATCCTGCAGAACCCTTGCAGATAAGCCCCTCGGTAGCTTTGAATCTATCCGCCGGTACGATTATACCGTCAGCACCTGCGGCGTATACGGAGCGTACCGCATAGGAAAAATTATACGGATCTTCGATCCCGTCAAGATAAACGTAGAAGCCGCCGTCCTTGAGCTGCTCGGGGGATGTAAGATGTGGACGCTCAATATGCGAGCAAAGCGCAATAAAGCCCCCGTGAGTTTTTCCCGTGGATATCTTGTCAATTTCCGTGTGAGATACACCCTCAAGCTCAAAGCCGAGAGACTTCGCCTTCGCACTCAGAAATTTCAATTCGTTGTACTTTGCAGAGCTTTTTTCGGCATTGTAAAGAACCTTTTGGATTTTGCGTTTTGAAGAGCCGTTTTCAATAGCGGAGATGGCCGAGCTGATCGAAGTCATACCCTCGAATATATCAACGCAAAGAAGATCAATATCATTTTTCATCATTATCACCTAAAAATTAATAATATCAATAAATAAAGCATAGAATTAAGCAGAAATAATTTACGAGAGGCAAAATTCTATGTATATTTCATCAAAAGACAGATGCGAGGAAATGGCGACGTTTCTTATAGAAAACCGATGCACGGTCCGTGCGGTCGCCAAAAGCTTCGGAATAAGCAAGAGCACCGTACATAAAAACGTTACCCACGATCTCAAGACCGTAAATCCGATCCTGTACGGCGAGGTAAAAGCGGTATTGGAGAAAAATAAGCAGGAGCGCCATCTGCGTGGCGGCGAGGCAACTAAGCAGAAGTTTTTGCTCAAAAAGCAGCTTGAAGCAAAAGCGTAAGTCGCAATACAAAATAATGATCTCCAAAA
>CAZONA010000035.1:8780-10283 GCA_964581025.1 uncultured Lachnospiraceae bacterium
CCGTAAAACCCGATATAAAGCCCTATAACCCCCGAAATTCCTTCCCTCAATTATACAAAATTTGCATTTTGTATAATTGGTTCACATTTTTGAAAAGGGGCTTCCCCCATTAATATTAACTATTTTTTGCTTCGTGAAGTTCATCAAACGCTTTTTCACTTGCATAAATAGCATATCACAATATCGTTGAAATTGCAAGAGATTTACAAAGAAAATTCAAAATTTGTTGAATGTAAACAAATAACCGCCCTGCCGGCTGCTCTGATCGGGGCGGTTATTTTGTCGATTATATACAAATTATCGTGAATACAGCAATGCATTTCGCCTTGTCGTTTCCTTGATTGCGTGGTTGACGAGCTTCGCAGTATATGAAGCAAGCTTCTTTTTGTCCGTTTCGGACGTGCCGCAGGTTTTTATCGAATAAAACCCGAGACGCGACCACTCCGAGAAAGCCGGTGCGGATATCGACATATATCCATACCGTTTATCATAGGTGTATACCGCATCGGCGAGCTTATCCGAGGATATAACGGCGTGATAATGCTCCCTGCCTCTCAGCTTCCCGAAATCTATATTTCCCACGTAATCCGTAGCTACGGATTTTAAGAACCTTGCAACATATGTGCGGCGAGTTTTTGCATCGGTGGAAGCCAGAGTATCATCATTGAACGTTAAGGTTACAAAATAGCATTGACCGCTATCCATTATGCGTTCTATGCGTTGCTTAAGACGTTTTCTGCGTGCATGCTCCGAATTGGCAATACGGTAGCACTCATTGAACAAGAAGCGATTCTGCGCCTTCAGAGCCTCGCCTTGAGGGATCCAACGCTTAACGAATTCTTCTTCGGCAAAGGTATATCCTGCGACGATCTCGTCGGTAACGGAATCAAACGCCTTGTAACACTTTTCATCATCCGCACGAACCCAAAGATCATATTGAAGCTTGAAGGCGGATATTTTGTTTTGAATAAATTCCGCACGTTTGTATTTTCGAACGATATCAAGGTCCAAAGCGTATGTATCAAAAACGATAGACTTCAAATTGTAATTCGGCTTCCCTTTTGTATCCTCTATCATTTCATACGGATAGAGCATGTGCAATGAATGTTCTATTCGCCATAAAACACGCAAATTTTTTGTGTCCTTTTCGGCACTATACTTCAATCTCAACTTGTCGTATAACGCCTTGATTTTTTCGTTTTGCATCCTAACCCTCACTTTGTGCTTAATTCATTATTTTCGGTAAAATCGGTCTACTTTTATGCGTAGGACGTACCCCATATCAAGTGGGGGGTATCTGCAGACTCTCTGCGCGCTACCGCTTGCCTGTCATTCGAGCTACATTTCTGCCCCTATTTCCTTTTATCCTTTCGCACGCCACCGAGGGTGGCGATGACTTTACCCTATGGACAAACAGGTTGCCCACAGGGAAAAGTCATTCGACGATGCGAAATTAGATAAAAGGCTTCCCTTGTCGGATTTTGTTTTTTCATTTCGGATAAA
>CAZONA010000036.1:0-10265 GCA_964581025.1 uncultured Lachnospiraceae bacterium
GCCCTTTTTCAAAACAGCTTTGTTATTATATCACAAACTACTTGCCTTTGTCAAGAGCTTTTTTAATTTTTCGTCCTTTTTTTCAAGAACTTTTTTCTCGACGCCGTTTTTGTTTGCGACTTTGTTATCTTATCACATTATCTTACCTTTGTCAATACCTTTTGCAAAACTTTTTTCGAAAAATTTCATTTTTTATTCAAAAAGCCGCAATAAAGGCGATCAAAGTCCGAATCCGCCGTCGAATCCGATGATCTGTCCGGTCAGAAATCCGCTTTTTTCGGTTGCGACGAGGTAAACGAGCTCTGCGACCTCCTCCGGTTTTGCGATCCTGCCGACCGGAGTCTCCTCACAAAGCGCGGCGAGTGCTTCGGCGTCAAGCTCGGCGTTCATTTCCGTATCTATCACGCCGGGCTCGATGCAGTTCACGCACACGCCGGACGGTCCGAGCTCCTTGGCAAGTGCTTTCGTCAAGCCCTCTATCGCCGCCTTCGTTGCGGAATAGAGCGTTTCGCACGACGCACCGACTCTGCCCCAGACCGAGCCGATATTGACTATTCTGCCCGAATGGTTGCGGATCATATACCTTGCGCACTCACGGCAGGCAAAGAACGTGCCGCCGAGGTTGGTATCCGTCAATTTGCGGTAATCGTCGTTCGCAGTATCCGTGATCAGCTCTATGAGTGCGACGCCGGCGTTATTTACAAGGATATCCACTCCGCCCATTTCCGAGGCGGCGAGGGCGACGGCTCTCTCGACCTCGCAGGGCTTCGAGATATCCGCCTTTATTGCAAATGCACCCGTTTTTGCGGAAAGCTCCGAGGCGTTTTTTTCGCTATTATTATATATGAAGGAAACCGCACAGCCCTCGCTTGCGAATTTCTCGACGCAGGCTCTGCCGATTCCCCGAGAGCCGCCCGTTACAAGTACCTTTTTCATTTTTTCTTCCTTTATTTTATTTATTATCGTACCACGTTTCGCCGACGGTCAGCTCGACCGAGAGCGGCACAGGGAGGGAGATCGCACCCTCCATTTCCTCACGGAGAACGGTTGCGACACGGTCTGCGCAGGATTTATTCGACTCGATGACAAGCTCGTCGTGCACCTGCAATATGAGCTTTGCGTCAAGCCCCTCGTGCTCGAGGCGTTTTGCGACGTTTATCATCGCTACCTTTATTATATCCGCCGCAGTTCCCTGTATGGGACTGTTCATGGCGACACGCTCGCCGAATTTTTTGAGCGTTTTATTCTGTCCCGAAAGCTCGGGGATATATCTACGCCTGCCGTAGAGGGTTGAAACGTAGCCGTTTGCGTAGCCCTCGGCGACGATGTCCTTAAGATACATATCGACGAGGGGGTAGCTTGCCTTATAGCTGTCTATATATTCCTTCGCTTCCCTCATCGAAATTCCGAGGTCGTCGGAGAGCGAAAATTCTCCGATTCCGTAGACAATCCCGAAATTGACCGCCTTTGCTCGCTTACGAAGCTCGGGAGTTACCTCGCTTTTCGGGATGCGAAAGACGTTTGCGGCGGTCGAGGTATGGATATCGACGCCCTCAAGGAATGCGGTGATCATATTTTCATCGCCCGAGATGGCGGCGAGGAGTCGCAGCTCGATCTGCGAATAGTCGGCGTCGACGAGGACGTAATTTTCGTTTCTCGGTATAAAATAATGCCTCAGCTCCCTACCCAGAGGGGTGCGGATCGGGATGTTCTGCAGGTTCGGCTCGGCGGACGAGAGTCTGCCCGTTGCCGTGCCGGTTTGCTTAAAGGTGGTGTGGATGACGTCGTTTTCGGGCAGAAGCTTCAAAAAGCCGTCGACGTACGTGCCCTTGAGCTTGACGACCTGTCGGTAGTCGAGAATGTCCCGAACTATCGGGTAATCGGGGCGGAGCTTGGAGAGAGTTTCCGCATTGGTGGAATATCCCGTTTTGGTCTTTTTACCGTGGGGGAGCTGCATTTTTTCGAACAGGATCTCGCCGAGCTGCTTGGGGGAATTTATATTGAATTTTTTGCCTGCCTGCGCATAAATTTTATCCGCAAGCTCGGATATCATACCGTCGAGGCGTTCGCCGTACCCGACAAGTCCCGTGCGGTCGATGCGGAAGCCGTCTCGCTCCATTCCGAAAAGGACGGCGGCGAGGGGCATTTCGATCTTATACATAACGTCCTCGGCGTGCTCCTCGTGGAGTCGGTCGTGCAGGACGGTATAGAGTGCAAGCACCGTGGGGGCGGCGGGGGCGGCTTCGTCAAGATTTTCGGAAAGGTACGCCATCGCAAGTCTCGAAAGCTCGAACGAGCCGTCGCCGGCGCTGAGGACGTATGCGGCGAGCATTACGTCGAAGGCGCAGTTCGTAAATCCGATGTCGGAGAGGCGGTGGTACGCACTCTTGCAGTCGTAGAGGACGAATGTTCTCTCGCTGTCGCAGAGGAATTTGTGTGCGTCGCCGATGCTCCCGGAGAATTTCATATTTTTCTCCTCGGTGGAGCAATAAAGCGCATCGTTTTCAAAGGAAAGTGCGCAGGGGGTGGACTTGGGAATGCTCAGTAAATCGTTGATATTTACATCTAAAAAGTCGTTTTGTATGGGTTTATCGGTAATAATATGTGAGAATAGTCCAATTTGCTCTTCTTCCTCGGGATTTTGAGAATTTTCGTAGGATTGTCCAACTTTTTCACCGTGGGATATGAGTTTATCGGGATTATTTTCTTTGTATTCGTAAAGCTTATATTTTTTAATAAAGCTCGAAAGCTCAAGCTCGGTAAACAGCTCGAGCGCACCTCTCTGAAATCCGAGGTACTTCAAATCTTCCGTTTCAACGCCGATCGGTGCGTCGCAGCATATTCTTGCGAGCGTTCTCGAGGTGAATGCGCTGTCCCTCGACGCTTCGAGCTTTTTATTGACGGAGGGTGAGAGGCTGTCGCTCGGGAGGCTTGCGTAGAGGTTATCGAGGCTGCCGAAGTCGGCGATGAGCTTGGTTGCGGTCTTTTCTCCGATGCCTGCGACGCCGGGGATATTATCCGAGCTATCCCCCATAAGAGCCTTGACGTCAACGAACTGCTCGGGGTTCACTCCGTACTTTTCGAAAAACGCCGCTCTGTCCATTGAGAGCGTATCCTGATTTGTGGCAAGCAGGATGGTGGTCGTATCGGAAATAAGCTGCAGGGAATCTCGGTCTCCGGTGAGGATATAAGCCTCGATTCCTTCCCTCTCCGCCCTTGCGGCGAGCGTGCCGAGAATATCGTCCGCCTCGTAGCCCTCAAGCTCGAGTGTGGCGATCCCCATCTCGTGCAGAACTCTCTTTGCGTAGGGGAACTGCATCGCAAGCTCCTCGGGCATCGGCTTTCTGCCTGCCTTATACTCCGCATACATTTTATGTCGGAAGGTGGGAGCTTTGAGATCGAACGCCACTGCGGTATATTCGGGCTCAAGCGTTTCGATGCGGCGCATAATGATATTAACCATTCCGTATATGGCGTTGGTGCAGACGCCCTCTTTATTCGAGAGTACTCTGATGCCCCAAAAGGCTCTGTTAAGTATTGAGTTGCCGTCGACTACAAGTAATTTCTTCATTTTCCTGCTACCTTTATATTTATTAAAAGGGCAAATACTGCTATTTGCCCCCTGTTTTATTTATTTTTCAAATTCCAGACCTTGAGAACAGCCGTTTGAGTTTTGGCGTCCTCGATTTCGCCTTGCATTATCATATCGACAAGCTCGGGGAGGGGTATTCTGACGATTTCGATAAATTCGCCCTCATCGTAATCGGTATCGGTGAAGGTGAGTCCCTCAGCGAGATACATCGATATTCTCTCGCTGACTATTGCCGGTGAGGTGAGGATATCGCCTATATGCGTGATATTCTGTGCAACGGCACCGGTTTCCTCACGGAGCTCACGGACTGCCGCATCGAGTCTGTCCTCGCCGATAAAATCAAGCTTACCTGCCGGTATCTCGAGCATCGTTTTACCCACGGCGTATCTGTACTGCTTTACGCAGATGACCTCGCCCCCGTCGGTGAGGGGGACGACGCAAACCGCACCGTTATGCCTTGCGTACTCTCTTTTTGAGGGCTTACCGTCGGGGCGAACGATATCGTCGCAGTAGACGTGGAGCACTTTACCGTCGAATATCAGATGCTCGGCGGTCGTTCTCTCGGTGAGGTCGCCGTTTTTAATATCGGAAATATTGCCCATCAGATCGTATCTACCTTGATAAGATTGGTGTTTCCGCTCTTGCCGTTGATCATTCCGCCGGTGATGACGATCTGATCTCCCTTTTGGAGATTAAACGTTTTCTTAGCGGTCTTAAGTGCCGAGTAGAAGAGCACGTCGGTGGTGGGAACCTCCTCGGAGAGCACGGGCGTTACGCCCCACGAGAGCGAGAGCTTACGCACACTCTTGGGATCGACCGTGAGTGCGATGATGTCCACGGGCGGACGGAAGCGGCTTACCATTCGAGCCGTTCTGCCCGAAAGTGAGCAGACGACGATCGCCTTTGCCTTAAGATCTATTGCCATGGAGCAGGTCGCATGGGACACTGCGTCGACGGAATTTTCGATCTGAAATTCCGTACCGAAGAACTTTTTGCCGTAATCAATAGAATTTTCCGTATACTCTGCGATCTTCGCCATAGTTTGAACGGCGAGGACGGGATATTTGCCCATTGCGGTCTCGCCCGAGAGCATTATTGCGCTCGTGCCGTCGTAAACTGCGTTTGCAACATCGCTTATCTCCGCACGGGTGGGACGGGGATTATGGATCATGGATTCGAGCATCTCGGTGGCGGTGATGACACGCTTGCCGAGGAGACGGCACTTCGTGATGAGGTGCTTCTGTATCTGAGGAAGCTCCTCGAAGGGTATCTCAACGCCCATATCGCCTCTGCCTATCATAATGCCGTCGCAGGCGTTGCAGATCTCGTCGATATTATCGACGCCGTGCTGATTTTCTATCTTTGCGATGATACTGATATTATCGTCGTGGTTTTCGTCAAGGAAACGTCTTACGTCCTCGACATCCTGCTTACAGGAAACGAACGAGCAAGCGACGTAGTCGACGTCGTTCTCGATTCCGAAGAGCAGATCCTTCTTATCCGCCTCGGAGAGATAGACCTGATTGAGCACCTTGCCCGGGAAGCTCATGCTCTTTCTGTCGGAGAGCTCGCCGCCGGCGGTTACACGGCAGATAACGTCGGTCTTGGTGATCTCCTCGACGACGAAGTGGATGAGTCCGTTATTGACGTAGATCTTATTGCCGACCTCAAGGTCGTTGGGCAGATTCTTATAGCTGACGGAAACACGCTCCTGATTTCCCACGATCTCCTCGGTGGTAAAGGTGAATCTGTCGCCGTCGTTGAGGAATATCTTGCCGTTCTCAAAGGTTCTGATGCGGTACTCCGGTCCTTTTGTGTCGAGAAGTATCGCAACGGGGAGACCGAGCTCCTCTCTGACCTTCTTGATCCTCTCGATCCTTGCCTTATGCTCTGCGTGGTCGCCGTGCGAAAAGTTAAGACGTGCGACGTTCATTCCGGCGAGCATGAGGGAGCGGAGCTTTTCCTCGCTCTCTGAAGCAGGTCCTATCGTGCAAACAATTTTCGTTTTTCTCATATTCGTTATCTCCTTTTTTATAAGAGTAAAAATTCTTCCTTATAAATTATAGCACAGTTTTTTTAAGAATACAAGGATTTTTTGTTAATTATTGATTTTTTTGTGTGAAGTGCTCGCTACGCTTGCGTGAAGCAGAAGCCTTACGGCTTCCGTGAAGTGTTGTGCTGACGCACAACGTGAAGCAAAGCGTGCCACCCACGCCCGCAGGCACTTCACGATGCGAAGCATCACTTCACGCACCGCAGGTGCATTTATCGTGCCGCAAGGCACGCTTCACTGAAAAAAAGCACACTGCAATGCAGTGTGCTTTTTTCTGGTGCTCCATCGGAGAGTCGAACTCCGGACACCATGATTAAAAGTCATGTGCTCTACCTACTGAGCTAATGGGGCATTTGGTCTTACCAATATATAATAACACAAAAGAGGTCTTTTGTCAACAATTACTTTTCTCAAAATTCTTACAAATTGGGTGTGCGGTTGGACTTGAAATTTGTGCAAATTGCACGAGGTTTTGTCCGCAAAACGCCTCGGGAGGCTAAAAGTCTCCCGAGGTATTGATATTTTGTGCGTTTAGTCATTCAAATCGGGCATTTGGCTCTCTATCCACGCCATTATGAGTCCGACGATTTTTTCCTGCTGCGTATCCGTCAGCTCCACGCCGACGGGGACGGAATACCATTTATTCAGGCATCCTCTGCAGCAGCAGGCGGTGGCGTGCATTGCGACAAACGCCGGATGCCCTCGCATTGGCGTTTGCTTACCGTCGTTTTTCGGCTCTTTCGGGGCAAGCCGCTCGGCAACGAACGCACGTGCGTGCTCACGGACGGTGGGAAGCCCCTTTTCGCTTATATATTCCCTATCCTTTTTCGAAAGATGAAAGCTGCTCCGAAATTTCGATTTCGAAAGGCGGCGCAGAGCCTCCTCCTTGGTCGGCATATCAATTGAGTCCCTTCATCGAGAGGGATATTCTCTTCTTTTTGACGTCTACGGAGAGCACCTTGACCTTGACGTTATCTCCGAGGGAGACTACGTTCGAGGGGTGCTTGACGTACTTATCGGACAGCTCGGAAATGTGGACGAGCCCGTCCTGATGGACGCCGATATCGACGAAAACGCCGAAATCTATGACGTTTCTGACCGTTCCCGTGAGCACCATATCGGGCTTAAGATCCTCGATTCCGAGGATATCGTCACGGAGAATGGGCGTCGGGAAGCTATCACGGATATCACGACCGGGCTTTTCAAGCTCGTCGATGATGTCCACGAGCGTCGGCTCGCCGACTCCGAATTCCTCCGCAAGCCTTGACATTCCGTACTTTTTAGCCTTTACTCTGAGCATCGAAAGCTTATTCTGCCTTACGTCGTCCTCGCTGTATTCGAATTTTTCGAGGAGCTTGATCGCCGCCTCGTAGGATTCGGGGTGGACGCCCGTATTATCGAGTATGAGCTTTGAATCGGGGACACGCAAAAATCCTGCGCACTGCTCGAACGCCTTTGCACCGATACGGGGTACCTTAAGAATATCGGATCTTTTACGGAACGCACCGTTCTCCTCACGGTACTTTACAATATTTTTCGCACTCGTCGTGTTGATGCCTGCGATGTAGGAAAGCAAGGAATACGACGCCGTGTTGACGTCGACACCGACGCTGTTTACGCAGTCCTCGACCACGCCCGTGAGTGCTTCGTCAAGGCGTGCCGGCTTCATATCGTGCTGATACTGACCGACGCCGATGGATTTGGGATCTATTTTGACAAGCTCCGCAAGGGGATCTTGAAGTCTGCGTGCTATGGACACGGCGGAGCGTTGCATTACGTCGAAATCGGGAAATTCCTCGGTTGCAAGCTTGGACGCCGAATAGACCGACGCTCCCGCCTCGCTGACGATGATATATTTCGTGCCCCAATTCAGCTCACGGAGCAGCTCGGCGATAAATATTTCGCTCTCCTTGGACGCCGTGCCGTTTCCTATTGCTATAACGTCGACTCCGTGCGCACGGATCATTCTCGTAATGACACGCTTTGCCTCCTCGGTCCTGCTCTTCGGCTTGGTGGGATAGACCACGCCCGTATCGACGACCTTTCCGAGCGGATCGACGACGGCAAGCTTACAGCCGTTGACGTAGCCGGGATCGAAGCCGAGGACGGTCTTGCCCTTAAGGGGCGACTGCATGAGCAGGTGCTTCAAATTATCCGAAAACAGTCCGATCGCACCCTCGCAGGCGGTATCGAAAAGATCGTTGAGTATTTCCCTCTCGACGCTCGGGGCGATGAGCCTTCCGTATCCGTCGACGATGGCAAGCTCGATATATTTTCTCGCCTCGCTCTCGGGATCACTTATCATTTCGTGGCAAAGATAGTTAAGTATTGCGTCGCTGTCGACGGAAACGCTGACCTTGAGCAGCTCCTCCTTCTCGCCTCGGTGGATCGCAAGCACTCTGTGGCTCGGTATCTTTTTTATTGCCTCGCTGTAATCGTAATACTGCGAATAGACGGACTCCTCCTCGCCCGTTGCCTTACTCACGACAAGTCCGAGCGAATAGGTCAGGCGGCGGATCTCCTTTCTGTATTCCGCATTATCGGAAACGCTCTCTGCGATAATATCGCACGCGCCCGAAAACGCCGCATCGATGTCCGGAACGCCGTTCTCCTCGTTCACAAGGCTCTCGGCGACGGCGACGAGCGTGGGATCGTAGCTCTTTTTCTGCTCTAAAATAAGCTGTGCGAGCGGCTCGAGTCCACGCTCCTTGGCAACGCTCGCTCTCGTTTTTCTGTGAGGACGGTAGGGGCGGTATATATCGTCTATCTCCGTGATCGTTACAGCGGCGGCAATCGCCGCTTCAAGTTCGGGGGTGAGCTTATCCTGTGCACGGATCAGCTCTATGACCTCCGATCTGCGCTTTTCTATATTACGCAAATAATTAAGTCGCTCCTCAAGCTTACGGAGCAGCTCGTCGTCGAGCGAGCCGGTTACCTCTTTTCTGTACCGTGCGATGAAGGGGATCGTATTTCCCTCGTCGATGAGTGCGACCGTTTTTTCAACCTGATCTACCGTGATGCCGAGCTCCTCGGCAAGCTTTTCAAAAATGTTCATCTGTATTCCTCTAATTTTTCTATCTCTACTCCCGTAAGGTATCTCCATTCCCCTCTCGCAAGCTCGGGATCGAGCGTGAGAGGTCCGAAGGTGATCCTTTCAAGGTAGGTTATTTTGTTGTCCACCGCCTCGAGCATACGCTTGATCTGGTGGTATTTTCCCTCTGTTAATGTGATATATCCCGACGCTCCCTCGCCGTCGAGCCGTATTTTCGCAGGCTTCGTTACGTACCCGTCCTCAAGCGTTGCTCCGCCCTCGAGATAGATAACGTCCGCATCGGAGAGCGGTCGCTTCGACTCAAAGCGGTAGGTCTTTTCAACGTGGTGCTTCGGCGAGAGCAGTCTATGCGCAAGCTCGCCGTCGTCCGTCAGGAGCACGAGCCCGAGCGTATGCTTATCGAGCCGTCCGCACGGAAAGAGCGAGAGCCTTTGCAGCTCCTCGGGGAGCAGGTCGATGACCGTCCTGTCCTTGCCGTCCTCCGTGGCACTCACCACGCCGTCAGGCTTATTCATCAGGATATAGGTATATTTTCTGTATTCAACGAGCCGTCCGCAAAAGCAGATCCTATCCTTTTCGGGATCTATATGCGCATCCGCTCGGCGAACGGGCGTGCCGTTGACGAGTATTGCACCCGAGCGAGCCGCTCTTGCGCTTTCGCTCCGTGTGGCGATACCCATATTGCTAAGAAATTTATCTATTCTCATATCTTACTGTGTCAGCTCGCCGCATATATTCTTCTGCATCATTCGCTTGATCTCGTTCTTCGTGAGTCCGAGACTGAAGAGGTGATAGAGCTTTGCGACCGCCGCCTCGGTGGTCATATCCCTTCCGCTTACAGCACCTGCGCTCTTAAGTGCGGAGCTCGTTTCATACGCTCCGAGTGCGACCGTGCCTGCAGGGCACTGCGAGCAGACGGTGATCACCGAGCCCGAGGCGAACGCCTTTCTGATTATCGGCAAAAGTCCCTCGCCTCCGCCGGGGATATTCCCTGCTCCGAACGTTTCGAGCACGATGCCCGAGAGCTTTTCGGTCATTATTTCCTCAAAAAGTCCGAACTGTATTCCCGGGAACACTTTAAGAACGCCGATCGGGACGTTCGAAAAGGGCAAAAGCTCGAGTTTTGCGCCCTCTCTGTGATGGAGGAGTGCGTTTTTATTGTATTTTACCGTAATTCCCACGTCTGCGAGATGGGGATAATTCGGCGAGTCGAACGCAACAAGGTCGTCCGCACTCATTTTCATTGCACGGTTGCCCCGAAGGAGCTTTCCGCTGAAATAAAGTGCGACCTCGCCTATCACGCCCTCGCTTGCGATGAGGACGCTCGTTATCAGATTATCCCTGCCGTCGCTCCGAACCTCGGAGAGCGGTATCTGCGAGCCCGTGAGTATTACGGGCTTATCAAGTCCTCTAAGGATAAAGGAGAGTGCGGAGGCGGTATACGCCATCGTATCCGTACCGTGCAGGACGACGAAGCCGTCGTAGTGCTCGTAATTTTCATAGATGAGGGTGGCTATGCCGTTCCACTCCGCAAAGGTCATATTCGAGGAATCGAGCAGGGGGCTCAT
>CAZONA010000037.1:0-8282 GCA_964581025.1 uncultured Lachnospiraceae bacterium
CTCAATTTTAATGATGAAATGACGCGTTTTCTTCGCTCTGTCGAAGAATCCGGTAAATCGACGCTATGGCGGTGGTTTTGATCGGGCAGGGTGGTTATATGCGTCTGAGTTATCCTTGCCTCTACGTTGCTTCTTGGCGTACAAGTAACGTCGCATAAGCACGAGTTGCGTAAAATCGCGCGGCGTGGAGAAGTCCCCGGAGCCGCGCGATTTTGCGTAACGCATCATTATGCGGGGAGGCGCTCCCGGAGGGCTGTAAAGCGCCGACCGAAACGTTACTTGTATGCTACGAAGCGAAAAAGGCAGGAAAAGGGAGTGGAGCGAAGCGGATCGGGGTGAGCTGTAGGGGTGGAACCCCTAAAGTAGCAGCGCGTAGTTGGCCGATGCTGCGGCGATTGGTCCAGGGAATGCGTTTCTTTCTTTTGCCGGTGTTCTATTACCACCATCCAAAGCAAGAAAATTCTATCTGTTTGCGTTCGCGGTAAACCGTGTTGAAAGTCTGCATCGGAGGAAAGGCCGGCAACGGCCAGAGAACCGCCGAACCGGCCCCGCGGCGCGCCTCACCGCGTCCGGGCCGGGCGGTGGTTCCGGCCGCATGGGGCCGCGCGCGGCCCCCTTGGTAATATACACGGAATTGCGAGCCAAATTAGAAAAGTGAGCTCAAAACAGGTAACGGAAGGGAAGGGAAGGGAATAAAAAAACGCCTTGCTTCCACAGGGGGCTATAAAAGCAAGGCAACAACCATGAGACAACTTTAATTTAGATCGTGGTTGGGAAAAAGTCAAGTTTTTTTTGGGTGAGAAATTTATATACCGGTGGTGTCTGTTTGCTCGATTTCTTTTTTTATTTTTTGTTGATTGTTTATAGCAGGGTCTTGGTCAGTTATAAAGCATCTTAATTTAACTTCTTGATTTGTTAAATCTAAAGTTAGAAATCTTGTTCTTTCTTTGTTGGCGATGGTAAATGGTTGTTTTATTTTTGTAAAATATTTTCTTTCTAGTATTTGCTTTGTAATTTCATATTCTTCTTTTATTTTTTCTTCTATTCTTGATTTATATATTGCTTCTATTTTTATTATTTTGTTTTGTGAATTGATTGTTATATAACAGATTTGAAATTTTCGAAATGGTATTTTTATTTTATTGGGTTTTATTTGATATTCATTTTTATATATTTTTCTTGATGATGGTATTGCTATTTTTTTTAATTCTTGTGTTGTTATTGTTTTTCCTAGTTCGAATCCTAGTAGTTGTATGATATTATTTTTTTCTGCATATGTGATGTTGCTTATACAAAATAATATTGTTATGATTAGGAGTTTCATTATTTTTTTTCTTGGTAGTTTATAATCGATGATAGAGTTACCATATTGATTCCGAGGCATTCAACAGCTTCTAGTTTTCCTTCTTTTATCATTTGGGCTATTCTTGCTGTTGATTTGTTTATTAGTCTAGAGGTTTGAGCTTGCGTTAGCATAGCTCCTCTTTTGCTATATAGCATTGATATTTCTGTTATTTTATCGTTCATGGTAAGTACTTTTTAAGATGTGTAATATACTTTTTCTCTTTAAAAAAACAATTTTTCCTTGACTTAGTATATAGTAAGTGCTATGTTTGTATCAGCCTTAGTGTATGTTAAGGTGATAAAAATTGTTTTTTCGGTTTTTTTCAAAAAAAGTGGAGGTTTTCTATGTCTGCTCGTGGTTTTCTGATTCTTCCGGATGTGATTTTGGAGAATTACCGGGAGGTTGACAACTGGGTTTTCGGCGATAAGAAAGGCAAGAAGTTTGTTGTTGACGTTTCCGCGCGTGGCGTTTCGACGATTCGTTTAACTGTTGATTCTGCCGATTCCACCAAAATTAAGATTGGTGTTCCTGGTACTGTCACTTGTCGCGTTCCGGTCGATCTTCTCAAACAATCTTATACAAAGAAGGATGGTACTTCTTCCTCGCGTGAGTTTCTTTTTTGTCCCACGAATGAAGTGGATTTGTTTTTCAGTGATTTTGTTGTCGGGCAGGGGCAAGGCCAGGGTAAGTAACTATGTCTGATACGCTTTCAAAAGTTCGTAATGCCCTCTTGCGAGTATCGCAAGGGGTGCTTTCTGCTCCTGATTTTAAGGAGCGGCGAACTTTTCAGCGTTTTTTCAAGTGCGGCAATGTTCCTTATGTGAGCGATGAGGTTGATATTAGATATTCACCTGGGCAGGGTACTGCGCATTATGGGAATGTAGTACATTGTGGTTCTGTCTGGCTGTGTCCTGAATGCTCTTCTAAAATTTCGGTTATACGCTGTGAGGAAATGAAGAAAGCTATTTCCAATTGGACAAGTATAGATTCTGATAATGCTGTTTGTATGCTGACGTTGACGCATAGCCATTGTAGACAAGATGCGCTTTCTGATTTGATGGATAATCAATCTGAAGCGCTTCAATGCTTTTGGCGTAATGGATCAGTGCGCCGTTTGCTGGATTCTATAGGTTATGTAGGTCGGGTGTCCAGTTTTGAAATTACTTATGGTTTGGGTACCGGGTGGCATCCTCACCGGCATATTTTGTTATTCTGTAAAAAGCAGGATGATATAGAGGGTCTTGTCTGTAAGTTTCGTGCCTATTGGACACAAGCCCTTGAAAAGTTCGATTTGAAGGGCAATAGCTATTCTCTGGATTTGCGGGGTGGCGCTTATGCTGACCAGTATGTAACGAAACTTGCGCTTGAAGTGAGCTTGTCTAACCTCAAACGCTCGCGGGATGGTTCGGAACGTTATACACCTTTTGCTTTGCTGAACCTGATTAAAGAGAATCTTCTTTCTGTTCCTGCCTGGGCTGTAAAGGCGTTTCGAGAATATGCGCTTGCAACTCGCGGTAAACATCAGTTTTCATGGTCTAAGGGCTTGAGGGAATTACTTGGGTTGGTTGAAGTTTCAGATGAAGAACTTGCAGAAGCTGAACCGCCGGATAGCGTAACGTTGGTTACCATTCCCTTCGAGGTATTTAAGAAGATTCGTTGTAAATTCAGTGTTTATCATGCTCTTTTGGAGTGTGCAGCGCGGGGGGATCCTTTTTTACTTGAACATTGGCTTAATGAACGAGGTTATCATGTGCGACGATATGCAGCTTGACGGGATTTTTTGCTTTGTCGAAGGTTTCGAGGATGAGGAATTGCGGCAACGGATTTTCGGCAAATCTCTTGTTTCTCCTCATGCTCCGCAAACGAAGCATTTCACCTGTCCCCATTGCGGAAAGGATGTTTTTCTGCGTTCCGGTGAAAATGAAGTTTTGGAACTGGTGAAAAACTATGATCCTGAACTTGACGGCAGGGATTCAGTTATTGAAACTGATGTTATTTCTCATCATTGCGATGAAGGTGATTTTTTTGAAGAAGAACCACCTTTTTAATGGAGGATTATTAGATGTGTATCCATCAATTTCAACAATGGGCGGTTTCAATGTTCTACATGGTTTTCTTTGTTTTGGGTGTTCTTGCTGGTCTGTTTATTGCGTGGAGGTTTCGCAGGATGGGAAAACGTGTTGAAGTAGTGATCTGCCCGGAGTGCCGGGCTTCTGTTTTCCGGGAATTGTCCACCGGTAAACTGTTTGATTCGTTTGGGCCGGAAGGCTGTGTAGTTCACCAGTGCATGAAACAGCGTTGCTTCAAGGTGAAAAAACGTGGCGCTCGTTGAGCTGCTGGTACTGGCTGCCGGTCATTCGATTGTAAATTTTTTAGGCGCTCTCTTGGGAGCATTGGCAAAATAGAGGTGTTAATATGGGTGTTCCTGGTCTTGATTTGGGTTCGATTTTTTTGACTATGCTTTCTTCCCTGTGGCCGGTAATCGGTGTTTGTATTGGGGGGATGATTGCTTTGCAGGTGATCAAGATTGCTGTTAAGGACTGGTTGCCGGGAATGCTCAAGGGAAAACCGAAAGAACCGGTTTTCGATCGTTCGGCTTTTGATTCTGCGCTTGATTCTCTGAATGGTTATCGTGATCGTCGTATTGCCGAGGGAACTTGGAACGAAGGGGAGGAGCTGAATTATACCCGGCGTTTAGATAGGATTGAACATTCTTCTATTCGTGCTGAGCTTGCTTTTCATAGTAAAATAGAGCGTTCCAAGTCTCGTAATCGTGATGTTTTCGACTATCAGCCATATTTTACTGCGCTGAATAATCTTGATTCCTATCGTGACAAGATGCGTTCTGAATCTTTGTGGTTTGATGATGATGAAGATGCTTATTGGGATCGGGTGGCTTTTATTTAAGATGAGATGGAGCGAGGGGAGAAGCGTTTTTATCGTTGGCAGGAACGTCGCTTCAGTTCACCTTATTTCACGCCTTCGGATGGTTCGGATGATCGGAAACATCTTTCCGGTGATGATCTTTGGGGTAAGCTTCAGGATTCAGAGGTTTACAGGAAACAGAAACGTTTTTATTGAGGTGTCATAATGGAGAGTTTCAGCAGTCCTTTTGCATATTTTGTATACTTGCAGTGGTCTTTTTTCATGCTGGCGCTGATGGTTTACATCATAGTTTTCTGCCTGACACATTGGAAACAGTTTTACCATTTATCTTGACAATTCCCCATACGGTGCGCAACGTTTGAGGTTTTGTATAGTTCCAAAATTTCAATTTTTAAAATGGAGGTTTCATTATGAAGAAGTTTGGCGAAATGCTGAGCAATGCCGCCGGTTCGGTGGTGAGTTTTGTTCGTAAACATGCCGCGGTTGCGGTGGTTGCGGTCGCGGTGATCGGGATTGGCGCGATGGCCGATACCGGCAGCAGTTCCACGACGATTCCGGATGTTGGTGTTGACATCAAGGCCTATGCCGAGTCCGGACTCACTTACCTTGGCGGCTTCCTCGGTACCATCATTGGCGGTACCATCGCTGTGATCGGTATCCGTGCCGGTGTGCGCTGGATTTCCAGCATGCTCCGCGGTCGGTAATCCGAAAGGGGGCAGGGCATGACGGAACAACAGTATATCGAACTGGTGGCGCTTCTGACTGAGAAACTGGATCAATTGGTTTTTATCAATCAGACGTTGTGCCTTGCCGCCTGCTGTACCTCTGCGTTTGCAGTGGTACAGCTTATTATTCATACCAAAAATCAGAAACACTTGTTTTAGGGTAGGGGGCTTTTATGCGCTGGTTATTGGTGTTGTTGGCTTGCTTCTTCTGCTGCCTGGGATATGCTGGGAGTATCCAATCTTCTCCTTTACCTTGTCCAGGGTGTGGAAACGTTATTTTTATTATTACTCATTCTTCTGATGGTCAATATTTTTTATCTTGTCCTAATTCTGATTGTATTTATAGTGGGGTGGGTACTGGTGAAGCGTGTGTTTCTTCCGGGCCTTATGATGTAGTTAATGCTTGTTATTATACATCTGATTACTGCCGTACCTGCGGTTTGACTCTTGGTTATTGTAGTATTCATGGTTCCGGTACTCACACTTGCCCTACTACTTGTGTTCTCTGCTTCAAGCCAGTAGCCGAAGGCGGCCCACATAATCAACCTTGCCCGAAATGTGAAAAACGTTTTTGCGGTTCTTGCGAATGCGGCTATACTCCCGATGGCGGCGGTTCCGGCGGTGATGGTGATGGTGATGGTGATGGCGATGGTGATGGTGATGGCGATGATCCGCAACCCTGTTCTCGCTGTGGTAATGTTCCCGCTGATGGTGAATCTCATAATGTATACTGTGGGAACTGTGATGTACATTGGTGCTATTCTCACGAGTGCCCTTGCCCGAATGGCCCGAATTGCAGCAAGTTCACCTGTAAATCCTGCGGCGGTGAGTATTGCAATACTCACTCCGGGCATGCAGTCGGAGAGTGTTCTCTCTGCCATGAAGCGTATTGTTCCGATTATCCACTTCCGGCCGGTCATAATGTTCTCTGCGAGTGCGGAGAACGCTATTGTGGTGAACATACCTGTAAAGAGTGCCCCAATCAGCCGGTTTGCAATCAGGTAAATTGTGGGAGCTGTAGGCAAAAATATTGCTCTACTCATGATACAAATCATATAGTCGGCCCTTGTGGGAATAAGTATTGTAGTGAGACTCTTTGTGTTAATTCAGATTTGCGCTTGCATAATAATTTCTGCGATATCTGCAAGCGCATCTGGTGTAATAGCCATACGGAAGATGATTGTGTAAGGACTTGTAATACTGATGCGGAACATTGCAACCGGGTATCCTGTACGAAACCGGGTTGCGGTGGTTATGATTGTTCGGTCCATGGCTACGAACATGTTTGCAATCCTAATCCGAACTGCTCGAATGACTCGGAACATTGTAATCTTGTTCCCTGCTCGAAGGGGTGCGGAATGTCTGATTGTACAACTCATAATTATACTCACAAGTGCGGTGAGCTGAACTGCTCGAATGATTCCGGGAATTGTAATATTGTATATTGTACTAAGGCTGGCTGTGATGGAACGGATTGCACGACCCATAATAGAACCCATATTTGTAAATCTAAAAACTGCTCGAACGATGCTAAAAATTGCAGTCGGGTATACTGTACCAAGCCTGGAGATACTCAAGCCTGGGACTGTTCAGTACATGGCTATTATCATACCTGTAAAGGGGAGGAGCCTAATTGTTCTAACGATGCCGGACACTGCAAAAAGGTAAAATGTACCTTGAAAGGGTGCTCCGGGGTGGATTGTACTTTCCATGGAGTCAAGCATAAATGTACGGGTGAGGGGGCTTGCTCTCAGTGCGGCAGTACAGCTTGTACCGATGCTTGCCAACATTATACTTGCGAGTGTGGCGATACTCTCTGTAAGAATATAGTCCATACTCCGAAACATGTTCACGTTGACAAGAAGCAATGCCCGAATACTTCGGAATGCAAGATCAAGTATTGCAAGACCTGCGGCGGAAAACTTTGTATTGGTGGTGATGATCATCTGCCCTCTAAACATGATCATTCAGATGATCCGCCTCCGGAGGAAGGGGAGGAAGACGAAACGGAGGATGTAGTGCCGGAACGGGGTGAGTTTCAGTGGCCCGGGTTGAAATTTTGGACGATTTTAAAAAAGCGTCTTACTCCTAAGACGCCTTCTTCTTTTGGTCATACTGTGACGGTTTCGAAGCCTTCATTGTATGATCTTCCCTGTATGCCTGGCTCTGGTGCAATGATGAGTAATGCTTTAGGGAATGCGGCAAACTTTAATTTTTCTGCTTTGGCTCCTGAAATGTCAGGAGCTGAAAGTACTTTGTCTCAATCTCGTTCAACGGTTCGACTTTTTACGAAGATTCTTTTTTCTCTGTTTTTTGTTCTTGCCTGTATTCAGTACGTGAATAAGTGAGGTTGCGCGATGTTTGTAGATTTGCTTGAAATGCTGATGGTTTTTGTGGTTGATGCGTTCAATCTCATTATTACGACGTTTTGTGATTTGCTGGATGCTGTAATGGTTCCTGTTGTGGAATTGTTGCCTGAATTTCAATGGGATTGGTCGCCTTTTTTCGGTGTTATGGGCGTGGTGAATGACTGGATCGCGTTGGATTGGGCTTTTAGTCTGCTGGCTTTTTATATTGCGTTCTGTCTTTCTGTTGCTTTGATAAAGTGGCTTCTTGGCCTGATTCCTACGCTTAATTGATATGATTTTTTGTGTCGGTGGTTCGTGATCACAACGCCGGTACTGTGAAAATCATAGTAAAACTTCCGCTGCTGCTTGTTCCTGGTCTTTCAAAATACTATGAAAATGGGGTTGTTATGTCTGTAATCATGCTTACAACAGGGGTGCCCGGCTGCGGTAAAACGTATGTCCGGGCTGCTCGTTTCCTGGTGGATGACTTTTTAATCAATACGCGCGGTGTCCACTACTCCAATTTTCCGTTGAATGTCGATGTGATCGCCGATGAAGTTTCACGGAAGATGTCCCGGAAATTCGGTTTTTTCGGATTGAAGAAGCGCTCTGTAACGCCTGAAGATATCAAAAAGCGTATTGTTGTAATCCCTGATGAGGTGTTGCAGTCGTGGCGTATGGAGCGTTCCGGGCCCTGGGATTACTTTGCCGGTGTCAATTTGAAGTATGCCCATATTGCGATTGATGAGATTCACAATTTTCTTTCTCCGCTGAGTTCGCTGGAATACGTGCAGGCCTGGAATGATTTTCTCGGTGAGGTTCGGCACCGTGGCTGTACGTTTGAAGGGCTGACGCAGGATGTAGGGCAGGTGTCGCAGGTGCTGAAGGGTAGGGCGGCTGTTCGCCTGGAACTGGTGCCCGGCGAAGATCTGCGCGATCCCTATTTTAAAATTAAGATGCTGGATTGGTATAACCTGA
>CAZONA010000037.1:8382-10191 GCA_964581025.1 uncultured Lachnospiraceae bacterium
GAAGATCTGCGCGATCCCTATTTTAAAATTAAGATGCTGGATTGGTATAACCTGAAGGCTGCTTTTACCGGTTCGTTTCACAAAACAGTAATCATGTTTGAGAAACGGAAGCTTTTCAGTTCCTGGAAGGTGAATCACTCCCGATGCTTTCTTATCGTTCCTGAATATTTCAAATATTACAACTCGTTCAATGCCTCTTTGCAGGAAAAAGCACAAGGGGAGGGGGCAGAAGAACAGGACAGAACGCCTTTAAACGAATATCAGCAGCGCGGTAAAATATCGCTTCTCTGCTGGTTCCTGCGTCGGAACTGGGTTACTCTTACGTGGCGAACTGCCGCGGTTGCGCTTGGAATCTGGCTTTGTTTTTTCGGGGGTATCTCGTTTCTGATTTCCGGTTTCATTGCTTCGACTAATAAGGCTGTGAAGTCGAATATGGGCCCTACCGTCGACCAGTCTAAGCCGGTTCCGGAAAAAACAGTTCCGGTTTCTCCAGTGGAAGAACCACCGCCGGAAGTTCCACCAGGTAAGCCAGGGAAAAAAATTGATAAGGCGAAATTGGAAGCGGAAGCGCCGGTGTTGTCTGCCGATCCTTATAAACCGGCTATGTTCTTTGAGGGCCGGTGCTGGTTGCGCAATGGTCAGAAGATCGATATAGAATATAAGTTCACGGAGGGTATTTATGAGGGAAAAACGGTTGTTGGGATTTCTGAAGCTGATCGGTATTATTGCCTTGATGATGGTACTGTTGTTCATATGTACTAGCTGTTCTCAATTGAAACAGGTTCCGCAGGATGATCCGTTCCGCAAGCTTTATACCGCTCGTGTTTCTCAATCTGCAGGGCAGGGGGTCAAGGTTGAAAAATCGCCTTTGATTACTTTGTCCTGCTATCAGATGCCCTTGTCTTTGTTCTGCCGGATTCTTTCAGATAAGTATAATGTGGGTATGGTTTACTCTGAACAATTGGGTTCAAAGACGATTACAGCGGAATTTAAACAAACTGACTTTCAATCTGTCTTGAATGTGGTTTCTCGACAATTGGGAGTTGATATTGTACGCGTGGGCAATACTTATTTTGTGGGAGCGCTCCGGCCTGAAGATCGCGGCATCTTGGTACGTCGGGTATTGGGGTATGATGTGGAGTCTCTGCGTTCCATTGTTCAGTCTATGACTTCTCAGCAGGGTAAAAGCTCTGTAATGTCGAATTCTGTTGTGGTGGCAACAGATCATGAATCAGTGATCCGGCGTATTGCTGAGATGCTCGACTATCTCGACACTGTGGAGTCTGATACCTGGATTGTTCAACTTTGCTTTGTACTTCTTCGTAAGGATGCTCTTCTTCAAGCCGGTTTTGATGTGACCAGTTCCGGAACCATCAGCTATAATATCTCTGAAAACAGTCTTGACCTGAAAGATTTCAAGATTGATGGTCTGTTGAATCTTGCATCTAACAGCAGCTTTGCCGATATTTACGCCTCGCCTATGCTGCTTGTTCGGGATGGTTCTACTGGAAAGTGGCAGGATGGCCAGAAAGTGCCGATTCCCCGGAAAACGGTATCCAGTGAAGGAACTGTTACAACCACTGGTTATGATTATGTAGAAGCCGGCTTTATGGTGGATGCCACGGTGAAGCAGTCTCGAATCGGCGGCCGCCTGGCTTTGAAGATTGAGATGTCCGATATTAAGTCTTATGTCGAGGAAGCGCCGGTAACGACACAGAGCGTTTATAATATCGATGTTGATCTGATCCCCAATAAACTCTATCTGCTGGGAGAACTGACACAGTTTAAAGTCTTGGATCAGCAGCAGAA
>CAZONA010000038.1:0-10152 GCA_964581025.1 uncultured Lachnospiraceae bacterium
CTTGCAAAGCTCTCCGGCGGTGTTGCCGTTATCAAGGTCGGTGCGGCTACCGAGGTTGAGATGAAGGAAAAGAAGCTCAGAATCGAGGACGCTCTCAACGCTACACGTGCGGCTGTTGAGGAGGGTATCGTTGCAGGCGGCGGAACTGCTTATCTCAACGTTATCTCCGAGGTTGCAAAGGTTGCGGAGGTCGTCGAGGGCGACGAGAGAACGGGTGTGAAGATCGTTCTCAAGGCACTTGAAGCTCCCGTTCGTCAGATCGCCGAGAATGCAGGGCTTGACGGCGGTGTTATCGTTCACAGCATACTGACCTCGGGCAAGATCGGCTGGGGCTTTGACGCATACCGTGAGGAATACTGCGATATGGTATCGAGCGGCATTGTCGATCCCACGAAGGTTACACGCTCCGCTCTTCAAAATGCGGCGTCGATCGCAAGCGTTATACTCACGACCGAATCCGTCGTTTCCGACAAAAAGGAGGAGACTCCCGCTCCTGCGGCTGCTGCCGGCGGAATGGGCGGAATGTATTGATATTTTATCAAGCAAAAAAATATCCGCAAGCCGAAGCTTGCGGATGTTTTTTATTATCTGTTGATTTCAGTCGCCGGAATAGAGGATATTCTGCTCTGTTTCGGGATCAAAGAAATGCATTACCTTGCCCTCGAAGGTGATGTAGATGGTCGAGCCGTAAGCGAGGTTCTCACGCTCATCGTAGCTGAGGGAGACGGTGGGGATACGGACGATGAGTCTATCGCCGTTATCCTCGACGACGTGGAGGTGAAGCTCACTTCCCATCATCTCGTTGACCTCGATCTTGCATGCGATAGCCGCAGGATTATTCTTATCGCTGAGGGTGATATGCTCCGGACGAACGCCGAGCACGACCTTACGTGAGCCGACCTGCTTATCTGCAAGGAGGTTTGCCTTCTCTCCGCTGATCTCGATCTTAGCACCGTAGGGGGTTACGTAGTACTTTCCGTTCTCGCAAACGAGGTCGGTGGTGAACGTATTCATCTTGGGTGCGCCGATGAACTCTGCAACGAAGAGGTTAAGGGGCTTATCGAACACCTCCGTGGGTGTGCCGACCTGCTGAATGAAGCCGTCCTTCATAATAACGATACGGTCGCCGAGCGTCATAGCCTCGGTCTGGTCGTGCGTTACGTAAATGAAGGTGGTATCTATCTTCTTACGGAGAAGAATGATCTCGGCTCTCATTTGGTTTCTGAGCTTTGCGTCGAGGTTGGAAAGCGGCTCATCCATAAGGAACACCTTGGAATCACGGACCATTGCACGTCCGATAGCAACTCTCTGACGCTGACCGCCCGAAAGAGCTCTGGGCTTTCTCGTGAGATATTCGGTGATGCCGAGTATCTGTGCGGCGTTGGTAACTCTCTCATAAACCTCGTCCTGAGGGAGCTTTTTAAGTCTTAAGGGGAACGCCATATTCTCAAAAACGGTAAGGTGAGGATAGAGCGCATAGTTCTGGAAGACCATCGCAATATCACGGTCTCTGGGCTGAAGGTCGTTGACGACGACGCCGTCGATCTCGACCGTTCCCTCGGAAATATCCTCAAGTCCGGCGATCATACGGAGCGTTGTGGATTTACCGCAGCCCGAAGGTCCTACGAAAACTATAAATTCCTTATCGGCAATGTCAAGGTTGAAGTCCTGTACCGCAACCGTATCCTTGCCGTATATTTTCTTTACATTTGTTAATTTTACTGAAGCCATAATAATCTCCTTTTATCCTTTAACTGCTCCGCCTGTTACGCCCTCTACGTAGTACTTCTGCAAGCAGAGGAACACGACTGTAACGGGGATGGATACGCAAACGCCGGCTGCGCAGAATGCCGTATATCTTTCGTTAATATTACTCTTATCAAGCCATTGATATATACCGACTGCAACGTTCTTACCCGAATCGACGTTATGAGCGAGGAATCTTGCCATCATAAAGTCGCCCCAAGGTGCCATAAAGCCCATAAGAAGCGTGTAGATAACTATCGGCTTTGCAAGAGGCATAATGACCTTATAGAAGACCTGGAAGCGAGTTGCGCCGTCGACGCGAGCCGCCTCGTCAAGCGTTTTGGGTATCGTATCGAAGAAGCCCTTGGATACGTAGTAGCCCATTGCCGAGCTTGCACAGTACACGATAATAAGTCCCATCGGGGCATTTTCTCCCGTAAGTCCGAGGTCGGCGAACACCTTATAGATAAGTATCATCGTAAGGAAGCCGGGGAACATTCCGAGAATGAGCATAAAGTTCATAAGTCCCTTTCTGCCCTTAAATCTCAAGCGTGAGAGCGTATAGCTCATCGAAAGGATGAAGAATGTCTGAAGGACTGCGGTTACGACGCCGAGCATTGCGGTCGTGCCGAACCATTTAAGGAAGTTTGTCTGTTTGAACAGATATCTATAGTTATCAAAGCCGAATTCCTTGGGCCAGAAGTACGAAACCTGACCTGCGGATTCAACTCTGAAGGACTCGAGCACTATTCCGAAGAACGGGAAGAGCCAGATGGCAGTCATTGCGATAAGGATCACGTAAACGATCGCATTCGTTATGCGTCTTGTGGTCTTTATGCCGAGACCGCTCTTTTTGATAGATGTATTGTTATCCATTATGCGTAGTCCTCCTCGTTTCTGTTTGACGGCAGTACGTTATAGACGATGAGTGAAAGGACAGCGACTACCACGAATACCATGATACCGATAAGGGATGCGTTATAGTATTCAAGCTTTGCGGAGTCGATGCTCATCTTATACAGCCACGTGATAAGCAGGTCGGTATGTCCGATCGTTACGCCGCCTGCCGAGGTGAAGCCGTCAGCGGACGTATAGCTCGGTCCGCCGCCCGACAGGAAGTAGATAACGTTAAAGTTATTGAGGTTGCCGACAAAGCTCGTAAGAAGATACGGACCTGTAACGAACAACATATAGGGGAGCGTTATTCTCATAAACTGCTGGAACGAATTTGCACCGTCGACACGGCTCGACTCGTAGAGGTCTGCGGGAATATTCATAAGGATACCCGTAGCCATCAGCATGATATGAGGAATACCGATCCAGATATTCAGCACGATAACGAGTATCTTTGCGCTGATCGGGTTCTCCCACAGGGACAGCTGCTGCATATCAATCATCGACTGTGGGATCAAATTATGCTGAAGCAGTAGATTGTTTACGAAGCCGCCTCTGATAAACATATTCTTCACGTAGAGGAGCGACACGAACTGAGGAATAGCGATCGTGAGGACGAGGACCGTTCTCCAGAACTTTTTGATCTTAATTCCCTTCTTATTTATGAGCATTGCAACGAGCATTCCAAGGAAGTAGTTAGTAAAGGTTGCGAAGAATGCCCATGTGAGCGTCCAGATAAGTATATCACCGAATGCACGGCTTATGTCGCTGTTTCCGTCGAAGAACGTATTCCAGTGCTCAAAGCCCACCCACTGGAAGAGCTTTGCCGAGCCGTCGTACAGCTGATTTTTATAGTCGCCGTAGTTGGTGAACGATATGATCATCATATAGATGATGGGAAGGACGGTAAAGAGTGCGATACCGACCGTGGGAAGTGCGAGCAGAGTTTTATGGAACTGCTCGTCAAGGAGCGACTTAAGGTCGTCCTTAGACTTCTTTATTTTACCGTGCTTTGCACGGATGTCCATATTGATTCTGCACTGCTTTACCTGAAGTCTCCAGGTATAGACGAATGCAACGATAAACAATACAGTCAAAAGTGCATAGAGGAGAACTCTTACGGAGTCGTCTCCGTCGACCTTGACCTCTACCTGCATAGGTCCGATGCCCGGAACTTCAATTATCTGATAAGCCTTTCCCTGCTGTACCGTACCGACGGTATTACCGGTCTGGAAGAACTGCGCCTTCTCTATCCAATAAAGTCCGCCGCCGGTGGGAAGGAACATATATACGAAGAATACTATTTCAAATACGAGGAAGAGCACTCCGCGAAGTATCTGACCGTAGTATAGATTTCCAAGTCCGAAAATAAGGAATGAAAGCTTGACAGCGACGTTACCCTTTGAGAAGGTATATGCGATGTCCTTCGCCTGATTTGCGAAAAATCTTCCGATGCCGCAAATGAAGCTCCAGATGCTGAGGAACAGCTTCTTGAACCATCCGGGGATCGAGCAGACGAAAAGGCAGATATTATACCAGAGGGCGTGCGGCTTGTTCAGCTTCAAATATTCCAAGTCATTTAATCTTTTCATAAGTAAAGTTTACAAGCAATAATGCCTATAGATCTCCTTTTTATAATGAGAAGGCACTGTTAGCCGACACACAAGACAAGTGTCCCTTGTATATCGGCCAACAATGCCTTTTCTTTGGGCGGACGGGGCAGACCGGAAAGTCTGCCCCTCCGTTAAATTGTTAAATTATTGAGGTTGAATAATATTATTATTCAGCAGGGATGAATTCCCAAGTAGCAGTCGAACCAACCTGGCCGTCCCAAGTAAGACGAACTATATACTTACCGGTTACTTCAACCTTGATATTACCGGAACCGTCGTCCTTACCGACAACGCCGCTTGCGGGGATCTGCATATCCCAGTTAGCACCCTGACGGAACTTGAATTCCTGATCAGCAACAACATCAATGGGATCGGACTCCCAAACGCCTTCCTCAACCTTGTTCATAGCACGGTCGGTATTCCAGTCGCCACCGGCGATAGCACCGATCATAGATACTACCTGTTTCTGCTCGTCGGTCATCGACAATATACCGTTAAGAGCCTTCTGGTAGTTGTCAAGAGCAGTCTGAATTTCAGCGTCGGTCTTTACAGTCTTAGCGTCTGCACCAAGAGTCTTAGCGATATCCCACCAAGAACCGTGGATGTTACCCTGAGCAACAGAGTACTCATTCTGAGCGTTAAGAGCGATAAGGGAAAGGTTAGCCTTTACATCCTCGTTCTCCTGAGCGTTCTTGTTAGAGGGACCCCACTGGCAAAGCTCGTATCTTTCGAGCTGGCTCTGCTCATTGGTGAGGTACTGAGCAAGAAGAGAAAGAACTGCTGCTCTCTTAGCGTCGCTCTGAGGCTTTACACCCATAAGCTTGTTACCGGAGAAGGAACCGAGCTGGTAGGGCGTGCCGTCAACTGTGAAAGAGGGGAGCTTGCAAACGCCGAAGTTCTCACCGAAGAAATTCTGAGCAGTGGTAGCATTCCAGATACCGTTTACCCAAGCTGCAGACTCATCATACTTATCTGCGTCGGAGTTGTAGCAGCTGGACTGAGCGAGCTTCATCATACCCTTCATAGCCTTAACGCCGTTTTCACTGTTGAATGTATCCTCGAAACCTGTCCAGTTACCGTCAGCATCCATAGTCCAGTTGCTGACACATCCGGTTGCGAAGAAGAAGGAAGCTGTGTACCAAGCATTCTCAAGTGCAAATCTGAACTGCTTGTTCGTGCCGTTAGTTGCATTGTAAGCCTCGATGTCGGCGATAATAGCCTCAAGACTCGTAGGATCTTTAACGATGCTCTTATCGTAGTAGAGGAAGTAGCCGTTATCACTTGTCATAGGATATGCGTACATAGTACCTGCAACGGAAGCAGCGGAAACGCTGGCTGCGTCATTGGTGCTTCTAAGCACGGAAGCAACTGCATCAGCAGGAGCTGCAAGTGCGGAAGCCTGTACAAGACGAGCGAGCTGGTCCTGTGCGAAGCAGTAAATGTCGGGTGCGGTAGCAACGTCAAGAAGAACCTGAGATGCTGCATCAGCCTCGGTAACGCCCGAGATCTCGGCATTAATAACTACGCCGGGGTTAGCAACCATGAACTTCTGAATCTGTTCCTTGGTAAGATCAACGATGCTCTTTTTGATATCATCGCCGTTCTCGTCTTCACCGACAGTAACGCTGAGCTCGGAAACCCAAACTTTAATATCGTATGTGCCTGCGAGGGCATTAGTGTTGTCGCCATCATCGGGATCATCGGGGCTGGGGCAGCCTGCGAAGCAAGCCACAACCATGATGAGCGCGAGAATGAGCGACAGAATTTTAGTCATTTTCATAACTAATTCTCCTCCTAAAAAATTAAAATATTATGCGTCCTTAACGCATCATTAATTATAACCCCTTTTAACATTTTTGTCAACATTAATATTCTAAATAAAATTATTTTTGGCACTATCACCAAATTGAAATGACATCTTTTTAACAAAATGACAAAAAGACCTTTTCTCAATTCGGCGTATAGTGCCAAAATGGACAAATTATTTAAGAATTACGCTCGTTTGTCCGCCTATCGTGAGGGTTGTGCCGCTGAGCGTTGCGCTCCCTGCTCCGACGATCTCGCAGAGTTCGGAGACGGTGAGCTCGCCGATTCCCTTAAGCTTTGAGACGTCAAGGGTGATCTCGGAGTCGGAAACGTTGTGCAAAATGACGAGCTTCTCGCCATTATAGTCCACAAGGAAGCCGCCGAGATATTTGGACGACGAGGTGAGTGCGCTGTATTCGCCTCTTGCGATCGCAGGGTATCTTTGACGGATGGAGAGGAGCTTGGAGTAGTGGCGCAGGAGGCTGTTTTCGTCCTCAAGCTGATCTGCGACGCTACTGTCGATCTGTGCGCTGTACGTTGCGCCGGTGGGATCCTTGACGAGGTCGTCATCTCCCCAGAGCATTGCAAGTCTTCTATCCGCATCGGTATTGGCGGAGGCTGCTCTCTTTCCCCGTATTCCTATCTCCTCGCCGTAGTAGATGACGGGCGAGCCGGAGCAAAGCAGGTAGAGATTTGCCGCCATTTTCATATAATTATCGTTAATGAACGCGCCTGCAATTCTATCCTGATCGTGATTCGAGAGGAAGGAGACGAGCATTCCGTCGGAATTTTTGCTCTCTATCGAGTCGAGGAACGAGATGACGTAATTGATATAGGACGTGAGTCCGTTGCCCTTAGCCGCCATTGCAACCTTACCCTCTGCGCCGGACATCGAGAAGTCGAAGCAATTCAATGCGGGATAATACTGCAATATCTCGCTATCGCCCGACCAGCATTCGCCGACGGTATAGATTTCGGGGTACTCGGAGCGGAGCGTGCCGACGTAATTTTCCCAGAATGCAACGTTTCGTGCGGTTTCGCCGTAGTAGATATACTTGACGGCGTCAAAGCGGAAGCCGTCGATGCCGAGGTCAAGGTAGTATCTTGCGACGTCGAGCATTGCTTCAACGACGTCGGGATTATCGTAGTTGAGCTCGGGCATATCTCCCGAGAAATTGCACTCGTAGTAAAAATCCGTGCCGCCTATCTTACTGTAGGTCGAGCCGCTCTTCCTTCCGCTTGCGGTAACGCAGGTATACCAATTATAGTACTGATTTTCGGTATCGCCGTTCATACGTGCATTTTTGAACTCGGTAAACCACGGATGCTGACTCGAGGTATGGTTGATGGCAAGGTCGAGGATTATTTTTACGTTTCTCTCGTGGCAAAGCTCGATAAGCTCCACGAGCGTTGCCTCGTCGCCGAAGCGCCAGTCGATCTGATAATAATCCTTTGCGTCGTACTTATGGTACGAGGGTGAGGAGAAGATGGGCGAGAGCCAAATTCCCTGCACGCCGAGGTCGTTTCCGTTGTTGATATCGCCGTCGTTGAGGTAATCCATTCTGTTTATGATTCCTCGAAGGTCGCCGATGCCGTCGTTATTGCCGTCGGAGAACGAGCCGACGAAAATTTGATAAAACGTTCTGTAATTATCGTCGCAGGGATCGAGCATGGGCTCGGTCTTGTCGTCGTCGTTCGGTGTGGGTGCGGGGCAACCCGCAAGAGAGAGTGTTGCCATTATCATAATGAGTGCGAGGAGGAAGGATATTCCCCTTCTGTAAATCGTTTTATTTTTCATTTTTTCTTATTCCTTTATCGAATTCAAAAGTGCGTCGTCGATCTTACCCCATGCGCCCTTGCCCGAGCACTTGACGTAGATTCCGACGGTGATCACGTCGCCGTCGTTACAAACGATGTCCGAAATTTCGGCGGTGTGCCAATCGTTATAGACGGTGATAGTCGTGTCAGCCCTATAAGCGAGCTCGCCGTTTACCTTAACGTAGGCGTAGACCTCACACTCGCCGCAGTCGCCGCCCATAATGGAGATGGCGTAATAATATTTACCTGCCTTAAGGTCGTCGAGCGTTTGCTCGAGCGTAAACTCGACGCAGTCCGTGCCCGAGCCCCAGAAATGATAGTGCTTCGTGCCGGTAACGGAGTCGGTTATCTTATCCTCAACGTAGAGCTGATCGAATTCCTTAAGCTGGGTAGCCGTCCAGCCCGTTCCCTCGGCGTCGTCCTCGAAGCTCCAGTTCTCGAGGAAGTTATATTCGATGAGCGAGAGGTAGCAGCGTGCCGTCATTCCGCCGGCAGTGCCCTTGATCTCGTATTTGCCGACGCCGCTCGCCTTGAGGGAGTCAAAATTCGTATTATCCCAAACGACCGGGATCTCCGTTCTCGAATCGTCGCTCATTATGGCGTTGATCTTATCGGGGAGAGTTATATCGCCGTTGATATCGCAGATGACGTTCACGTCCTCGACCGCATCGGTAACGACCTCAAGCTCATTTCCGTCACGGACGAGCGAAAAGACCTTCAAGGACTCAAGAACGTGCCCGTTCGCATCGAAGAACGCCTGATTGTCGACCGCACAGCCGCCGTAATACTGACCTGCGTCGTTCGGATCGTACTGTGCGGAATAGGACGAAGCCCAGCCCGAGCCGTACTTCTCCCAAAGAGCCGAATTTTCCTCCCAGCTCTCCGTGCCGACGCCGATCCACGTGCCCTCCCAATAGAACACGCCGATTCCGCCGTCGATGTGAGAGACGGTGTCGATGATATTGCGAATGGAATTAGCCTGTCCCTGAACGGTAAAGGGGTAATCCTTGATATATGCTCCGCCGTCGCCGATGGTGTTCGACGAAAAATCGCTGTCGTTGCCGGTGAAGGCGTAGGACGTTTCGGCGACCATTACCTTCTTGCCGTAGGTCTCGGCGATCTCTGAGAGAATGCTCGAAAGGTTTTCGAGCGTGCCGTGCCAATAGGGGTAGTAGGACGATGCGAAAACGTCGTAATCGACCTGCCCTGCGGCGAGGTAGTAAGCGTAGTTTCTGTAATTAGAGGTCTTTTCGGGGTTTGCGAAATGCACCGCAACGAGCGCATCGGGGCAGACCTCACGAACGGCACGAGAGCCGGCGCTCATGAGCGTTGAGATATTCGTCCACACCTTTTCGCCGCAAAAATAGCCGTTTGTCTCATTTCCAATTTGTACCATACCAACGTCAACACCGGCTTTTTTGAGCTTCTCGAGGCAGTCCTTGGTGTAGTCGTAGATCGCATCCGCCTTTTGGCTGACGTCCATCTTCGCCCACGCCTTGGGCACCATCTGCTTCGAGGGATCAGCCCAGAAATCAGAGTAGTGGAAGTTGACGAGCAGCTTCATTCCGTTTGCGGTGGCACGCTTGCCGACCTCGATTGCGTTGTCGATGTCGCAGTTTCCGCCGCCGTAGCCGTTGCCGTCGGAATCGTAGGGATCGTTCCAGATGCGGACACGGATATAATTTATTCCGTTGTCGGAGAGGATCTCGTAAACGTCCTTTTCCGTTCCGTCGAAGTCATAATATTTGACTCCGCTCGCCTCGAGCGCAGGAACGCAGGAGGCGTCCATGCCCATAATGAAATCGTCGGAGAGCCCGTCGACCTTCTTAACGTAGAGCGAATCGGACTCGACCTTGGGCTTTTTGTTTTGGACTATGCACGACACGCCGATGATCGCAGCGGCAAACAGAATTGCACACGTGCCGACGATGGCGCAAATGCGAATAATACTTTTTTTGTTCATAAAATCAAATGCTCCTTTCAGCCTCCGGGGCTACATTATGATCCACATTAAATTATAGCATTATTTTCTCGGAATTTCAACGCACAATATTCAACAAAAACCCGAGGGCGCATTTGTGTATATTAACTACATACGGCACTTCGATTCCACGCTGTACGTCATACTTATTATATGACGCTTGACTCACGAAAAGGCTCCCTTGCCTAAAGGGAGCTGGCTCGGCGAAGCCGAGACTGAAGGATTCACCAAAATCAAACTTACTTTTCCGAAAAGTTAGTTTGGTATCGTGAATCCCACCACCGCTAAAGCGGT
>CAZONA010000039.1:0-9657 GCA_964581025.1 uncultured Lachnospiraceae bacterium
AGTCCACGCCTTGTTCAATAGTGATGCTGTTTGCGGTAATCGACTGTTTTTCAAAGGTTACTTCAATTCGAAGCGGGCGACCACAGGTACGCCCCTACGGGTTAGTGGGGTGTTGGGCGTGCGGCAACAGTGGTAAAATGTTCGGTGCGACGGTTGTTTATAAAGTGCAGCGACGAAAACTCCAATTCCGCACTTGTCATCCTCGAGCGGCGTGAAACGGAGCAAAGTATCTTGTGCGGCAGGTGCACAAAAATCCGTGCGTCGAGATTCTTCGTCGCCTGTCCCATTGGGACAGTCTCCTCGAGAATGACGCCTAAAGGCGTCCGACGCTACGGCGCAAAAAAAGAGGTCGAGCGCAGCTCGACCTCATATTATTTTCACGTTGACGTGATCGGGAGATCAGTCGACGAGCTTGATGATTGCCATCTCGGCACCGTCTCCGCGACGCGGACCGAGCTTATAAATCTGGGTGTAACCTCCGTTACGTCCCTCATATTTAGGAGCAATCTCATTAAATACCTTAGTAACAACGTCTTCCTTCGTGATGTAGGAAAGAGCTGCACGGCGGCTTGCAAGAGTATTCTTCTTACCAAGCGTGATCATCTTTTCTGCAACAGAACGAACTTCTTTAGCTCTCGTGAGAGTTGTTTCCACAGAGCCGTTTTCAAGAAGGTATGTTACAAGTCCGCGAAGCATTGCATTTCTATGGGCAGTTGTTCTGCCGAGCTTTCTGTTAAGCATCGCTTTATTTCCTCCTTTTGATTAATAAATCTAACTTTTAGGCTGAAGCGGAATTATTATTCCTCTTCCTTTTTAAGTGAAAGTCCCAAGGAATTGAGCTTCTGGATCACTTCCTCAAGCGACTTCTTTCCGAGATTTCTGACCTTAATCATATCCTCTTCGGTGCGATTGGTCAGATCCTCTACCGTATCAATGCCCGCACGCTTCAAGCAGTTAAAGCTACGTACAGACATGTCAAGCTCCTCAATGGTCATCTCAAGAACCTTTTCCTTTATGGTCTCTTCTCTTTCGACCATAATGCTTTCATTCCTTGCTTCTTCACACAGATCTACAAACAAGTTGAGATGCTCGTTGAGAATCTTGGCTCCGAGGGAAACCGCCTCTTTTGCGGAAATAGTGCCGTTCGTTTCGACGTCAAGCGTGAGCTTATCAAAGTCGGCAACCGTTCCCACACGTGTGTTATCAACGGTGTAACGCACGTTATAAACGGGAGTATAGATAGAATCGGTATATATCGTTCCTATGGGTGCGGAAACGCTGGGACCGAGAAGCTGTGTGTGTATCTGCTTATTACGCTCCTGGGACACGTACCCACGACCGCTATCGAACGTGAGCTCCATATAGAATCTCTCGTTACGTGCAACCGTTGCGATATGGTGTTCGGGATTGAGGATCTCGATATCCGAATCCTGCTTAATATCGCCGGCAGTTACCACCTGCTCGCCTACGACGTCGATAACGACCGTCTTGGGAGAGTTGGTATGAAGCTTTGCGGTGATGCCCTTTACGTTAAGAACGATCTCCGTTACGTCTTCCTTTACACCGGGGATGGTGGAGAACTCGTGGAGCACGCCGTCTATCTTGATGTTAGTTACGGCAACTCCGGGAAGAGAGCTGAGAAGCACTCTGCGAAGTGAGTTTCCGAGCGTCGTTCCGTAGCCTCTCTCGAGGGGTTCTACGACGAACGTTCCGAATTTTCCGTCCTCGCTCAGGTTAACCGTTGTAATATTAGGTTTCTCTATTTCAATCATTCCAAATATTCCTCCATTAATAAATTTTCACTGTTTTACAGGGGACAAATTTTGACCGCCGCCGTGCACGAATATGCCAAGCAACTCGAGTACACGGTATACACGGTACTCGGGTTATTACTTGGAATAAAGTTCGACGATGAGCTGTTCCTCAAATTCGAAGTCGATATCGTCACGAGCAGGAAGTGCTACTACCTTTGCGCTCATGCCTTCCTTATTGACCTCAAGCCACTTCGGAGCAGTCTTTGTCTGTGCGCTCTCTGCAAGTGCCTTGCACTTCTCGGAGCTGCGGAAATTCTCGCGGATAGCGATCACGTCGCCTGCCTTTACGAGAATGGAGGGTACGTTTACCTTCTTACCGTTGAGCTCGATGTGCTCATGAAGAACGAGCTGACGTGCTTCCTTATGGCTCTCTGCAAAGCCCATTCTGTAAACGACGTTATCAAGTCTTCTCTCAAGCAAGCAAAGAAGATTCTCACCGGTGATGCCGGGCTTGCGGTCTGCCTCTACGAAGTAGTTCTTGAACTGCTTCTCGAGAACGCCGTAGTATCTCTTAGCCTTCTGCTTTTCACGGAGCTGACGTCCGTACTCTCTAAGCTTCTTATTGTTTGCACCGTGCTGACCGGGAGCGCTGTGTCTGCGGTCAAGTGCGCATTTACCCGATGTGCAACGCTCACCCTTGAGATAGAGCTTCGTGCCCTCTCTGCGGCAAAGCTTGCATGCAGGTCCTGTATATCTTGCCATTTTTGTAAAACCTCCTTATTAAACCTTTCTGCGTTTAGGCGGTCTGCAACCGTTGTGAGGAATGGGCGTTACGTCCTTGATCATTGTGATCTGAAGACCGACCGTTTCCAATGCACGGATTGCGGATTCACGTCCCGAGCCGGGACCCTTTACAAACACCTCAACAGTCTTAAGTCCGTGCTCCATAGCAGCCTTACCTGCCGTCTCTGCTGCGGACTGCGCTGCAAAGGGAGTCGATTTTCTTGAACCCTTGAAGCCAAGCTCACCTGCGGATGCCCACGAGATCGTGTTTCCGTTTACGTCGGTGATGGTTACAATGGTATTGTTGAAGGTTGCACTTATATGAGCCGCGCCTTTTTCAATATTTTTGCGTTCGCGGCGTCTTTTGACTACTTTTTTAACAGCCATCTTTATGCCACTCCTTTATTTCTTCTTGTTAGCGATTGTCTTTGCGGGACCCTTACGAGTTCTCGCATTGGTCTTTGTCCTCTGACCTCTGACGGGCAGACCCTTTCTGTGTCTGATACCGCAGTAGCAGTTGATCTCGACCTTTCTCTTGATGTTCATTGCAACATCGCGGCGAAGATCACCCTCGACCGTGTAGGAATTCTCTATCTCGTCACGAAGCTTTGCTATCTCCGCCTCGGTAAGATCCTTTGCACGTGTGTCGGGATTGATGCCTGTTTTTGCAAGAATGTCGTTTGCACTCTTGCGGCCTATACCGTAAATGTAGGTAAGAGCTATTTCAACGCGCTTTGCGTTTGGAATGTCAACACCAGCTATACGAGCCATTTCATTTCACCTCTTTAATTCGGTTATTTTTGTTTCGGTCTGTAATTAACCCTGTCTCTGCTTATGCTTCGGGTTCTCACAGATCACCATTATTTTGCCTTTTCTCTTGATGATCTTGCACTTTTCGCAGATCTTCTTTACGGATGGTTTAACTTTCATTGTACTACCATTCCTTTCTTTACTTATATGGTTTTTTATGAGCTACCGTGCGGTCTGTGCCGCCAGCATTTGTTTATTTTGCTCGCCAGGTGATCCTGCCCTTATTGAGATCGTAAACCGAGACCTCAATAGTAACCTTATCGCCGGGCAATATTCTGATATAGTTCATTCTGAGCTTTCCCGAAATGTGGGCTGTTACTATATGCCCGTTGGGAAGCTGCACCTTGAAGGTAGCGTTGGGAAGTGCCTCAACGACCGTACCCTCAAATTCGATCACGTCATCCTTAGCCAAGACTGTTTCCTCCTGAAATATTTGCCTTAGAAATCGTTTTCTATCAACGTCAGTATCTGCACGCCGTCCGGAGTGATCGCCACGGTGTTCTCGTAATGTGCCGAGAGCTTACCGTCCGCAGTCTTTACCGTCCAGCCGTCGGGGAGCATAATTACCTTATGCGTTCCGAGGTTGATCATCGGCTCGATTGCGAGCGTCATTCCGTTACAGAGTCTAAGTCCCCTGCCGGGTGTACCGTAGTTTGGAACGTCGGGCTCTTCGTGGACGTTGCGTCCTATTCCGTGCCCGATAAAGTCCCTTACGACGCCGTAGCCGTAGGGTGCGACCGACGCCGACACGGCAGAGCCGATGTCGCCGATGCGGTTACCTGCAACAGCCATTTGTGCGCCTGCGAAGAAGCTATCCCTCGTCGCTTTGATAAGCGTGAGTGCCTCATCCGAGACGTTTCCGACGGGAATCGTTCTCGCCGCGTCGCCGTGGTATCCGCCGATGCACGCACCGACGTCGACCTTCACGATGTCGCCCTCGCAAAGATATCTATTCTTTGAGGGGATACCGTGAATGACCTCGTCGTTTATGCTGATGCAAGCGGCGTCCGGGAAGCCGTTATATCTGAGGAAGGACGGTGTTGCGCCGCACTTCTCGATATAGTGCATTATGATATTATTAAGCTCCTTCGTGCTGATACCGGGGCGGACGTGCTCACGGGCGACGAGCAAAGCCTCGCCCGTGATGCGTCCTGCCTTTTTCATTGCATTGAGCTGCACTGAATTTTTGACTTGTATCATGCTTCGACCTCTGAAAGTGTTTTGAGGACGAGCTTTGTGGTATCATCCACGCTGCCCTCTCCGTTCACCGTCTTAAGCAAGCCTCTCTCAAGGTAGAATTCCTTAAGGGGTTCGGTCTGCTCGTGGAAGGTGCGAAGCCTGTTCTTTACAGTTTCCTCGGCGTCGTCGCTTCTGATATAAAGCGTTGCGCCGCATTTGTCGCAAATATTTTCCTTCGCAGGCTTTTTGTAGAGCGTATGATACGACGAGCCGCAGCCCGAGCATATTCTACGTCCGGTCATTCTTGCGATTATGACCTCGTCTGCGGTCTCGATGGAGAGCACGCAGTCGATCCTGATTCCCATCGCCTCGAGTGCCTCAGCCTGAGGTATCGAACGGGGAAAGCCGTCGAGAATGAAGCCGTTTACACAAGCCTCTGAGGAAAGGTGATCCTTGATTATCTCAATGACCAGCTCATCGGGGACGAGCTGTCCTGCGTCGATAAAGCCCTTTGCTCTGTTACCGAGCTCCGAGCCGGATCTTATCGCCGCACGCAGTATGTCGCCCGTGGAGATGGCGGGGATACCCCACTTTTCCGATATTCTTTCTGATTGTGTGCCCTTTCCCGCGCCGGGAGCGCCCATCAAAATCAAATTCATACGAATTCCTCCGTAAACGTCAATCGGGAACGATTAATCAAGGAAGCCCTTGTAATTACGCATCGTGATCTGAGCCTCGATATCTCTGAAGGTCTCGATAGCAACGCCGACGACGATGAGCAGCGAGGAGCCGCCGAATGCGAGTCCCGTGAAGCTACCGCCGGAGATGATATTGATAACCATCGGAAGTCCTGCGACTATGATAAGGAAGAACGATCCTATCAGGGTGATGCGATTAAGGATTTTTGTAATATACTCAGCGGTAGGTCTGCCGGCACGGATACCGGGAACAGATCCGCCGTTGTTCTTAATATTGTTCGCAACCTCAAGCGGATTGAAGGAGATCAATACGTAGAAGTACGCAAACGCAACTATCAGAACGAGATAGACTATAACGTAGATCCAGCTGTTCGGACCAAGCCATTTTTCGACGAATACGCGGAAGCCGTTCTCCTCATCGAAGAAGGTTGCGATCGTGGGAAGCACGGATACGATGGAGCTTGCGAAGATGATGGGCATAACGCCTGTCATATTCAGCTTGATGGGAAGGTTAGTTCCCTGTCCGCCGTACATCTTGCGTCCGACGACTCTCTTAGCGTACTGGATGGGGATTCTTCTCTCGGAGTGGGTTACCCAAACCGTAAGAATTACCATACCTGCCGTAATGGTGATCGAGAGTATACCGAGGAGGATACCGACTACATAACCGTTCTCGTTATAAGCCACCATCTCCCAAAGGCTGCCGAGGAGGCTGGGGATACGGGAGATAATATTGAAGAAGAGTATTATCGAGATACCGTTTCCGATGCCCTTAGCGTCGATGAGGTCTGCGAGCCACATAATGATGCACGCGCCTGCAACGTAGGAGGCGATGATAACGAGCGTGTAGATCGTTCCCTCAAAGCCGTTCGATGCCCACATACCCTTCCACTCGATATAATCGGTGTTAAGGAAGCCGTTGTTTGCAAGGAGTGCGGTGTAGCCGTAAGCGGTTACGAGCGCAATAGCGAGGGTTACCCAACGGGTATACTTTTTGATCTTGTTCTGTCCCTCTTCTCCGTCCTTAGCGATCTTGCCGAGGCTATCGGGGAACGCTACGGTGAGAAGCTGGATAACGATTGAAGCCGTAATGTAGGGGGATACCGAAAGTGCAAAGAGCGTTGCCTGGGACATAGCGCCACCCGAGAGGATGGACATATATCCGAGCATGGTCGAGCCATAAACGCTGTTGAACTGATCCATAATGTCCGCACTTACGAACGGAACGGGCATTGCACTGCCGATACGGTATAAGAGGATTATAAGCAATGTGAAGAGTATCTTGTTCTGAATATCTTGAATCTTCCAAGCGTTCTTCAGTGTCTTAAACATCTTATACCACCTCTGTCTTTCCGCCTGCCGCTTCTATCTTTTCTTTAGCTGTTGCGGAAAAGACGTTTGCTTTTACGGTCAATTTCTTTGTGAGGTCGCCGTTGCCGAGGATCTTAAGTCCGTCAAGGGACTTGCGAACGATCTTCTTTGCAAGGAGAGTCTCGATATCGACTACTGCACCGTCCTCAAACACGTTGAGTGCACTTACGTTAACGATAGCGTAGTTCGTAGCGAATTTGTTGTGGAAGCCTCTCTTGGGAAGCTTTCTGTAAAGCGGAAGCTGTCCGCCTTCAAAGCCGAGTCTTACTCCGCCGCCGGAGCGAGCGTTCTGACCCTTGTGTCCTTTACCTGCGGTCTTTCCGTTACCGGATGCGGGACCGCGTCCCTTTCTGTATACGCTTCTTGTGGAGCCTACAGCGGGAGAAAGTTCATGAAGTTTCATCTCTGTTTTCCTCCTTATACGTTTTCAACCTTGACAAGGTGGGAAATTACTTTGATCTTACCTGCCAATACGGCGTCGTCGTTCTGAACGGTGAAGCTACCGATCTTGCGAAGTCCGAGCGACTCGGCAGTTGCCTTCTGGTTCGGAAGTGCTCCGATAAGGCTCTTTACAAGTGTTACCTTTTTCATTGCAATATCCTCCTTAACCTTCGATCTGATCAACGCTGATCTCACGGATCTTAGCAACCTCTTCGGCGGTGCGGAGGGACTTAAGTCCTTCCATCGTAGCCTTTACGACGTTGGTGGGGTTATTCGAGCGAAGGCACTTTGCACGAATGTTCTTAATGCCTGCAAGCTCGAGCACCATTCTCACCTTACCGCCTGCGATGATACCGGTACCGGGGGCAGCGGGCTTAAGAAGCACCTTACCTGCGCCGAACTCACCGATAACCTCGTGGGGGATCGTAGTGCCCTTGAGGGAAACTTCAATCATATTCTTCTTTGCATCCTCAATACCCTTGCGGATTGCCTCGGGTACTTCGGCTGCTTTACCAAGTCCAACACCAATGTGTCCGTTTTCATCACCTACTACCATAAGCGCTGCGAAACGCGCGATACGTCCACCTTTAACGGTCTTGGAAACACGGTTGAGGGCAACGAGCTGCTCTCTGAGCTCAAGCTCTGCCGGATTAATTCTGTTAGCCATGTTTTTTCCTCTTTCTTAGATGTTCAAATATTTTTACTTTTTGAACAGTGTACAAACCGGACTGATCCTTACAGATCAGAACTTAAGTCCGCCCTCGCGAGCGCCTTCAGCCAATTCCGATACACGTCCGTGATAAAGATAGCCGCCTCTGTCGAACACGACCTCGGTGATACCCTTAGCATTTGCTCTCTCTGCGATCGTTCTTCCGACCGCTCTTGCCGCAACCTTGTTACCGCCGTTACCCTCGAAATCCTTTTCAAGAGTGGAAGCGGAAACTAATGTCGTACCTGCAACGTCGTCAATGATCTGAGCAACGATGTTGGCATTGGAACGGTAAACAGCAAGGCGGGGACGCTCTGCCGTACCGGAGATCTTACCTCTGACTCTTGTATGTCTCTTAAGACGAGCCTGATTTCTATCCTTTCTTGATACCATCTTTCTCCACTCCTTTCATTATTTACCGGTCTTACCGGCCTTACGGCGGATGTGCTCATCAGAGTACTTAACTCCCTTGCCGTGATAGGGCTCCGGAGGTCTCTTGCTTCTGATGACCGCTGCAAGCTGTCCTACAGCCTGCTTGTCTGCACCACTCACGATGATAGTGTTAGCATCGGGTGTTTCGATCTTAATGTCTGCGGGCTCTTCAACGTTGATGGGATGAGAATATCCGAGGTTGAGCACGAGCTTATTGCCCTGCTTAGCGACCTTATAACCAACGCCGACGACCTCGAGCTTCTTAGAGTAGCCGGTAGTTACGCCGACGACCATATTGTTAAGAAGCGCTCTTGTAAGACCGTGCAAGCTTCTGTCTTCCTTTTCGTCCGTGGGGCGTGTTACAACGATCTCGCTGCCGTTCTGAGCGATGCTCATACGGGGGCAGAGCTGCTGCTCAAGCGTACCCTTAGGACCTTTTACTGTTACGTAGTTGTTCTCGCCGACCGTTACCGTAACGCCTGCAGGAACTGTAATAGGCATTCTTCCGATTCTTGACATATTCGTTTACCTCCTATTACCATACGAAGGCGATTATCTCGCCGCCGATCTTCTGTGCACGTGCCTTCTTATCGGTCATAAGACCCTTAGAAGTGGAAACGATTACCGTACCAAGACCGTTCATGACCTTGGGCATATCCTCGTAGCCGGCATAAATTCTGAGACCGGGCTTGGATACACGGCGAATACCGCTGATGACCTTCTGCTTAGAGGGTGTGTACTTAAGAGTTACTCTGATAACTCCCTGCTTTCCGTCCTCGATGACCTGATAGCCCTTTACGTAGCCCTCCTCAACGAGAATGTCTGCGATAGATTTCTTCATATTTGAAGCGGGAATGTCAACAGTCGCATGCTTTGCGTCGTTGGCATTTCTGATTCTTGTCAGCATATCTGCAATTACATCTGACATTTGCATAACTAAAATCCTCCTTATATGCAAGTTAATTATTCTTGCTGCCGAGATACGTCGGCGGCATATCGGTGGTAAACAATGATATTGTTCCTTCCGATAGTTTGGAGCGGTTTTATTAACCGATTTCCTCACGTCTCGGGGCAAGCCCGAGCGTGAGTTTTATAAGCTGATTACCAGCTTGCCTTTCTTACTCCGGGGATCTCGCCCTTATATGCGAGCTCACGGAAGCAGATACGGCAGATACCGAACTTACGGAGGTAAGCGTGGGGACGACCGCAGATCTTGCAACGGTTGTATTCACGTGTGGAATACTTCTGAGCCTTCTGCTGCTTGAGAATCATAGCCTTCTTTGCCATTCTAACGTTCCTCCTTAGTTCTTAGCGAAGGGAGCGCCCATAAGCTTGAGGAGCTCTCTTGCCTCTTCATCTGTGTTTGCCGTCGTTACGAAGCAGATATCCATACCGCGGATCTTCTCGACCTTGTCGTATTCGATCTCGGGGAATATGAGCTGCTCCTTAAGTCCGAGCGCATAGTTTCCTCTGCCGTCGA
>CAZONA010000040.1:0-9587 GCA_964581025.1 uncultured Lachnospiraceae bacterium
CTGCGCCCTTCAAAAAATGACCGCATTTTGACCAAAAGCAAACAGAGCCGAGTCCGCTCGGCTCTGTTTGTCTTTGAAATTCCAAAATAGCGGAGTATGACCGTCCCCCCATAAGCGAGCGCTTGCAGAAAATTGACGTCAGCACTCTGTTTTTTGTAAAACTTCACCACTATTGCACCACAAAATCAACTCCACCCAACCCGTAGGGGCGACCTGTGGTCGCCCGCCACAAAATCGAAGTAACTTCAATAAAAATCGGCGGGAGCAAGCCCCCGCCCTACGATGAAACGCAGTATAAATTTTATTCAATGCCAAATTTGTGGTGCGATGATAACATTTCTGCGCCCACTCGCTCCGTGGGTGCAGTCGCTATATCTCCGCAGAATTAGGTGAATTTCGTGGGAAAGTAACAAAAATGAAACCCCTCTCAGTCGGCTACGCCGCCAGCTCTCCCTAGCCGCAACCCCCAACGCTGCACTTCGTTCGCGTCGGGGAACCCCGGTGCGGGCGAGCCTTTCTAAACTTCGAACTTCATACAATAGCGATTTTGCTCGCTGCAATTTTCAAGAACGCTTCGGGCGACCGGTGGCCGCCCTTACGGGTTAGAGGGTGAATTTTGTGCCGCAATAGCAGTGAAATTCGATTAAAAATCAAGGTGCTGCTGTTAATTTTCTGCCCCCACTCGTTCACGGGGGAAATCTCGCTCCATCTCCGCAGAATTAGGTGCATTTCGGGGGGGAATGTTAAAAACGGGACTGACTTTTTATCTTGCGGCGGTGAAATTTTTCCGAAAGACCTTTACAACTGCCGCAAAAAATGGTATCATAATACTGAAAAAATACGCTATTTCGGAGGAAATACAGATGAAATGCCCATCATGCGGCTGCACGGAGAGCAAGGTTGTGGATTCTCGCCCCTCGCCCGAGGGAAACAGCATTCGCCGTCGCAGAGAATGCCTTGAATGCCAAAAGAGATTTACGACGTTCGAGACGATAGAGACGACGCAGATATTCGTTATCAAAAAGGACGGGGAAAAGGAGCTTTTCGACCGAAACAAGCTTCTTTCGGGCGTTATCAAGGCTTGCCACAAGCGTCCTCTCTCGCCGGAGGAGGTCGTATCCGAGGTGGAGCAGGAGCTGCGTGATTCGATGAAAAACGAGGTTACCACCAAGGAGATCGGCGAGCTCGTTATGCTCGGGCTCAAGAAGCGAGACGAGGTCGCATACGTTCGTTTTGCCTCGGTTTATCGTGAATTCAAGGACGTCGACACGTTTCTCAAGGAAATTCGCGACCTGATGAAGAAATGAGCGGCAGGCAAGAAAAAAACGCTCCCCCTCGCATTTTTCTCGTGGGAGATTCCACGGTGAGTGCGTTTTCGGACGGCTACATTTACCCACGGTACGGTTGGGGGACTCAAATTTCGAATTATTTAGCTGACGGGGTGCAGGTGTACAATCTTGCGCTCTCGGGGCGAAGCTCGAAAAGCTTCATTGCCGAGCCGGAATATGCCGAGCTTTTGCAAAATCTCGGGCGTGGGGATATTTTGCTTATATCCTTCGGGCACAACGACGAAAAGAGTGCGGACGCAACGAGATTTACCGACGCACGACTTCCGCACACCGACGCACGCTCCTTCGGCTATTATCTTAACGAATACTACATAAGGCTCGCAAGGGAGAGGGGTGCGACGCCCGTGCTCTGCACTCCGATAGTGCGAGCGAACGAGCAAAACGACTACACCGCCGCATCGGGACATATCACCCCCACGGGCGATTACGCAGGTGCGATACGGGAGCTCGGAGGGACGCTCGGCGTTGCGGTGATCGACCTTTGCGAAATAACAAGGAAGATCTATATTTCCCTCGGCTACGAGGGGGCGTTGAGGCTTCACGCCGTCGTTGCGGGAAAATACGGCGAGGGTGGCAAGATCGTTCCCGATATGAGCACCGTCGACACGACTCATTTGAATATTTACGGTGCGAAAACGGTCGCTCACACGGTCGCCGAGGAGCTGAAGAAAATTTGCCCGAGCGTCGTCGCCGACGGTATCACCCCGCCGAGCGAGGCGGAGCTTTTGCCGCTTGCGACCTATAAAGTGCCCCTCTACGATCCGCCGAGGCTTGATTCCTATATCCCCACGCCGCAATTTGAAACGCACGGTGAGTGGTACGGCACGGCGTTCGGCGCAACGGGGGACGATCCCACGGCACGTGCGACGGGATTCGTTGCAAGGGAGGAGAACGACGGCACGTACACGGTCGGACAGAGTGCCGGGACGAGCAAGGGCAAGATCGCTCGGGGAACGGACGGCTTTGCGTTCCTGTTTCGCCCGATCCGTGCCGACGAGGATTTTATTCTCCGTGCAAAATGCGAGATACTGACCTCGGGAGAGTCCGAGCAGTCCGCATTCGGCTTGATGCTTCGGGACGATTGCGTGGTCGACCAGCACGCCGACGGCACGGCAAATGCGAATTTCGTAGCCGCCGGGGCACTCTCCTCGGGTGGAAAGACGCTATGCAATTTCAGCCGTGAGGGCGGCGAGCTTCGCACGGATGCGGAGCTGACGCTTCCGCCGATCGAGGTGGGCGGTGCGTATCTTCTTTCCCTTGAGAGAGTCGGACAGCGTGTGGGCGTGAGCATTTCCGTGGGCGAGAGGGTGCTCGAGCGGAGCTTTTTCGACTTCGATTTCTTCGCAAGGGACACGGAATTTATGTACGCAGGCGTCTTTGCGACTCGGGGGATAACCGTTCGCACCTCGGAGCTTTTCTATGTCAAAACGGGAAAAAGTCAGGGCGCTTGAATTTGCCGTTGACAAACGACGGTCGGCAGTATATAATATAGTTGAAAACGGTTGACTCCGAAAATAAATAACAGAAAGGTCGGATACGATGGATATAATTGATAACAAGCAAAAATTCATAGAAATATACAATACATATATAAAGAGGGACGGAGCGGATAAGCTCCTTGAATACCTCTGCAATTCGGATTTCTTCACCGCACCGGCGTCGACGAGATTTCACGGCTCGTACCCCGGCGGACTCTGCGAGCACAGCTTGAACGTTTACGAGTGCCTTAAGGACATAATGGACCGCCCGAGAATGAGGGAGGTCTACGGAATAGACTACTATTCCGACGAGAGCATTGCGATAGTGTCCCTGCTTCACGATCTGTGCAAGGTGGATTTTTACGTCGAGAGCACGAGAAACGTCAAGGAAAACGGCGTTTGGAAGAGCGTTCCGTTCTATACGATCGAGGATCGCCTGCCCTACGGGCACGGGGAAAAATCCGTCTATATCGTGTCGGGCTTTATGCGTCTGACGAGGGACGAGGCGTTTGCGATCCGCTATCACATGGGCTTTTCGAACGTAACTCCGCAGGAGATGAACAACGTCAGCAAGGCGTTTGAAATGTTCCCCCTCGCCTTTGCGGTTTCCGTCGCCGATATGGAGGCGTCCTACTTCATCGAGGGCAGCAAGGAATAAGAAATAAAATAAAAAAGACCTCCCGGGAGGTCTTTTTTATTTGATTTCATGAAATTCGACCTGCGAATTTTCGGGCGTGCAAACGGTGAGAACGCAGTTGCAAACGTCAAGAGAGGTGTATTTCAGGCTCTGATCCGTGCCGTGAGGGACGGAAAGAAGTCCGCCCACGCCGCCGAGGTACTTGAAAAGTGCCTCTTTTTTTGTCCAGGTAAGCTCGGGGGTGGTGAGATCCGCCGCATCAAGCTCGGGGAAAAAGCGATTTAAGGTGCGAACGAGAGAGCCTCTTTTTTCACTATCCGTGCAAAGCTCCTCCGCATCGACGCCGACCGAGTCGCCGTCGCCTATTGCGACCGCCGCAAGCGTTTTCGAATGCGTTATCGAAATGCAGAGCCGAAGCCCCTCAAAATACGGGCGTCCGCTCTCGGTGTAGGCAAGACATCCACGCTGCTCGGGGGAGAGAAGTGATAGGGCACGGAGCGAGGCGAGTCGCAGCTGCTGCTCTCTTTTTTTGCTCAGCCGCTCCCGTGCCTGCGGTGAGAGCGAGGCGATGATCTCCGCCTCCTGCCGTTTTGCGAGCGGCGCAAGGCTCGTGTAGATTACCGATATCATAAGATCCCCCCTTTCGTTTTCCTGCTTCGATTATAACGCATCGGACGCAAAAAAACAATATTTTTTGAATATTTTTTCAAAAAAATCCTCGAAAACGGCACTCCGTGGCAGTCGGCGACACCCCGTGGCACGTTCGTTTCCGCTATTATTAGCTTGCACGAACGGATGAAGGGGGGAATGATAGGATGAAAAGCAAGTGCGATAGATAAGCTTGAGCGGCTCTGCGTGCGTGGAGAGCTTCTGCGTTTTGCCGAAAAATACGTTGCGTCCTGCCACGCTTCAGACGATGAGGACGGCGGCGGACATGCACGGGGAGGGCGACTTCCGAACATAGCCGGGCTTGCAAGACTGCTCGGCGTGGGCGTGGCGGACATCTCGGCACTCGAGGGAAGGCATCCCGAGCAATACCGTGCGCTCCTTGCGCTGATGGAGGACGAGGCTTTGAATTCCGATAAGAGCTCAACGCTCATCAACACGTATTTCAAGGAGCGGCTGAGGCTCGGCACTGCGCAGGCGGACGAATCAAGCTCCGATGCGGCTCTGACGGTCGTATTCGAGCACGACGTCCTCTCCGACGGAGAATAGCGTGGGCGGCGAGATCTTGAGGATCGGCGGACGCCCGAGCGAGCGGCAGAGGGAATTTTTTGCCTCACGTGCCAAATACACCGCCTACGGCGGCGCACGGGGCGGCGGAAAATCGTGGGCACTTCGCCGCAAGCTCGTATCTCTCTGCTTAAGGTACGCAGGCATTCGGTGCTTGCTTATCCGCAGAACGCTCTCGGAGCTGAGGGCAAATCACTTAATGCCCCTGCTCTCCGAATACGGCAGGCTCATCACCTATTCCGAGCGAGAGAGTGCGATAAGCTTTCCGAACGGGAGCAAAATATTTCTCGGGTACTGCGCTCGGGACGGGGACACATTGAGATATCAGGGACAGGAATATGACGTAATAGCAATAGACGAAGCGACGCAGCTGAGCGAATATCAGTTTTCTGTTTTTGGGGCTTGCTTGCGAGGCGTCAACGATTTTCCGAAGCGAATGTATCTCACCTGTAACCCCGGAGGCGTCGGGCATGCGTGGGTAAAGCGGCTCTTTATCGATCGCAGGTACAATTCCGGCGAGAACGGGGAGGATTACCTTTTCATACCTGCGAGGGTGTACGACAATAAGGCTCTGCTCGAGGCAGATCCCGAATACGAGGGACGGCTGAGGGCACTTCCCGAAAGGCTCAGGCGTGCGTGGCTCGACGGAAGCTGGGACGTTTTCGAGGGACAGTTCTTTCCCGAATTTTCGGAGGAGCTTCACGTCGTCGACGCCGCCGTTATTCCGAAAAATACAGAGCGTTTTGCGGCGTTCGATTACGGACTCGATATGCTCGCCCTGCTTTTGCTCTCACGGGACGGAGACGGAAACGTGTACGCAGAACGGGAGCTTTGCCGCTCGGGGCTTACGCTCGGAGAGGCGGCGTGCGAGATCGCCGAATTTCTTTCGGGAACGGGTGCGGAATACGCCGTCGCCTCTCCGGACCTTTGGAACAGGCGTCAGGACACGGGAATGAGCGGCTTTGAGATAATGAGTGCCGCCCGAAAAATGCCGCCGATGATCCCTGCGGACAATCGGCGAGTTCCCGGCTGGCGTGTGGTGAGGGAATATTTGAGCACTGGGGACGGCACGCATCTGCCGAGGCTTCGTATCTCTAAAAATTGCCCCGAGCTGATCCGCTCAATGCAGGGACTGCTTTGCGACGGGCGGCGTCCCGAGGATGCGTCGAGCGAGCCGCATTCGCTCACTCACGCTCCCGAGGCTTTGCGATACGGTTTGATGAGCCGTGCCGTACTAAAAGCAGCACCCGAGGACGATGCACTGCCCTTTAGGTTCTCGGGCTCGAGGAACGCTACGCACAAGCATCTCGGATTTTAGACCTAATACCGTTCGTGCAAAAAAATAAAAACCGTAGCTATGGGCTACAGAAAGGAAAAAATGAAGGCTTCATTAAGTAAAACATGGCTTCAATACGAGGAGGGCAAGGCTTACAAGCGCAGGATAGGACTTTATCGGCGTGTGCGTGAGAACGAACGCTTCTACCGGGGAGATCAATGGTACGGCGTGCCCTCGGGGGATCTGCCCCGTCCCGTTTTCAACGTGGTAAAGAGGATCACGGACTATCTTGTCTGCTCCGTTGTGCCGGAGGACACGCAGATCACCTTTACCGACGAGAATGAGCCGTTCGCATCACGCTATTTGCCCGATCTGAGAGGCGGAAGGATTCTTACGGAGAACGTGAGATTCCGCTGGGAGAGGGAAGGGATGGAAGAAAAGCTTTACTCCCTCGCCCTTGACGCCGCAATATCCGGGGACGGCGTGCTCTATTCCTATTGGAGTGCGGACGCCCGTGGGGACGGAAGCTACGAGGGCGATATCAAAACGAGCCTCGTCGACAATACGGAGCTGTTCGTCTCCGACGTCAACAGCCCCGATTTGCAGTCCCAGGAATATATCATCCTCTCGGGCAGGGCGAGCGTTTATTCGCTTCGCCGCGAGGCAAGGGCAAACGGCGTGTCCGAGGAGGACGTCCAAAAAATCCGCAGCGACTCTCCCGATGGCTCGGAGATGCTTGCGGAGCTTTCGGGGGACGAGGAGGAGAAGGCGACCTACCTGCTTAAATTCTGGCGTGAGGACGGCAAGGTCTGCTTTGAAAAAAGCGTGAAGGAGTGCGTGATTTCAAGAGTCAAAACGCCCTGCACCCTCTATCCCGTCGTGCTCTTTAACTGGACGCCGACGAAGAATTGCTTCCACGGAACAAGTCCGATAAGCTCGATGATCGCAAACCAAAAATACATCAACAGCGCATATTCGATGGTGATGAAGCACATGAGCGACACGGCGTTTTCAAAGGTCGTTTACGACAAGACCAAGATCCCCGAATGGTCGAACGAGGTCGGGGAAGCGATAGCGGCGACGGGATCTGTGAACGTTTCGGATTCCTTTGCGGTGCTTGATACGGGAAAGCTTCAGGACAATTACCTCGAGCTGCTCACCAACGTCATCGAGTCCACGAAGGAGCTGAACGGCGCAACGGAAACGGCTCTCGGCAACGTCGATCCCGACAATACGAGTGCGATACTTGCAATACAGGAGGCGTCGAGAATACCCTTAAGGCTCGTCCGCTCGGCTCTTTGCAAATGCATTGAGGAGCTTGCGGCGATATGGGCGGATATGACGCTTGCGTATTTCGCACCCGACAGACTCGTGCCGATGCTCGCCGCCGACGGAAGCTATACCTCGGAGGAGCTTGGCGAGCTGACACGCCGCTCCGTTTTCAGAGCGTCGGTGCAGGCGACGGATCGGGGCGAGTATTCTCCGAGTCTGATGCTCTCCGTTCTTGACAGGCTGCTTGACGGCGGACACATTTCGCTCGAGCAGTATCTTGCAAGTCTGCCGAGGGAGTATTCGGTCGACGTAGTGGGAGGTGGTGCGAATGCTTGAGAATGAGATCCTTGTAGGCAACGAGGAGCTTGAAACCGAAGAACCGACGGCGGACGTTCCACCCGTCGAAGCGGAGAAAACGCTACAGAATTCGGATACGGAGGAGCTGAGGCGAGAGCTTGAAGAGCTGAAGCAACGCTTTTTTGAGCTTGAGGGGCTCGAACGCATCCGCAAGGAGATCGAAGCTGAAAGGCAAAGGATCGCCGAGTGCAACGAGATCAACCGCAAAATGAGCACGGGCTCACTCTCCGGCATCGGAAACGGCGGCTATTATTCACCCGACGAGGTAAGGCTCATGACGCCCTCGCAGGTGAGGGAAAATTACGATGACGTTATCGAATCCATGCGTCATTGGAACTGAAAAATCAAAAAAAAGAAAAAGAAAGGAAAACAATATGGCAATTACTAATTTTATTTCAACGGTATGGAGTGAAAATCTCTTAAGACAGCTTGACAAGAAGTACATCGGAGTTATGAACTGTACGAGGGAGTACGAGGGCGACATCAAGTCCCTCGGCGCCGTGGTAAAAATCTGCGGCGTGGGCGACGTTACGGTCTCCGATTATAAGAAAAACGTCGATATGAACGCTCCCGAAACTCTCTCCGACACCGCTCGCACGCTCAAGATAGATCAGGCGAAGTATTTCAACTTCCAGATCGACGACGTGGACAGAGCGCAGTCCAACCCCAAGCTCATGGACGAGGCAATGAGAAATGCGGCATCGGCTCTCGCAGGTGCGGCGGACGCTTACGTTTACGGGCTCTATTCCGACAGCGATAATACGATCACCGACGAATCCCTTACCGCAAGTGCGGTGCTCGATCATATCATCGACGTCAAGACCGAAATGCTCAAGGCGGGCGTGCAGGATGCGGACGATATCGTTATCGAGGTATCTCCCGAGATCTCCGCACTTATGCTCAGAGCAAAAATAGACCTCGGCACGAATAACGGCGAGGCACTTGAGACGGGCATGCTCGGCAGAATTGCAGGATGCAGAATTTTCGTGTCCAATAACGTCGTCGTCGACGGCGAGGGCTATCATAAGTGCCTTGCACGCACCAAGCGTGCGGTCGCCTTTGCCGAGCAGATCTCCGAGGTCGAGGCTTACCGCCCCGAAAAGAGATTTGCCGACGCCGTCAAGGGACTTCACCTCTACGGTGCGAAGATACTTTATCCCGACGAGTTCATCGTCCTCAACCTCAAGCCTGCGGTGTAAGCTATGGCAGGCATTGAGTGCAGGGATATCTTTGAGGCGGTATATTATAACGTCAAGGGTATGATCCTCGCCTCTCTTGACAGCGTAAAGGTCAAGAGCCGAACGGTCAGCGAGAGTGCTACCGAGGACGAAAACGGCTCGAAATGCACGATCGACAATCCCATAACCGAAACGACCGTTTCCGAGGTCAAATCCACCGAGTCGAGCACCGAAACGGTCAGGGAGAGCGTGGAGCGTGAGAGCGGCACGGCGGTCGAGGGAAGAATCAGACTTGATCTTCAGGAGAGATTTCCATACGCCATGGCGGCGGTCTGTGCGGTGCTCTCACAGCTTGATAAGGAGTACAGGCTCTGGCGCGGCTACGACGAGCAGGGAGAGATATCGGGAATATACGTTCCGCTCTCCGAGTATTTTCCGCTGTCGGATAGATTTGCGAGTGCCGCAACGCTCTATATCTCGTCCCTCTTTCTTATCGGAGTGGACGACCGAGCGAGCGAAAAGCTGTTCGGAAAATATACCGACGCCGTCGCACGCATAAGTGCGGAGATTCCGTGGGAATGTAAGGCAACGGCGAGAAAATATCGCTTTTGGTGATATCGCCAGGGGGCTGAGCCTCGGCTCAGCCCCCCCTATCTTCAAATAAATAAAAAAAGTTTATGAAATTTGAAAAAAACGCTTGACAAGGTCAAAAGGTTGTGATATAATAGCAAAGTCGTTGAAATATCGACGGCTATGGAAGCATAGCTCAGTTGGGAGAGCATCTGCCTTACAAGCAGAGGGTCATAG
>CAZONA010000041.1:0-9409 GCA_964581025.1 uncultured Lachnospiraceae bacterium
ATCGAGCAGCCACTGATGGCAGAAGCCTCTCCAATATGCGAACCACTCGAGGTCCGTGCCGGGCTTACAGAAGAATTCAAGCTCCATCTGCTCGAACTCTCTGACTCGAAAGATGAAGTTTCCGGGGGTGATCTCGTTTCTGAAGGATTTACCTATCTGACCGATACCGAAGGGGAGCTTTTTACGAGTCGTTCTCTGAACATTTGCGAAGTTGGTAAAGATACCCTGCGCCGTTTCGGGACGGAGGTAGACTGTATTTTTGGAATCCTCGGTAACGCCCTGGAACGTTTTGAACATAAGGTTGAACTGGCGTATATCGGTGAAATTATGCTTTTTACACGTGGGGCAAGGGATATTATTCTCGTCCACGAACGCCTTAAGCTCGGTCTGCGAGAATGCGTCGATGGGCTTCGGAAGCTCAAATCCCGTCTCTGCACACCAATCCTCTATGAGCTTATCCGCTCTGAATCTCTCGTGGCACTCGCGGCAGTCCATCATGGGATCGGAAAATCCCGCAAGGTGTCCCGACGCTACCCAGGTTTGCGGATTCATAAGTATTGCCGCATCAAGTCCGACGTTATACTTATTTTCCTGCACGAATCTCTTCCACCAAGCCTTCTTGATATTATTCTTAAGCTCCACTCCGAGAGGTCCGTAGTCCCACGTATTTGCGAGTCCTCCGTATATTTCGGAGCCGGGGAAGATAAATCCGCGGTTTTTGCACAGGGCGACGATCTTGTCCATTGTTTTTTCTGTATTGTTCATATATTTGCCTTTCCTCCTTATGGCTGGTTTGCCATAAAAGATATAAAAATAATTTTGTCCTCAGTTGAATATATCGGTCTCAGAATGCAGAGACTCGGGTATGAAATAATTTATCTCGGACGACGTACCGTCCGTTTTTCCCGACATCGTCAGGGTGATATGCGTATACTCGGAATATTTCGACAGCAGCTCGAGATATTCGGCAAGCTCGCCGCCTGTAAGGTTCGTATCGGACTCGCCGCCCGAGACGCTCCTCTCGATTACGTTATATATCTCGTCGAAGTCCGCCGCGGCGGAATATTTCGTCATAAAATAGGTAAAGAAATCCATCGAAACGGTCGAGACCGAGACGGATTTTCTGTCGTATCCGCCGTAGGTGAGCATTGCTCTGACGAGCTCTCCGTTCATTTTGGAATACGTTCCTCCGAAAGCTCTGCCGGAATACAGGAACTGATACTGTATGAAATACGTGAACGTGCCGACGGTATTTACCGAGCTTTCGAGCGCATCTGCGGATATCAGGAGATATCTGTCTATATTTCTACCGACGATCCCAGAGAGGTATTCAAGGAGCGTATCCGCCTCTTCCCTCTTATACTGCTCCTGAAGAATCTTGCCGTCGACTATGGTATTATCGGGGACGGGCAGGAGCTTGATTTCCGATTTCTGCGGATCTGCGCAGAGAACGGCGAGCGACACCACGCTATCCCCGTCGATGATACCGACAAGGACGGTAGTTTCTCTTTGCGTGGGCAAAAGAGCCGTTTTATCCATATAGAGACTCGTTACTATGATAGCCGCAAGCAAAACGAATATCACGAGCGACAAAAGAAACGATTTTACAAACAATCTCGATCTTATCTTCACTGCCATCCTCCGATCATATATTATATACCCAAATTCGCTAAAATTCAAGAGAATCCGCAAAATCGGATAATCAACAATTGTTAATCATGAAGCCTTTCGCCGAGGATATTGCGGTATTTCTGATAAAATTCCTCGAAATATCCGCCGTCGAGGGCTTCTCTTATTTTTTCGGTCAATTCATTGTAGAAATAAAGGTTATGGATGACCGCAAGGCGCATTCCGAGCGCTTCCTTTGCCTTTATCAAGTGTCTTATATAGGCTCTGCTGTAATTCCTGCACGCAGGACAGCCGCATCCGCTGTCAAAGGGACGGGAGTCCTTGGCGTACTGCTCGTTCATAACGTTCATTCTGCCGTGCCACGTAAAGAGGTTGCCGTGGCGTGCGTTTCTCGAGGGCATTACGCAGTCGAAGAAATCGACTCCTCTGTGGACGCCCTCAAGGATATTGCAGGGTGTGCCGACGCCCATGAGGTAGCGGGGCTTATCCTTTGGCATATACGGCTCGACGACCTCGATTATCCTATACATTTCCTCGGTGGGCTCACCGACGGCAAGTCCTCCGATGGCGTAGCCGTCAAGGTCAAGCTCCGCTATCTCCTGCATGTGCTTTATTCTCAGGTCGTCGTAGGTGCTTCCCTGATTTATGCCGAAGAGGAGCTGGTTTTTATTTATCGTATCAGGCAAGGAATTGAGCCTTTGCATTTCCGCCTTACAGCGTGCGAGCCATCTCGTAGTGCGGTCGCAGGACTGCTTGACGTACTGATATTCCGCAGGGTTTTCGATACATTCGTCGAACGCCATCGCTATCGTGGAGGCGAGGTTCGACTGTATCTGCATGCTCTCCTCGGGTCCCATAAATATTCTTCTTCCGTCGATATGGGATGCGAAATGGACGCCCTCCTCCGTTATCTTGCGCAGAGGGGCAAGGGAGAACACCTGAAATCCGCCGCTATCGGTGAGGACGGGCTTATCCCAATTGAAAAACTTATGTATTCCGCCCATATCGCATATGAGCTTATCTCCCGGTCTTACGTGAAGGTGGTAGGTATTCGAGAGCTCGACCTGACATTTGAGCTCCTTAAGGTCTGCGGTGGAAACTCCGCCCTTTATTGCGGCGCAGGTGCCGACATTCATAAAGACGGGCGTTTGTATATCTCCGTGGACGGTATGCAAGACTCCCCGTCTTGCCGTGCCCTCCGTTTTTATCAATTCAAAATTCTTACTCATTATTCTTCCTTTCGGTCTTTCGGTGCATTATTAAGTACGTTCAAATTGGCGGTCGAGTCTTGCCTTTGACAGCTCCATAGCGACCGGTCTGCCGTGGGGGCAGAAGGTGATATCGGGGATTCTCATAAGCTGCTCCACGATCCACTCCGTATGTGCCTCGACGTATTCTCTGCCTGCCTTTATCGCCGCCTTACAGGACGCCTGATAAAGTGCTTTTTCAAAGAGTATATCCCGTGTGAGCTTGGCGTCTCCCTGACCCTCCATTATTCTGTTTACCATGGTCGATATGGTATCCTGAACGTCGCAGGCGGCAAGCTCGGTGGGTATCGAGCTTACGAGGATGCTGTATTTTTTAATATTGATCTTAAAGCCGAGCCGTTCAAGCTCCGCACGGTAGTCGGCGACGACCGCAAGCTCGCCGGAGGTGAGCATTATCTCGATCGGGGTTATCAGTATTTGCGAGGACGGCTCTTTGGCTCTCATCATCTCGCGGTTCTTTTCGAATATTATTCTCTCGTGGGCGGCGTGCTTATCTATTATGAGCATTTTATCGTCCCTCTCAACTATGAGGTACGAGTTGAAAAGCTCGCCGACGAGGCGGTATTGAAGTACGGGCGGTGCATCCTGCGTCGGTGTTTGCTCGATTATTTTATTTTCCACAGGGGGCATTTGCTCGGCGACTTGCGGCTCGGGGGATTTCTCGCTTCCCTGCTTTAAGTGCTTGATATATTCATCCAAAACCTCGCCGGGCGACATGGACATAAGCTCCCCGTCGGAGATTTTATCGAGCGGCGGGCGTTCTTTACTCTGCGCTGCAGGTGATGTCGACATCTGTGGGGTGGGATCGGAATATCTGAGCTGCTCCTCCCTCTCCTCTTTTCGTGAATTCACTATCGGGGCGAAGGCGTCGGACACAGGTCTTGCCTCTGCGATGGTGCGAAAATGCTCCGCACTCATACGGCTCGGCAGCTCCTCGGGATCGGATCTGCCGAATTTCAGCTCCGGTCTTGTGGTATTTTCCTCAAGTGCGGTTCTGACCGAGTGGTATATTGCCTCGAAAACGGGCTTTTCGTCGGTGAATTTAACCTCGAGCTTAGTCGGGTGGACGTTGATATCGACCGTTGCCGGATCTATCGTGAGATTGAGCACGCAGCAGGGGAATTTTTCGGGTGGCAGATACGAGGTATACGCCTGCTCCACCGCCGCAACTGCGAGCTTACTCTTGACAAATCGGTTATTGATAAAGAAATTCATATAATTTCTGTTCGAACGGACGGTATCCGAGCGTCCGATAAAGCCCTTAACGGCGATATTATTTATCACCGAGTCGACGGGGATCATTGCGTTCTGCATCTGACGTCCCATGACGACGTAGATGACGCTCTCGAGCTTACCGTCACCGGGGGTATCGAATCTGACCGTTCCGTCGGAGATGAGCGTTATCGCTATCTCGGGGTGGGAAAGTGCTATCTTCTCGACGACGGTCGATATTGCGCTTCCCTCGGTCGCATCCCGTTTTAAGAACTTTCTTCTTGCCGGGATATTGGCAAAGAGGTTTTCGACTATGACGGTCGTGCCGTCCCTTGAGGCTTGCTCGGAATATTCGACTATCTCTCCGCCGTGCGCCTCGATCATTGCGCCGCAGGGGGCGGTGTGGGGCTTTGAAATTATTCGAAGGTCGGAGACGGATGCGATTGCGGCAAGTGCTTCTCCTCGAAATCCGAGCGTGAGTATACGCATAAGGTCGTCGGAGGTCTTTATCTTACTCGTTGCGTGTCTCTTTATGGCTATGGGAAGATCCTCCGCCTCGATTCCGCCGCCGTTATCGGACACTCGCATATACGTTACGCCGCCGTTTTTTATTTCGACGGTTATTTGGCTTGCGCCCGCATCTATTGAGTTTTCAAGCAATTCCTTGATGACCGAGGACGGTCTGTCGACGACCTCTCCTGCGGCTATAAGGTTTGCAACGGCAAACGAAAGAACGTTTATCCTTCCCATACATCCTCCATTTTCTATTTAAGACGGTTATTTAATTCGAACAAAAGGTTCATTGCTTCAACGGGCGTCATGCTGTTGATATCGACCTTTTTGATATCCTCGATGACGGATCTCTCCGTAACCTCCTCGAAGGTTATGGGCTTCTCCTCCTCGACGGCGGCATTATCCGACGTGGTGAGCGAGCGAGAGGTCTTTTCCACGGTGGTGAGTATCTCCTTGGCTCTCCTTATGACCTCATTCGGAAGTCCTGCAAGCTTTGCGACCTCGATTCCGTAGCTATCGTCCGTTGAGCCTCTGATTATCTTACGCAGGAAAAGTATCGTATCCCCGCGCTTCTTTGCGGCAATATTATAATTGACTATTCCGGGCAGCTCGTCCTCCATTGAGGTGAGCTCGTGGTAGTGGGTTGCAAAAAGCGTCTTTGCGCCGATCTTCTTGCCGTTCGTATACTCTATGATGGCACGTGCTATGCTCATTCCGTCAAAGGTGGACGTTCCTCTACCGACCTCGTCGTAGATTATGAGGCTCTTTTGCGTTGCGTTTCTGAGTATATACGCCACCTCGGTCATTTCAAGCATAAACGTCGACTGACCGCTTGCGAGGTCGTCCGACGCACCGACACGGGTAAAGAGCTTATCGACTATGCCTATTCTTGCGTCGCTTGCCGGGACGAACGAGCCTATCTGCGCCATTACGACGATGAGTGCGACCTGACGCATATAGGTTGATTTACCTGCCATATTAGGTCCTGTGATGAGCATAAGTCTATTGGCGGCGGTATCGAGGTATGCGTCGTTGGGCACGAAATAAGTATCCTTGACGAACTGCTCGACGACGGGGTGTCTGCCGTCCTTGATATCTATTACGCTACTATCGTCGATCTCGGGCTTTACGTAGTTATTCTTTGCGGCGACGGTTGCAAGTCCGTTATAAACGTCAAGCGTTGCGACGACGGCGGCGGTCCTTCTTATTCTGTCCGCCTGAGCGGCAATGGCTTGGCGTATCTCGCCGAAGAGATTATATTCAAGTGCGCAAACTCTGTCCGCCGCACCGAGTATCGTTGCCTCGACGTCCTTAAGCTCCTGCGTTATATATCGCTCGCAGTTGGTGAGCGTTTGCTTTCTGATATATCTGTCGGGCACTTGGGATATGAGGGATTTGGTAACCTCGATATAGTAGCCGAAAACCTTATTATAATTGATCTTCAGCGTTTTTATGCCCGTTGCCTCACGCTCCTTACGGGTTATATCGTCTATCCACGAATGTCCGTCGGTCATGACGGAGCGGAGCTTATCTATCTCCTCATTATAGCCGTCGTTTATTATTCCGCCGTCTCGGACGGAGAACGGGGCGTCCTCCTTTATTGCGGCTTCTATCAGCGTATGTATATCGGCAAGGGTATCAAAATCGGCGTATATACGCCTGAGCTCCTCGCTCGTGCAATCGGATATGAGTGCTTTTATCTCGGGAAATGCGGAGACGGTGGAGCAGATGGCTCGGAGGTCCTTACCGTTTGCCGTGCCGTAGATGACCTTTGTGAGCAATCGCTCAAGGTCGAGGACTCCGGAGAGGAGATTTTCAAGCTCGTGGCGTTTTATATAGCTGCCGTAAAGCTCCTCGACTGCGCTCTGTCTTTTTATTATGAGTGAGGATTTGAGCAGGGGGTGTTCAACCCACTGACGAAGCAGGCGTGCTCCGGGGGCGGTCTTCGTTTTATCGAGCACCCAGAGGAGCGAGCCTCGCTTTTCCTTGGTACGCATGGTTTCGCAAAGCTCAAGGTTTCTGCGTGAGCTTACATCGATCTCCATATACTGCCCCGTCGTATATATCTTAAGGTCCTTGATATTCGCCCGATCCGTCTTTTGCATTTCGGAGAGGTAGTTCATAAGTGCGCCGATGGCACAGATAACCGCTTTTCTTCCCTCCCACGCACTTCTTTCCGAGTCGAAGGAATTTCGCAGGCAATCGAAGGCGGAATTATAATCGAATCTCATCGACTGGTCGTCGCTGACCGCTATTCCGAGTCGCTCACGCACGAACTGTCCCTTATCGGGCGTTGAGTCGAGGGGGACGTTGATTATCAGCTCGCTCGGTCTATACGTGGAAAGCTCCGTATTGAGTCGGGAATACATTTCCTTGCCCGAAAACGAGGTAGCGAACGCCTGTCCCGTCGAGACGTCCGCAAAGCAGACGCCCGTTTCCTCCGCATCGTAGAAAACGGCGCAGAGGTAGTTATTCTGCCACTCCTTGAGCAGATCGCTCTCGATGAGCGTTCCGGGGGTGATGACTCTTATGACGTCCCTTTTGACGAGTCCCTTGGCTAAAGCCGGATCCTCAAGCTGCTCGCATATAGCGACCTTATAGCCCTTCTCGATAAGTCGTCCGATATAGCCCTCACAGCTATGGTACGGAACGCCGCACATGGGCGCACGCTCCTCCTCGCCGCAATCCCTGCCCGTAAGTGTGAGCTCGAGCTCACGGGAGGCGATTATGGCGTCGTCGAAAAACATCTCGTAAAAATCGCCGAGACGGTAGAAGAGCAGATAATCCTTATATTTATTTTTTACCTCGAAGTATTGCTCCATCATCGGAGTCATAGCCGATATCTCCTTATCTTAAAATCAATAAATCAATGGCACTGCGAGTGGCACGTCGAGCAATCGTGTGTGCAGGATTTGCTCGGATCTTCCCCGGTTATTGCACAGGTTATTGCGTTATTTACCTCGTTCATAAGCTCGTTTACCTCTGCCTGAACGGCGTTGAGCCTTACGAATGCGGCATTTTCGACGATCGCTCTGTAAAGCTGATCTATTCTCTCATTTATGGCGTCGATCGTATAGGTATCACGCTCGTCCTTGACCATTTCCGACTGAAGTGCCTGCTGCTGAACCTCATATTCACGAAGTGCCTCGGCGAGCTGTGCATCGTTTTCGTAGGCTGTCTTTGCCTCGTTAAATTCAACGAGTCTTGCGTCCTTGGCGATCGCCTCGCCGAGCTGTTTTGCGATTTCAAATATTTCCATTATCATTCTCCTTATCTGCGATCTCACCCGTAAGGGCGAAGGTATCGCATTTGGTTATTTTAATATTAAGATATTTTCCGGTATCGCTCTCGTCGCCGGAAAAGAGGACTATTTTATTGCCCTCGGTGCGTCCGCACATTACTTCCGCATCGTTTTTGCTCCGTCCGTCGCAGAGCACACGCATAGTTTGCCCAAGATACTTCTGATTTATTTCATAGGCTATCTCGTTTTGCAGCTTAAGCAGGCGTGAAAATCTTTCGGACTGAACCTCGGGCGGCACTTGATCCTCCATTTCGGCGGCAGGAGTGCCCTTTCGTGCGGAATATATGAAGGAAAAGATCATATCGTATCTGACACGGCGAAGTGCGTCGAGGGTTTTCTCGAAATCCTCCTCGCTCTCTCCGGGGAAGCCGACGATGATATCTGTAGTAATGACGATATCGGAAATGCGGCTTCTCATATAATCGACCATTTCGAGATATGCATTAAGGTCGTAATGGCGGTTCATATTTTTAAGTATTTTATCGCTTCCCGACTGGAGCGGCAGGTGGAACTGCTTTGCGATCCTATCGTTTTTTGCGATGACGTCGACGAGCTTTTTCGTTGCGTCCTTCGGATGACTCGTCATAAAGTGGAGCAGAAAGTCGCCCTCTATCCGTGCAAGCTCGTCAAGGAGATCCGCAAAATCGTAATCCGTGCCGAGATCCTTACCGTAGGAATTGACGTTCTGTCCGAGCAGGGTTATATCACGATATCCTGCATCGACAAGCTCCCTTACCTCCTTGATTATATCCTCCTTACGCCTACTGCGTTCTCTGCCTCTGACGTAGGGGACGATGCAATATGTACAGAAATTATTACAGCCGTACATTACGGACACCCACGCACGATAGCTGCTCTCTCTGCGGACGGGCAAGCCCTCGGCGACGGCGTATTCGTCATCGGTGCAATACAGTCTTTTTCCCATCTTAAGCTTCTTCTCGATAAGCTCGGGCAGGCGATGCACGGAGGCGGTCGAAAAAACTATATCGACGTAAGGATATCTGAATTTTATATCGTTTACTCTATGCTCCTGAGTTACCATACAGCCGCAGACGGCGATGATGAGGTCGGGATTTTTCGCTTTTATATGCTTGAACTGACCGATTATCGAGAGTGCTCTCTTTTCGGCGTGCTCACGTATTGCGCAGGTATTTACGACGATGAGGTAGGCGTTTTCGGGGGAGCTTAATATCTCATACCCCATTGCCTGTGCCATTCCGGCTATTCTCTCGCTGTCCGCCTCGTTTTGCTGACAGCCGAAGGTCTCGATATACGCCCCGCGCCGCTCGCCGCTCTCAAGTGCGAGGCGGTCGTTTTCGCTCCTTATCGCTTTCATATGCTCGAGCTGTTTTTCTATTATCTCGGGCGGTAATATATTGGTTTTCAAAATTACAGTACTCCATAATGCATAATACTTCAATTTATAATTATACTATACGGATCGAAAAAAGTCAAGAAATTTATAAGGATGGGGAAAAATATTTTT
>CAZONA010000042.1:0-9299 GCA_964581025.1 uncultured Lachnospiraceae bacterium
TGCAGCTCGAACGCCTCGGGATACTTGGGGTTCAGCTCGCCGCCCGATTTGAGCACACGCCAATAGGGCGCTGTGTCCTCTTCCCTTTGGTAGCTCGCCCACGCAACGATATTGACGAATATTCCGGCGGTCATGGGATCGGTGAAATCCGCACCGTGCAGGCGTGCGAGGTACTCTCGGAGCTGTGCCGTGGTGATGAGCTTCCCTCTCGGGACTTTCTTTATCAGTCCGTCGTAGGCGAGCGGTGGGGCGAGGAGCATTTTCTCTCCGCCGTACCTCTCCACGGTTTTTGCGTCCGTTACGGTCTGTATTTTCGGCATATCCTTACCGTTTTTCAGCATTGCGTTGAAATCCTTTTTGCTTTCGTTTGCCATAATATTTCCTATTATTAATTCGTCTTAAATCTCCGAGAGTCTTCCCTGCCACATATTATGCTCGAAGAGATATTTATCTATATCGTTGATCACGGAGACCTTTTTCATCGACCAGAGGGGTGCAAGAAGGTCGTCCGCCATGCCGTCGCCGGTCAGTCGTGCGATCACAGTATTCTCGGGGAAATATTCGAGCGACTGTGCGACGAGTCTTACGTATCTATCCCTCTCGAGCGGCGTATATTCTCCGCTCTCGTACATTTCGGCAAGCCGTGTTCCACGCAGGACGTGGAGTAGGTGGAGCTTTATCATATCGGGGTGCAGCTTACCCACTACCCTTGCCGTTTCGAGCATCATTTCGTCCGTTTCCCCGGGAAGTCCGAAAATCAGGTGGACGCATATCTGCGCTCTCGGCACGGCTTGTCTTAATGCGTTATAGCCGGAGAGAAACTGCTCGAAGGTATGACCTCGGTTTATGAGCCTTGCCGTTTCGTCGTGCACGGTCTGAAGTCCCAGCTCGACGCAAAGCGTCGTTCTCTTCGATATCTCCCCGAGGTATTCGAGCACGTCGGGGGGCAGACAATCCGCACGGGTTGCAACGTTCAGTCCCACGACGCCGTCAAGGGCGAGGGCGTCCTCGAATTTTTCCCTTATTTTTTCTATCGGTGCGTAGGTGTTCGTTCGTGCCTGAAAATACGGGATGCACCGCTCGGTGCTCCACTTGGACGAGAGCTTTTTTCTGACTCGGTCGTACTGCTCCGCTATCGGAAGGGCTGCGCTCTCCGCAAAATCTCCGCTTCCCCGTGATGAGCAATATATGCATCCGCCGACTCCGCATTTTCCGTCCGCATTGGGACACGAAAAGCCTGCGTCAAGCGGAATTTTGGCGCATTTTCCGCCGAAGGTACGCTTGAGATAGAGGTCGTAGGTATAGTAGCGTTTATTGCTGTCGCTGTTCGGGAACGGGTTTATATCGGATTGCTTTATTTTCATTGAATAATTATATGCGCAGGTATTCCGTTTTCGTATTTAACGTCAAGCTCGCCCAAGATGAGTGGAAGAAGGTATCTTGCGCACTCGTCGGTGATATGGTTTCCTCGCTCGTTTATAAATTTCTCGGGGACGGACTTTACCATATTCGCTATCTCGGAGATGTCCTTATGGGAAATTTCCGTTCTGTACGGTGCGTCGGAGACTCTCTCGATCGTCATCATCTGTCTTGTTACGCCCTCGCTTGCCGCCTTGACGGCTGCACGACCGACACGCACGGATTCCTCAATATCGGTTTTCGATGCGATATGTGCGGCGCATCTCTGGACTATATTAAGCTCGACAGAGCGAACCTTACAGCCTATCTCGGCTTTGACGGCGTATTCAAGTGCCTTGCCCGTGCCCGAGAGCTGTTTATGTCCGAAAACGTCCGTGGACGCTATTCCGAAGCCCTCGCAGACGTAGGTGCCGTCGGCAAATCTGATTCCCTCGGAAACTGCGACAACGACGTTGGGGTGCTTTTTCAGAGCGGTGCGGAGATCCTCGAAAAATTCTTCCTTATTAAATGCCCTCTCGGGAAGGTAGATAAGGTCAGGGGTTTCTCCGCCGAACGCCTTTGCGATTCCCGACGAGGCGGTGAGCCAGCCGGCGTCCCGTCCCATTATTTCGATTATCGTTACCGCAGGGGTGGTATAGACCGCACAGTCCCGAATGCACTCTGCGACTGTCGTGGCGATATACTTTGCCGCCGAGGCAAAGCCGGGGGTATGATCCGTGCCGACGAGGTCGTTATCGACCGTTTTCGGCACGCCCATAACTCTCATCTCGTAGTCGCAGACCTTCGTATATTCGGAGAGCTTTGCGACGGTATCCATCGAATCGTTGCCGCCGATATAGAAGAAGTATCTGATATCGTATTTTTTGAAAATTTCAATGAGCCTTTCGTAGGTCGCACGGTCGTCCTCGATCCTCGGGAGCTTTCTGCGGCACGAGCCGAGAACCGCCGCAGGCGTTTGCTCGAGAATGTCTATTTTATTCGCATCGGCAAAAAAGCTCGAGAGGTCGACTATATCCTCACGCAGCAAGCCGTCGATGCCGTTTTTCATTCCGTAAAGCGTACCGATCGAGCCGTCGCAGACGTTTTCGAGAACGCCTCTGACAACTCCCGCAAGGGTTGCGTTTATTGCCGCCGTAGGTCCTCCCGACTGTCCGACTATCGCATTGCCTATAAGCCTTTTCATATAAAAAATTCTCCTTATTTCAAAAATCCGTTGACGATCTGCTCCTCGGCCTCAGCCTCGGTGAGTCCGAGAGTCATAAGCTTGATTATCTGCTCGCCTGCGATCTTGCCTATCGCCGCCTCGTGAATGAGGGAAGCGTTTACGTCGTTTGCGGTGATCTCGGGGATCGCTCTGACGCTTGCGCCGTCCATTATTATGGCGTCGCACTCGGTATGTCCGTAGCAGGTGGAATTGCCGTTTATGCGTGAGAGGAAGGTTTGAGTCGATCTATCCTTTGCGACGGAGCGTGAGATAACGTTCGTGCTCGAGCCCTCGCCGTTGAGGTCGACCTGAAATTCCGTTTCGGCGTGCTGTACGCCGTGCGTCATTATCTTTTCCTTGATAATGAGCGTCGCATCGTTTCCGAGAATTGCGGAGGTCTTGCGGTAGGTGGAATCAATGCCCTTTATCTGCGTCGTTTCCATCTCCATATACGCCTCGTCCTCAAGCTCGACGACGGTGGTGGGGTTCATAATATTTCCGCCCTCGCCCTCCTCCTCGCCGTAATGACGCTCGACGTATCTGACACGTGCGCCATGTGCGATATGGAAGGTGTGTATTCCGTCGTGGGCGGAATCCTGATCGCCGCAGTTGTGTATTCCGCAGCCTGCGATGATCGTAACGTCCGCGCCCTCGCCGACGTAGAAATCGTTATAAACCATATCGGAGAGTCCGCTCTCGCTGATTATTACGGGGATATGGACACTCTCGTTTTTCGTGCCGGGCTTGATGATTATATCAATGCCGGGCTTGTCCTCTTTGGTTACTATATCTATATTTGCGGTTGTTCTTCTGCCTGCCGCCGCACCGTTTTCACGGATATTGTACGCACCCTCGGGCACGCCGTGAAGGTCGGCTACCATTGCAAGCAAATTTTCCTTGATCTTATCCATAGCACGCCTCCTTATATATTATCCGTAAGCACCGAGCAGGGTGCGCCCGAGCCGAGCACGGAGGGCATTATCTCATCCCTCGTTCCGCTCTCGACTATTTTGCCGTCTGCGATGACGATTATTCTGTCCGCAATGTTGAGAATCCTCTCCTGATGGGAGATGATGAGTATCGAGCCGTGCGTCTTTTCGTGCATACGCTCAAAGACCTTGATGAGATTATTGAAGCTCCAAAGGTCGATCCCCGCCTCCGGCTCGTCAAACACGGAGAGCTTCGTGGAGCGTGCGATGATGAGTGCGATCTCGATCCTCTTGAGCTCGCCGCCGGAGAGGCTCGCATTTACCTCACGGTCGATATAATCCCTTGCGCAAAGTCCCACCTCCGAGAGATATCCGCAAGCCTCGCTGACGCTGATATTTTTACCTGCGGCGAGGGTTATGAGATCCTTGACGGTGAGTCCCTTGAATCTCACGGGCTGTTGGAACGCAAAGCTGATCCCGGCACGTGCACGGTCGGTAACGGACATATCCGTTATATCCGTGCCGTCAAGGAAGATCCTGCCCTCAGTTGGGCGATAGATGCCTGCGATTATCTTCGCAAGCGTGGATTTGCCTCCCCCGTTAGGTCCGGTTACGGCAACGAAGCGTTCGTCTATTTTAAGATTGATGTTCTTAAGTATTTCCTTGTCCTTGCCGTTCTCGTCCGGAACGGTGTAGGACACGTTTTTCAGTTCAAGCATTTTTTCTCCTTTCCCGAGTTTTTTATATCTTAATTATTATTCTTGACTGTAAATTTGTGCATTTACAGTATATTATATCATATTTTGATCTCTTTGTCTACATATTTTTCACTCTTTTTCGTCCTCATTTTCGCCCCCTCGGAAGTTTTTTATTTTTCAACAATAGTTGAAACAAAAACGGCACGAATTTGTATTTTTGTGTCTTGACAAGTGATATTTTTTTTGATATAATTGTCCCACGTAAGAGATATCTTACCAAAATCCACTCTATTTTTCAAAGGAGAAAAAACTATGAAAAAAACAGCTCGTATTCTTGCGATACTCATGATGATCGCAGTACTTACGATCTCCCTCGCTTCCTGCGCTAAGACGCTTAAGGGAAGCTATTCCAGCACGATCGGCAGCGGTTCTGCAGGCGTAACGACGACCTATACCTTCGACGGCAATAACTTCACAAAGACCGTTGTTATGGGTATCGGCACACTCAGCAACACCACAAAGACCGAGGGTACTTACGAGATCACCGAGGATCCCGAGAACTCCGATCAGCTCGTTATCGTTTTCACCGTTGTTGACGGCAACAACACAACGACAAAGTCCTGCTCTCTCGTTGAGGGTGAGGAGAACGGCGTTAAGTACATCAAGATCGACGGTACTCAGTTCAATAAGGACGAAAAGTAATTAAAAATCATCAAATTCCCCACGGCACGCCGTGGGGAATTTTCCTTTGTAGCGGAATTTTCCTACTGAATGCATCTATTTCTGCGGAGAAATCCTTCCCTTCCCTCAACTTATCTTTTATGCGGATCAGGCAAAAACGCAATGTATTATTTATTATTCACTGCATAAAAAACTATTGACACGGAGAAGATTTTCTGATATAATCTTATCAACAAAAAGGAGGTGCTTTTTATGAAGCTCAGCAAAAACAAAATCAAAAAAATCGTACTGTCCGCAATATGCATATTGCTCACGGCATCGACCTTGAGCGCCTGCTCGCTCCTCGAAGGTCTTTGGAACGTCATCGAGACTCCGCAGGACATCGTCGACACGTCCAAAAATTTGGACGGCGGCACGAACATCGCAAAGCTATTGCTTGCCAACAAAAGACTTGACTCCAAGCAGCTTGACAACGACAATATTTTCGATAACGGTGTGCAGGTATTTAAGCATCTCGCAAACGAAGCAAGCGCCCGCCGCTCCGACAGACCCGTTACCGAGGGCAAAAAGGCGGTCGGAAGCTTTACGACCTCGGGCAACGACGCCGTCTGGAGCGATTTCGACGAGTACAACAACTCATATTCCTATTTTGAAAACGTAACGACCATCGTTATAAACACCGCAATGCGCGGTGCGGACCTGATTGACGAGGTCAAGGAGAATGTCGACATCGTCGACACGTGGATAAAGCTCGGCAACGAGAAGTACTACCTTTCCGTAGACAAGAGCTCCGAGGTGCTTTGCAAGGTCGACGACGTCGAGCTGATGATCTGCAAGCGTTACACCGACACGGACGGCAGGACCGTTTACGAGCTCTACATCGAGCAGGATTTTGCTCGGGAGAGAGTGAAATACATTCCCGGTGAGAGATACGAGTTCACGCAGATGATGCCCTCCGTGAATCAGGAGCTCTATTTCGTCGCCGATCATTCGAAGGGCTATTGGGAGACCTTCACGTCCACCAACAATTCGGAGTCCTACAACACGGGATATACCGTTATGAGAAACGACGTCTGCTACTACGTTGACTACAATATTTTGGGCGGCAGTATGATGCTTAACGTTATGAGTGCCGACACCAAAACGGATTTCTTCAGCTTCAATCCCGGCGGCTACGGGCTCAACATCACCCTGAAGTTTCAGGGATTTGACGGGATCGTAAAGGCGGTCGCACCCAAATCCGATGCGGACGATATCGGAAATCTCGAGAAATCCGACAACGTCAAGGTCTATCTTGAGAATGGCAAGGTCGTAAAGCCGGGCGATACATTTGCAAACGGCACGGTCAAGGTCGATAATATCTACCTCTCCTGCCTTGCCGACGGACTCATCGGAGAGTTTGGGATCACCGTCGATGGTGAGACCGAGACGGAAAAGTGGAACAATTTTGCCCTTTTCCTCGAGGAGACCGGCTTGAAGTGCAGAAGAAGCTGGACCACCGTATATCAGGGAATGTACGATGCGGTCGAGGACGCCTCGAACCTTGTTAAATATTACAGCTGGAACGGGCACGTGCTCTCGAGCACCGAAAGCATAAGCGCCGCCGCCAAGGCGGAGACGGAGCGTATCAAGGAGATCAGAAGGATCTACGAGAGCGTTGCGGACGGCGAGGTGATCACGAAAACCTTTGCAAGCGGCAGTGAAGATTACGCAAACGTCGATTTTGCCGAGATAGGCAGAGCCGATTGGGCTGACGTAAGGATCGAGGGCACAGAGGTCAATATCGGATCGGCAACCCTTGCCGTAAGCGACGTAAGGCTCTTTGAGGTGGGCAAATCCTACGCCATCACCTTTGCCGTGATGTCCCGTGCAAATAACGATATGATCATTCTCGGCAGAGGAGGCAGCACGGAATACGGCGGCGGAACGCCCTTTGAGGTCGGTGCGTCGAGCGTAAGCTTCAATCTTCCCGATCTTGCGGACGGCGTCTACACCCTCGCCGCATTCATTTCGACCGACGAGGATATCAGAGTTTCCTACGGTAAGGCGGTAGAGGTTGATTCCGTGTCGCAAGGCTCCGTACAGAGCGTCGGTGTCTTGATCGATATGGAGATAGATAATGACAAAGCCGTCAATATCACCTATTCCGCAACGGTCGACCATGAGGCTGTTCTCGAATCCGTCGGCGTGCTCGGCTATACCGACCTTCTCGAAACGATCTCCGCAAGCGTATATATCTACGGCATTCCGCAGAACGACAGGCTTGAGCGTCTTGAGGGCGATAAATACGTCGAGGTAACGTCGGATTCGGAGATCACCTCGGGCAGATATCGCATGGAGTACGTGCTCAAGACCGGCTCGGGCACTACGAGGGGCTACGTCTACGTCGAATATTCGATAGCAAAGTAAATATAAAGTAAAAATCGGCTGACCGTTTCGGTCAGCCGATTTGCTTTTTGATTACTGATAGAACGTATTTCCGCCGATGAACTCACGAACTATGCTCGTCGGGGGGATCTCGTTTTCAACGTCCGCCTCCTTGACGTAGTTGAGAAGTCCCACCATCGCGCGAACCTGCTCGTAGCATTCCTCGCTCGGATCGATCTCCTGAAGCAGCGGGAAGATGTACTTTTTGATCACCGCAAGCTCGTAGAGCGTGGAGCTGTTGAAAATAACGTCCGCATTTTCCTGATACGGGAAGATCCATCTCTCCTCGCCGCGTCTTACGGAATCCCACATGGCGAGGGTTCTCTGAACGCTCGCACCTCGGCTTTCGAAATCACGCACGGTTCTGCGAAGCAGGCGGAGCGTGCTCGTCGGGATGCGGTTGTGGTTGTCGAAGTTGAGAGGAAGCAGGGGACTTGCGTAGACTCTGAAAACGAGCTTGGGATCAAGGTCGTCGGGGATGAGCACGGGATTGAGTCCGTGAATTCCCTCAACGAGAATGATCGAATTTTCCTGCAGGCGAAGCCTGTGCCCCGTCCACTCACGCTGTCCCTTTTTGAAATTGAAGCTCGGCAGCTCGATCTCCTCGCCTGCGAAGAGCGCACGGAGATGCTCGCCGAAAAGCTTTGTGTCAATGGTGTTGATGTGCTCGAGATCTATCTTTCCGTCAGGACCGGGAGCGATGAGATCACGGTCGAGATAGTAGTCGTCAAGGCTCATAAGAATGGGCGACATTCCGTGCACACGAAGCTGGATGGCAAGGCGGTTCGCACTCGTGGTCTTGCCCGAAGAGCTCGGACCTGCAAGCATTACAGCCTTTGCGCCCCTCTCGCAGATCATATCCGCAATCTGCGAAAATCTCTTCTCGTGGAGTGCCTCGTTGACTCGAATAAGCTCCCTTATCTTGCCGCTCTCGACAAGCTCGTTGAGATCCGCAACGGTCTCACAGCCCATCAGCTGACTCCAACGCTTGCCCTCGGCGTAGACGTTGAAAAGGTTCGGCATCTCCTTGTATTCCGAGATCGTGTCGGGATCCTTGGGATCGGGGAGCACGAAAATGAATCCCTCCGGTGCTTCAACGATGTTGTAGCAGCGCAGGAAGCCCGTGGAGGGCGCCATCTCGCCGTAGAAATAATCGGCATAGCCGTCTCGCTCGTAAATGGTGAAGTAGTCCTTTCCACGATACTTGAGCAGTCTCGTCTTATCGATCTGCCCGTCTCGCTTGTAAAGGTCGATCGCCGCCTCGATCGGTATTCTGCGACGCAGAAGCGGAAAATCCTCCGCAACGATGCGGTCAACCTCGGATTTGAGTGCCGCAGCGGAAAAATCGTCCGTGCCGCTGACGCTGAAATATATTGAATTGCCGAGCGTGCAGCTCATCTTGGCAGTAGCGTCGGGATAAAGACGCTTGAATGCAAGGAAAATAATAAATTGCGCCGTGCGTGTGTATGCCTCACGTCCGGACGGCTCGCTGTAACGGTAAAGGCGAACGATTCCGCCCGATGCCTCGACCGCACGTCTGATGGTCTCCCTGTCGGGGGTGATATCCTTCGAGCGAAGGGGAACGTAGTTGAGCGTAAAAACTCGACCTGCAAGCTTTGCGACTATGGGATCGGTCGAGAGCTTGCCGTGAACGAGCCCAAGCTCGACTGCCATATCGTAAAGGGACATATCGGCTCTTGCCGTAAATTCGTGTCCGTCAATGTAAAGCTTCATATATTTAATCTCCTTTCGGTGTTTGTTTCCGTGAAATGAGAGCGCAAACGGTCAAAAAAGGCTGACTTTCCGCCCGTCAAGTCCTGCGGTAGTCAACCATTATCGGTGGTCGTAGAAACGTCTGCCCGTATCGCAAACCTATACCTCTCATCTGTACCATAATACCATACCTTTCCCGAAATGTCAAGGTGTTCTAACGATTTTTTC
>CAZONA010000043.1:0-9282 GCA_964581025.1 uncultured Lachnospiraceae bacterium
CGTCAAAGCTCATCGGTAAATCCCTCGACGCAAAGGTCAGAGTGTTCGCATATCGTGATGAGCAAGTACAGCTTCTTCGCAGCTTTGAAAAGGAACTTGCAACTGTGTTTATAGTATCGCAGGTAACGGTTGAACAAGGCTTCGCCCCCGAGGGCGCATTCACAGAGACCGAGAGCGGCATCGCAGTCCTCGTCGATAAGGCGGACGGACATAAGTGCGACCGCTGCTGGACGTATTCGACCGAGGGAGTCTCCGACGGAGAAGGCTTCATCTGCGAGAGATGCAGAAAAATACTTGAAGAATAATTTAGGAGAAAAATATGCTCGTATGGCTTATGATAATCGTCGGCGTGATCTTTCTCGATCAGCTGACGAAATGGCTCACGGTCATCAACCTTGAGCTTGGAGAGACGTTTCCCGTGATCGAGGGAGTGCTCCACTTCACGTATAGGCGGAACACGGGTGCGGCGTTCAGCCTCTTTGATGAGCCGGATCAGCGGTGGATATTTATGACCATATCCACCGTGGCGATCATCGCAATGCTCGTGTACCTCGTGATGAACAGAAATAAAAGTAAGCTTCTTTGCGTAGCCCTCAGCTTTGTCGTCGGCGGAGGCATCGGTAATATGATCGACCGCTGTATCCTCAAATACGTCGTGGACTTTATCGACGTCAGACTTATAAATTTCGCAGTGTTCAACGTTGCGGATTCGTTCGTCTGCGTCGGCGTAGGGCTTCTCGCACTGTATATAATTTTGGATGAAGTAAAGAACGCAAAGCTCGAACGTGCGAAGGCGGCGGAGGAAAATTCCGCCGAGAAAGCGCCCGAAGCGGCAGATACCCCGAGCGAGCCGCAGGAGAATTGTGAGGAAGCTTCGGAAAATGCAGAAGACCGAACTGACATTGAAAGCTGAAAATATAGGTCAGAGAATAGATACGGTGATAGCGGAGAGTCAGGGGATCTCACGCTCCGCCGTAGTGAAGCTTATCGAGAGCGGAGCGGTGCTCGTCAATTCCGCACCCGTCTCTAAGAATTATAAGCTCAAGGACGGCGATACGGTGGAGATATTCTACCCCGACGTCAAGGAATACGAGGTCGAGCCGCAGAATATACCGCTCGATATCATCTATGAGGACGATGACGTCATCGTCATCAATAAGCCCTCGGGAATGGTCGTCCACCCGGCACCGGGCAATTACGACGGCACGCTCGTCAATGCATTGCTGTATCATTGCGGCGACTCGCTCTCCGGAATAGGAGGAGTCGCACGCCCGGGGATAGTCCACCGTATTGATAAGGATACGAGCGGACTTCTCGTCGTCGCCAAAAACGACACCGCACATACGCAGCTCTCCGAGCAAATGAAACGCCACGCAGTCAGCAGAGTTTATTATGCGATCACCGTCGGCAATCTGCGTGAGACGTCGGGCACGGTCAATGCTCCGATCGGACGCCACCCGATAGACAGAAAGAAAATGGCGGTCATATCCGACGCAAGCCACGCCGCACGTGAGGCGGTAACGCATTACAGAGTCGAAAAGCGCTTCAATGGCTTCGATCTCGTCCGTTGCGTTCTCGAAACGGGCAGAACACATCAAATAAGAGTCCACATGGCGTATCTCGGACACCCCCTGCTCGGCGACGAGGTCTACGGGGGCACGAAAACACGCTTCTACGCTCTGCATAAAAATTTAATGCACGGTCAGTGCCTTCACGCAATGGAATTGACCTTCACTCATCCGATAACGGGGGAGAACCTTAAATTCGTCTCGCCCCTGCCGGACGATTTCGAGCGAGTCCTCGACCTGCTCGAAAAGACCTGTACCTGATCAAAAGGAGGTATTTATTATGAAAATATCCTTTGAAACCACAAGAGGCTGGAAAACGGTCTGCGTTTCCTTGCTCGACGAATCGGGCAGGGAAGTCAAAAGCTTGGATATGACGCTGCAAAACGGTGCGTGCACGCTTGAAGCGGACGGGCAAAAATGCGCCGCCGTGCGCTTTTCGGGTGAGGGTGGAGAGCACACGAGCGTCTGCTACCACGGCGGATCGGATATCGGCATAGCTTACAGATATAACGAAAAGCTCGGCAGACACCTCACCTATATAGTCCCCGAATGCGAGCGAACGGGCAGAGTGGAGACCTTCACCCTGCGAGATGAAAAGAACCTCTCCCACAGAGAGGATAAGGCTAAAAAAATAAACGTCTTTTTGCCGAAGCACTACGGCGAGAGGGGCGAGGGCTTCGATATTCTCTACTTTTTCGATGCGCAAAATCTGTTTTGCCGTGCGGGAAAATATACGGACGACGGCGATTCCTACGGCTCGTGGCAGCTTGATGCCGTGCTTGATTCGATCCACCGCCGATACGGCAGGAATATTATCGTCGTCGGCATAGATAATGCGGACGCTTATAGGAATTGGGAGCTCTTTATGAGCCCCGAAAAATTCGGCTCTCTCTCGGAGCTGGCATATCTCGATCCCCGTGAGGATTTTTCATGCGGATATCTCGATAATACCTCGGAATTTATAAGATATACCCTCCACCCCTATATCAAGGAAAGATATAACGTCAAGGAGGATAATATCGGCATCGGCGGCTCGTCGATGGGCGGACTTGCCTCGTTCTATTGCGGAATGCGTGAGCTCGGATTTTATTCCTACGTGCTCTCGTATTCTCCTGCCTACGCACTCTATTATATGCCGAGCTACGATGCGTATATCGGAGGACTTGACCTTGCAAATAAAAGGGAGCTCCAGCCCAAGATCCATATCTATTGCGGCGGCGGAGATCCGCTTGAGGAGCTTCTTCTCCCGACATCGAGAGAAATGCGTGAGCACCTCGTGCACCTCGGCTACGATGAAAATAAAATATTTGAAACCTACGATACGGAAAAGCCGCATAACGAGGAATCGTGGCGACTCGTCCTGCCGCAAAGCTTCAAATATCTTCTTGACCTTTGAAAAAAACGGACTTGATTACATCAAGTCCGTTTTTTTTATATTTTCAGAGCACGAATGGCGTTGAGCACCGCAATGATCATCACGCCCACGTCCGCAAAGATCGCAAGCCACATATTCGCAATGCCGAGCGCACTGAGTATGAGGCAGGCAAATTTCACGACGAGGGAAAAGACCACGTTCTGCCTTACGATGCCGATGCATTTTTTTGAAATGCGTATCGCCCTCGTCAGCTGCATCGGATCGTCGTTCATAAGCACGACGTCCGCCGCCTCGATCGCCGCATCGCTTCCCATAGCACCCATCGCAATGCCGATGTCGGCACGTGTGAGCACGGGCGCATCGTTTATTCCGTCGCCGACAAACGCAAGCCGCTTACCTCTCGGAAGCTCACCGAGCAGGGACTCGAGGCAGTCCACCTTGTCGGAGGGGAGAAGCTGTGCACGGTATTCGTCGACGCCGAGCCTTTTGGCAACGTCGGCGGCAACGGACGCATTGTCGCCCGTGAGTATTACGGTTTTCTCGATTCCGAGCTCCTTAAGTGCCGCAATAGCCCTCGCCGACGTCGGCTTTATCTCGTCGGATATTAAAATATTTCCCAAATATACACCGTCCGCCGAGACGTAGACCGCAGTTCCCGACGCCGAGGCTTCTTCGTATTTTACGTCGAGCAGCTCCATCAGCCTTGCGTTTCCGACCGCAATTTTCTTGCCGTCAACAAGTGCCGTAACGCCGTGTCCGCTTATCTCCTCAATATCCGAAACACGAGCCCTGTCAAGCTCGCCGCCTGCGGCACGGCGTAGGCTGAGTGCGATCGGATGTGAGGACGCACATTCCGCAAGTGCCGCATATTCAAGCAGAGCGGAGGCGTCGCAGCCGTGCGGCTTTACCTCGGTAACCTCAAACGTTCCGCACGTCAGAGTGCCCGTCTTGTCAAATACGAGCTCACTCACGGACGAGAGAGCCTCAAGATAGTTCGAGCCCTTGATGAGCACGCCCTCACGGCTCGCACCGCCGATGCCGGCAAAGAAGCTCAGCGGCACGCTTATGACGAGCGCACACGGGCAGCTGACGACAAGGAAGGTAAGTGCCCTGTATATCCAAGTGAGCCAATCGCCCGAAAAGCCGAACGCCATACGCCCGAGTGGCACGAGAATCGCAAGTGCAAGCGCACCGATACAGACTGCGGGAGTGTAGATCCTCGCAAATTTCGAAATGAAATCCTCCGACCTCGACTTCCTCGAGCTTGCATTCTCCACAAGATCGAGAATTTTCGAAACGGTCGACTCGCCGAATTCCTTCTCCGTCCTTATCTTCAAAACGCCGCTAAGGCAAATACAGCCGCTCGTAACGGAATCGCCGAGCCTTGCCGTCCTCGGAACGCTCTCACCCGTGAGAGCCGCAGTGTCAAGTGCGGACGTGCCCTCGATCACCACGCCGTCGATCGGTATCTTCTCGCCGGGCTGAACCACGATAACGCTTCCGATCTCCACCTCGTCGGGATCGACACGCTCAAGAGAGCCGTCCTCATGCTCGATGTTAGCGTAATCGGGGCGAATGTCCATCAAAGCACCGATGCTCCGACGGCTCTTGCCGACGGCGTAGCTCTGAAACAGCTCGCCGATCTGGTAGAGAAGCATGACCGCAATTCCCTCAAGATAATCGCCGCTCCCGGTGAATATCGCCATCGCAAACGCTCCGAGAGATGCGAGAGCCATGAGAAAATTTTCGTCAAACGGGCGAAGATTTACGATCCCGATAGCCGCCTTTCTCAAAATGTCGTAGCCGATCAAAACGTATGCCGCAAGATATGCGATAAGACGAATGATTCCGCTCGTCGGGATTACTGCGAGCAGTATCAGCATCGCCGATGTAATACAGATGCGTATAAATACGCGCTTTTGCTTTTTGTTCATATAAATTAGCCTTAAAGCTCGATGTCGCAGTCGGGCTCAACCCTTCTGCACGCCTTGAGCACGTTTTTCATAACGGCGGACGCATCCGCACCGTCCTCAAATTCGACTATCATTTTCTGCGTCATAAAATTCACCGTTGCGGATGCAACGCCCTCCGTTTTGCGTGTGGCATTTTCCATAAGGCTTGCGCAGTTTGCGCAGTCAACCTCGATCTTGTAGGTCTTTTTCATAATTTTCTGATCCTTTCCGAAAAAATATCAATTAAACTGTTGCTTAATCGTTGCAATTGTAGTATAATACGGTAAGGGCAAAAAGTCAATAGCCGGAATCACTTGATTTCCGAAATGGCGAATATAATTTCCGATATGCCCAAAAGAGGGGAGAGAGCAAATGAACGAATTTAAGCTTCCGCACGACCACGGAGAACATAATATAGAAGGAATAAGGGATGAGCTTTCCCGAGCGGACGATTTCGCAACGGTCGCAGGGCTTTTCGCACAGCTCGGCGATCCGACGAGAATACGCATATTCTGGCTGCTTTGCCATAGGGAAATGTGCGTAATAAACATAGCCGCCTTGCTCGATATGTCAAGCCCCGCCGTGTCCCACCACCTGCGCTCCCTCGGAGAATGCGGACTTGTGGTGAGCAGACGGGAGGGGAAGGAGGTCTATTACAAAATAGCCGACAGAGCGGTCTGCGATCTGCTGCATAAAACGATGGAGGCGGTGATGGAGATGACCTGCCCCCAGAGCAGAGGCGGAAGCGAGGAAAACGCACGGGAGATCGCTCGCAGAGTGCACGATCACCTCGTAGAGCACCTGTCGGAGAGAATAACCATCACGGAGCTTTCTAAAATGTTCCTCATCAACCCCACGAGCCTTAAGGAGGCGTTCCGTGAGGAGTACGGCACGCCCATTGCGGCACATATCAAGGAGCATAGAATGGAGCACGCCGCCGAGCTTTTGCGGAATACGGAGCAGAGCATCGCCGATATCGCAAACGCCGTCGGCTACGAGAGCCAAAGCCGCTTTTCCGCCGCCTTCCGAGAGCAATATAACGTCCTCCCGACCGAATACCGCAAGAATGCGATCGAAAAGTAAAATTTCCAAAAGCGAAAAAGCGGAAAAACTGAAAAAAGCACCGCTTTTTCGCTTTTTTCGTGCGAATGACTTGATTTTTTGCGATTAACTCTTGACAAGGTGAGATTTTGGTGTTAAAATATTTCGGAATAAAGGCTTTGACGGGAATAAGTAGCATTCTGTCCGCTCAAAAGAGAGTTGCCGCTTGGTGCGAGGCAATGTGCGGAGGTGTGCGAAGCTCTCCCCGAGCTGTTGCCGAAAGGTCGATCGGGTGCGCCCGTTAAAGCGCAGGGCTTTTTTAATAAGCCGCTGAGGCTCTGCTCGCGAGTGCGGAGCGAATTAAGGTGGTAACACGGGTGCGCCCCCGTCCTTATGTTCTTTGCATGGGATAGGGCGTATTTTTATTTTTGAAAGGATATATAATTATGAAATGGACATCTCTTAACGATCTGCGTGAAAGCTACCTCTCGTTCTTCGAGAAAAAGGGACACCTGAGGCTGAAATCCTTCCCCCTCGTGCCGATCAATGACAAATCCCTCCTGCTTATCAATTCGGGCATGGCACCGATGAAAAAATACTTTACGGGCGAGGAAGAGCCGCCGAGACACCGTGTCTGCACCTGCCAAAAGTGCATCAGAACACCCGACCTTGAGCGTGTCGGACATACCGCACGCCACGGAACGTTCTTTGAAATGCTCGGAAACTTCTCCTTCGGCGACTACTTCAAGGAGGAAGCAATCGAGTGGTGCTGGGAATTTCTCACTAAGGAGCTTGAGATCCCCGAAAATCTCCTCTGGCCTTCGATTTACGAAAAGGACGACGAGGCATACGATATCTGGGTAAATAAAATGGGCGTCGATCCCTCCCACATCGTCCGCCTCGGCAAAGCGGATAACTTCTGGGAGCACGGCACGGGGCCTTGCGGACCTTGCTCCGAGATATACTTTGACCGTGGCGAAAAATACGGCTGCGGAAGCCCCGACTGTAAGCCCGGCTGCGAGTGCGATCGCTATATGGAAATATGGAATAACGTCTTTTCCCAGTTCAATAATATGGGCGACGGCACGTATGAGGAGCTTGCACATAAGAATATCGACACCGGAATGGGACTTGAGCGTCTTGCGTGCGTAATGCAGGGCGTGGATAATATGTTTGAGGTCGATTCCATCAGACATATCATAGATAAGGTCTGTGAGATCTCGGGTAAGACATACGGCGAGAACGCAAACGACGATATTTCGATAAGAGTTATAACCGACCATACGAGAAGTGCCATGTTTATGATAGCGGACGGCGTCATACCCTCCAACGAGGGCAGGGGCTACGTCCTTCGCCGTATAATCCGCCGTGCATGCCGCCACGGAAAGCTTCTCGGCATCAACCGTGCATTCCTTGTCGATATGGTCAATGTCGCAATCGGCGAGAGCTGCGGCGCATACCCCGAGCTCAGCGAAAAGGGAGATTATATCCGTAAGGTTCTCCTTATGGAGGAGGAAAGATTCGACGCAACCATCGACGCAGGACTCTCCATACTCTCCGATCTTATATCGGGAGCTGTCAAGGAGCATAGCGATACCATCTCGGGCGAGGAGGTTTTCAAGCTCTACGATACCTTCGGCTTCCCGATCGACCTCACACGTGAGATAGCGGAGGAGCATCACCTCGGCATCGACGAGGATGCTTTCAAGAAGCTCATGCTCGATCAGAGAACACGTGCAAGGGAAGCGAGAGCGAATATCAGCGGCTGGTCCGAAAGCTCAAAGAGCATTCTCGCAGACCTGCCCAAGACCGAATTTACGGGCTATACCGATTACAGAAGTGCCGCACACGTCGTTGCAATACTCGTGGATAACGAAAAGGTCGATCTCGTCAGCGAGGGAGAATGCACCGTCGTGCTTGACAGAACGCCCTTCTACGGAGAGGGCGGCGGTCAGGTCGGAGACAGCGGAACGATCTATTCCGATAAGGCTCTGCTCACCGTTTACGATACGAAAAAGAGCGACGGCGTCTATATCCATCTTTGCACGGTCGCAAACGGCGTCATCGCCGTCGGCGATAGCGTAACTGCGGACATTTCGGACGTTCGCCGTGAGGCTATAAAGAGAAACCACTCCGCCGCACACTTGCTTCAGGCGGCTTTGCGTGCCGTGCTCGGCACGCACGTCGAGCAGGCAGGCTCTTATGTCAGCGAGGAGGTCTGCAGATTCGACTTTACACATTTCGAAGCACTTACGGAAAAGCAGCTCCGTGAGGTGCAGAGCATAGTCAATATGCATATCCTCGCCGCAAATGAGATAAAGACCGTCGAAACGGACATCGAAACCGCAAGACGAGAGGGCGCAATGGCACTCTTCGGAGAAAAGTACGGTAAGACCGTCAGAATGGTCAAGATGGGCAGCTTCTCGACCGAGCTTTGCGGAGGAACGCATTGTGATAACACGGGCAAGATCGGACTCTTTAAGATAATAAGCGAATCCTCCGTCGCCGCAGGCGTCAGAAGGATCGAGGCGGTAACGGGCATGGGCGTCCTCGCACTTATGGCAAAGGACGAGCAGCTCATTAAGGATACCGCAGCGGAGCTCAAGGTGCAGAATACCGCCGATATCGCAAAGAAGGCGGCAGCCCTTCAGAGCGAGCTCTCCGCAATGAGAAAGGAGATCGAGGAGCTCAACTCCAAGCTCGCCGCAGGTAAGCTTGATAGCGTCCTCGCATCCGCAAAGCAGGTGGGAGACGTCAAGGTCATCGCATCGACGGCTGAGGGAATGGATATCGACAGCGCAAGAAGCCTCGGCGATAGGATCAAGGCGGAGCATAGCGATACCGTCGCAGTCCTTGCGGTGAACGCACACGGTAAGCTCAATTTCATCGCCGTTGCAGGTAAGGACGCCGTCTCGCACGGCGTGCACGCAGGTAAGCTCGTCGGAGCGGTTGCGGCAGTTACGGGCGGTAAGGGCGGCGGACGCCCCGATTCCGCAATGGCAGGCGGCGCAGACGCAAGCAAGATCGGCGAGGCTCTCGCAAGTGCGGAGAGCATCGTCCTCGGAATGCTGAAATAAGCAAAATAAAAAGGAGCTGAGTCAAAACTCAGCTCCGATTTTTATTTTTCGTTAAATTCCTTGAGAATAAGCCCCTTGTTCTTTTCAAGTGCCCAGCGAATGCTCCACTCACGCGGGAATATGAGAAGATTGTTGCCACGGTAATCCTGAACCCACTTCGTGTCCGTGTCAAGCGTCAGAGAATTGGGATCGATGTCCTTGTTCTCAATGTAGCGTATATATTGCTGAGGCATCGGACGCTGAATGATGTCAACGCCGTACTCGTGCTT
>CAZONA010000044.1:0-8985 GCA_964581025.1 uncultured Lachnospiraceae bacterium
GGCAAGCTCAAGGTCGACGCCTGCGATATCGGGGGGCATTCCGTCATCGAGTGCGGCAAGTGCGAGTGCAAGGCATTCCTTTGCTCCGGTGAGGGAAGCGTTTTGGCGTGCGTTTGCGACGACGGCGTCATTTCTGATATCTATTGCTCCGTCGACGAAGAGCTTTCCGACGAGTCTCTCAAGCTCCCCGACGCCCTCTCCGCTCTTTGCGGAGACGCTGACGACGTTACCGAACCTCTTCTTAATTTCTTCCGCCGAAATCGTAGTATTTTTATCATTTTTATTGATAATTACTATCTTTTCCGCATTATTCATCTGAATATCGTCCAACATTTTTCTATCGTCGTCATCAAGCTCTCTCGAGCCGTCGACGACTGCGAGGATGAGCTCCGCCTCATCGAGTGCGTTCTGCGCACGGCTGACGCCGATTTTCTCGACCTCATCCGAGGCTTCGTGAAGTCCGGCGGTATCGGTAAGCAGGAGAGTCGCTCCGCCTACGCTGACCGTTTCGCTGAGCAGATCCCGTGTCGTGCCCTCGATATCGGTAACAATTGCCGCCTCACGACCGAGCAATGCGTTATAGAGGCTACTCTTTCCGACGTTGGGCTTTCCGCAGATGACCGTTTTAACGCCTTCGGTAACGGCGTGTCCCGTTCTATACGTTGCACGGAGGGCGTCAATTCGGAAAAGGAGCTCTCGGATTTCGCTTTTCATCTGCTCTGCGGTCATATCCGCAAGCTCCTCATCGGGATAATCGACCGTTGCATAGACCTGCGCTATAACGGCGACGAGCTTTTTGTGGAGCTTTTCACATTCCTCTGCGAGCTTTCCCTCCATTCCCGAGCGTGCGAGTCTGAGCTGGCTCTCGTTTTTGGCTTCGAGCAACGATCCGAGCGCTTCCGCCCGTGAAAGCGTGAGCTTTCCGCCAACGAACGCACGGCGTGTAAATTCGCCCGCCTCCGCCGCTCTTGCGCCCGATGCGAGCGTTGCTTCAAGGACTCTTGCGGTAATATACGCACCGCCGTGGCAATGGATTTCAAAGGTATCCTCGCCCGTGAACGAGTGGGGCGAGGCGAATTTTACGCCCAGACAATCGTCGATCGCCTCCCCCTCGCACATCACGTGCCCGTAGGTCATTTTGCCCGGGGCAAGCTCTGAAACGCTCTTTCCCGACGCTGCGGAGAACACCCGATCGGCGACCTCGAACGCTTCTGCGCCCGAAATTCGTATCACGGCGACTCCGCCCTTTCCACGTGGCGTGGAAATCGCCGCCACGGTATCGTAAAAATTCATAGTTCGAAAATTATTTCTTTATAACGTCGCAGCCGACGTACCTTCTGAGCACCTCGGGAACTACCACGCTTCCGTCGGCGAGCTGATTTTGCTCAACGAGAGCCGGGAGAACACGGCTCGTTGCAAGTCCCGATCCGTTGAGGGTATGCACGAATTCAAGCCTGCCGTCCGCACGTCTTACTCTGATCATACCTCTGCGAGCCTGATAATCACGTGCATTGGAAACGGAGGAGACCTCCTTATAACCGTTCATCGAGGGGATATTGATCTCGATATCGTAGGTTCTCGCCATGGATGCGGAGCAGTCCTCTGCCGCAAGCTTTACGGTTCTGAAATGGAATCCGAGCCCTGCGACGAGTGCTTCCGCCTTGCCGACGAGCTCATCGAACGCCTCGTCGCTCTTTTCGGGAAGCGTATACTGGAACATTTCGACCTTATTGAATTGATGTCCACGCACCATTCCACGCTCGTCCGAGCGGTAAGAGCCGGCTTCACGGCGGAAGCAGGGTGTGTAGCTGAAGAGCTTCTTGGGCAGATCCGCCTCGGTGAGAATTTCGTTTCTGTAAAGGGACGCAAGTGCCGCCTCAGCCGTCGGGAGCATATATCTTTGGCGGTTGTCGGTGGGGTTTTCTATCTTATAGACCTCGTCGGCGAACTTGGGGAACTGACCTGCCGTTACGCCGCACTCGTATTCGAGCATGTGGGGCGGCAGAATAAGCTCGTAGCCGTCCGCCCAGTGCGTGTCGATAAAGTAGTTGAGCAGAGCCCATTCGAGCTTTGCGCCCATTCCCCGATAGATCCAAAAGCCCGAGCCAGAAAGCTTCGTTCCACGCTCGTAGTCGATAAGACCGAGATCGGTACAGAGATCTACGTGGTTTTTGGGCTCGAAATCGAACTTGTGCGGCTCGCCGAAGTAGCGGATCGGCTCGTTGTTTTCCTTGCCGCCGGGCTTGAGATCACGGTCGGGAAGGTTCGGAAGCCCGAGAAGCCAGCTCTGAAGCTCGACCTCGGTGTCCTTAAGCTCTGCGTCGATCTCCTTCGTGCGTGCGCCGAGCTTTTTCATTTCGGCAAAGATCTCGGAAACGTCCTTGCCCTCCTTTTTGTACTGCGGAATAAGCTTGTTGACACGGTTCTGCTCCGCCTTGATGCTCTCCGTCTCCGTGATGAGCGAACGACGCTTTGCGTCAAGCTCTATGATTTTTTCGATATCCTCCTTTGCGTCCTTGCCCTTGATTGCAAGACGGGCAATGACCTCGTCGGGACATTCCTTGATGTATTTTATGTCAAGCATTTTTTTGTTTCTCCTATGATAAAATATTAATACGAACAAATGTTCTTTTTATATATCCTTAAATATATCCTCGCCGCAGACGCTCTGAAGCAACGCCTCCAAATCCTCGTCCGAGTCGAACGATATCTCGAGCGTGCGTTTTTTGGCGGTATTCGTGATCCTAACCTTGCGTCCGAGTGCCTCACGGGAGCGTTTTTCAAGCTCACGAAGGTGGATCTTCGTCATTACCGTTGCGCTGACCTCGTCTGCGTCAAGCTCCGTCTGCGTTTCGGCAGGTGCGGAATTGAGTCTCTTTACCGCACTCTCAACCTCACGGACGCTGAGATCCTTTTCGATTATCTTATGTGCAAGTGCGATCACAGTCTCCTCATCCTCGAGCGCAAGCAACGCACGAGCGTGTCCGGCGGAAATGTCGCCGCCCTTGAGCATTTCGAGCACCTCCTCGGGCAGATCGAGCAAACGAAGCAGGTTTGCAATCGCCGAGCGGCTCTTTCCGACCTGCTTTGACACCTGCTCCTGTGTCAAGTCGAAGCGTTCCATCAGCCCACGGTATGCGAGTGCCTCTTCAATCGGGTTCAAGTCCTCACGCTGTATGTTTTCGATTATTGATACCTGTGCGATCTTCAGATCGTCGCCGTCAAGCACCACGGCAGGTATTTCATCAAGTCCGGCAAGCTTTGCCGCACGCCAGCGGCGCTCTCCTGCGATTATTTCGTAGGTGTCGTCGATAAGCTGGCTCGGGCGCACGATTATCGGCTGAAGCACGCCGTATTTCTGTACGCTCTCGGCAAGTGCCTCGAGTCCCTCACGCTCAAACGTTTTTCTCGGCTGATCGTGTCGGGGTTCTATCGACGAAAGCTTCAAAACCTCGCCTGCACCCTTCTTGCTTTCGATAAGGTTGTCGTCAAACGTGTCGAAAATGCTCTTTCCGAGTCCTCTTGATTTTGCCATTTTTCCTTCCTTTCGTACCGTTTTCGGTCAAAATAATCTTGTTTTGAGCGTTTTTCAGCTCATATTCTCGCCGTCAGCTCTTTTGCAACCTCAAGATACTCCGACGCACCCTTGGAATGCTTGTCGTAGTAGTACACGGGCTTGCCGAAGCTCGGTGCTTCGCTCAGGCGCACGTTTCTTGAAATGCAGGTCTCGAAAAGCTTGTCGGGATAGTATTTTTTGAGCTCGTCCATCACCTGCATTGAGAGCAAAAGTCTCTTATTATACATCGTGATGAGTATTCCGACGATCTCAAGCTTGGGATTGTAAAGCTTTTTGACGTTTTTGGTGGTGTTTATGAGCTGTGAAAGTCCCTCAAGTGCGTAAAATTCCGCCTGCATCGTTACCACGATGCCGTCGCTTGCCGCAAGTGCGTTGACCGTCAGCATTCCGAGCGAGGGAGGACAGTCCACAATGATATAATCGTAATCGTTTTCCACGGATGCGAGTGCATCACGGAGGTTGAATTCGCTCCCCTCGTCGTTGTAGAGGTCAAATTCTGCGCCCGAAAGGCTCACGTTTGTGGGTATAACGGACAAATTCTTGTAATTCGTGGCGAGAATTACGCTTTTTACGTCCGCTTCACCCGTCAAAACGTCCTTTATCGTGCCTTTGAGCGATCTTTTCGGAATTCCGACGCCGCTCGTTGCGTTGCCCTGCGGATCAAGGTCAATGAGTAGGGTTCTCTTGCCCGAAATTCCGAGGGAAGCGGCAACGTTCACCGCCGAGGTCGTTTTTCCGACGCCGCCCTTCTGATTGGCGAAGGCTATGATTTTTGCCATTTTTAACTCCTTTTGTATCTTATTCCGACCGCTACCGCCGTCGGTGGTTATTCATTTTGTATTATAGCATATCCCTACGAAAAATGCAAGAGAAACAGAGCATTTTTACAAATATTTTTCAATATTTTTTGTTTCACGTGAAACATTTTGTCGAATTTTGCGTGTTCAACATACGAAGGTCGCATTTTGTTTCACGTGAAACATTTTTCGACCGTTGCCATACAAAAGCAAAAAAACAAGCCCCATGTCAAGTGGGGCTTGCTTTCGGGCTTTGGTGTATTATTGTGAAACGGATTTCTTGATCTGTGAAAATCTCCTCGGATATTCACGTGGTGTTTTGCGTATCTTCCGAACGGTGATAATCGTCCTCGCCTCGCAAATCTCCTCGCCGCCGATATTGCCCTTAAGCTCACGCTCGTACAGCTCGACACCCTCGGGCATTTTCGCGCCGCAGAGCTTTGAAATTATCGTACCTGCGGCGTCAAGCTCCTCACGGGCGTTTTTTGCCTTCATCGCCACGAGCGAGCCGCCGACCTTGACGAGGGGCAGGGTAAGCTCCGCAAGCATCGGCATGACCGCAACCGCACGTGCGGTCGCGCAGTCGAACGCCTCTCGATATTTCGCATTGTGTGCAAGCTCCTCTGCACGCCCCACGACCGTTTGTACGTTCGCAAGTCCGAGCTTTTCCGCCGTCCGTGCGACGTATTTTACACGCTTTTCCGTGCTGTCAAGTGCGGTTATGTGCAGATCGGGGCGCATTATCGCAAGGGGTAGGGTGGGGAAGCCTGCGCCGCAGCCGACGTCGACAAGGCTTGCACCGCTCGGTACGTAGGGCGATATCATCAATGAATCTACAATATGCTTGAATATCACGCCGTCCTCGTCCGTTATTGCGGTGAGATTCATCACCTTGTTCGCCTCTACAAGCTCACAGAACATCAAGAACATTTGTTCTAAGTGTTCCTCGCTCGCTTGCATATTCAAATTTTCCGCAAGTGCACCTGCAAGCTTCGACTTAAATTCCGCCACACCCATTTAATCAATCCTCCACGCCCCTCGGGCATTTTTACTCAAAATATTGCCAATTATTTACAAAATTATATAAATTTTATTCTTTTTCGCTTCAAAAGCGTCCAAAACACCTCCGCATCGCCCACGGAATAGGCGTCATTTTTCAGAATGTACATAAATTTCGCCTTCGTGATGACGGCGATATAATTCTTAGTTCTGAACGCCGATTTTATCGCATCGAGCGGCACGGTCGTTTCGTTTCCGCACGCCCTGACGGTAAGTCCGCCCTCGCCAAGCTCCGTTGTAACGAGCATCGGCTCGCCGCCGCCCATCTCCGCATCACGCGCGAGCAGAATTTTGACCTGCACACGATAGTTTATAAACATAAAGAGCCCGAGGAACACAACCGCTCCCGCGATGAACAGAGCACCGCCGAAATCCCCGGTTATCAATCCGCACAGCACGCAAATGCAAAAGCAAAGCGCATAAAATCCGTACATCAGCTTCATTATCGTCCGCCCGAAAACGTAGTACGCAAAAATCTCCTTAGCACACGCACGGTCTCGCACGAATTCGTTTCTGAAAAGCACCTCTCCCATTTTTGTCCTCCTATTATTTTATATATTTTATACGCCCTGCGCCCTCATCGCCTCGGCAACCCGCAAAAAGCCTGCGGCGTTCGCACCGAAAACGAGATCTCCGTCCCGTCCGTAGTCGCAGGAGGTCTTGGAGCAAAGAGCGTAAATGTTTTTCATTATTTTTCGCAACTCGGAGTCGACACGCTCGGCACTCCACGGATAATGCGTGGCGTTTTGCGTCATTTCAAGTGCGCTGACCGCAACGCCGCCGGCGTTTGCCGCCTTTGACGGAGCGAAAAGCACGCCTCCGTCCCGAAGCGTCGCCACCGCATCGGGCGTGCAGGGCATATTCGCACCCTCCGCAACGGCAATGCAACCGCCCCCGAGGAGCAGATCCGCACCGTGTGCGTCAAGCTCGTTTTGAGTTGCGCAGGGAAGGGCAATATCGCAAGGAACGCTCCAGATTCCGCCGCTGCCTTGGCGGTATTCTCCGCCGCCGAGCTCCGCATATTCGGATATGCGACCTCGCCTTTTCTTGATCGCCTCGATAATGTCTATATCAAGCCCTCGCCCGTCGGCGACGAAGCCGTCGGAATCGCTCATCGCAACCACGCAAGCCCCCATCTCGTGTGCCTTGCGTGCCGCATGCAGCGCAACGTTTCCCGAGCCGGATATCACGATTTTCTTGCCCGAGATATTCTCCCCACGCTCCGCAAGAAGCTCGCAGAGAAAATAACAAAGTCCGTATCCCGTTGCCTCACGGCGCATAGGGATTCCGCCAAACGACAGCCCCTTGCCCGTGATCGCACCGCAAAATTCGCCCCGAATTCGCCGATACGCACCGAAAAGATAGCCGATCTCCCTCTCCCCGACGCCGATATCGCCTGCTGGAACGTCCGTGTCCGCACCGACGTAGCGTGATAGCTCGCACATAAAGCTACGGCAAAAGCTCATTATCTCCGTGTCGCTCTTGCCCTTGGGATCGAAATCCGCTCCGCCCTTGCCGCCGCCGATGGAAAAGCCGGTCAGCGCATTCTTGAGGGTCTGCTCGAAGCCGAGAAATTTTATAATGCTCTCGTTGACCGACGGATGAAAGCGTAAGCCGCCCTTGTAAGTGCCGACAGAGCCCTCGAATTGCACCCGAAATCCACGGTTTACGTGAACCCTGCCGCCGTCGTCGATCCAGGAAATGCGGAATTTTATCAGCCGCTCCGGCTCCGTAAGGCGCAGGAGCACCCCGCCCCGTATGTATTCGGGATGATTTTTGAGGATAGGCTCAAGGCTTTCGAAAACCTCGCCCACCGCCGCACAGAACTCCGGCTCGTCGGGGTTTTTCTCCCGAACGTAAGAGAGAAGTGCGGAAATATATTCATTTTCATAAGACATAGGACACCTCCGATATCGTGCGGCAGGATGCCGCTACAATATAAATATGCCCTATGAGAACATTGCGTTAATAAAATCGTTAACGTACCCCTCAAGGAAGAAGAAATAGACAACGACGAGCAGGGCAGAGAGCAGGGTAAATAGAATTATCCTCACCACCAAGCCCCGATTTGACGGTCGCTCCACAAAGGTGTAGTGCGGATCGACCACCTTCAGCCGCACGAGCATCGGCACGGCGGACGCCATTATCACAACGATTATCATCGCCTCAAGAGGGAACATTATGATGTTTTTCACGATTCTCAAGGTCGTGTCGATCGGCAGGAGGAGCTTTGATTTTTCCATTCCGTAAAAATCGTACATCCACCAAAGGCAAAGCGTCGTGAGTCCCATATTGCAGATCGTGTTGACCGTGAATTTTGCCCAAAGCGAACGGGACACCGTAACCTTTCTTCGCCAGAAGAAAAGCCCGAAAATAAAGGAGCTCGCCATTTCGACCGCCGCAAAGGGCAGGAAAAATTCCGATATTCGCCCCCTCACCAGCTCGCCGAGAATATCGCTCGCAAGCCCGACCATAAGCCCCACCATAGGACCGTAGATCGCCGAGCCGATGGAATTGACATAGGCGTCAAAGCTTATCCGCAGACTCGTGTTGCCCACGGGAATGCTGATGAATTTCACAACCACCCGGAGTGCAACGAAAAGCGCCGCCATCGTGAGCATGCGCACGTCCCCGAGCTGTGCAAGCGCATCACGCCAGTATTTGCGTGAAAATACACTCGTGTATTTTTCGGATATATTTATTTCCGAACGTTCGTTTTGCATATAAAAATACCTCCTTCCCGTACTGTCGGAAAGGAGATGGCATACTTCGCCCACGACCTCGCCACAGCGGGATGCGAACCGTGCACCGCAGATCAAAGCATCCTTCGTCCGAGGGGCAACTCCCCGTCCCCACGGCACTTTACGCACACAGTCCTACTCTGTTTTTTTCTATTTTACCACAAAACACACAAAAACGCAAGTATTTTGAGAAAAAACTTGACTTTCGGGCGAATATATATTATAATCTTTCACGGTGAGTTCGAGATCCTCCTCACCGAATCCGCATTCGGATAAAAAACAAAACTAAGGAAGTTGAAAAAAATGAAGAGAAAAAATTCAAAAAGGGTGAAATATATCACCGTCAGCGCAATGATCGCAGCGTTTTACGTCGTGCTCACACTCGTAAGTGCCCTGCTCGGACTCTCGTCGGGAGCGGTGCAGGTCAGAATTTCGGAATCCCTCTGCGTGCTCACCGCAATAACCCCGGCGGCTGTCCCCGGGCTCACCGTCGGTTGCCTTATCGCAAATCTCCTTACCGGCGCAAACATCCTCGATATCGTGTTCGGAACGCTCGCAACGTTGCTCGGAGCACTCGGCGGATACGCATTGAGAAAGCATAAATACCTCACCCCCATCCCGACCGTCGTGGCGAATACACTCATCGTGCCCCTCGTCATCGTCTACGGATTCGGCGTTACGGACGTCGCATTGCCCGTCGTTGCGCTCGGCGTCCTCGTCGGCGAAATCATAGCCGCATACGCCCTCGGTCTTGCTCTGCTCGTCGCACTCGAAAAGTATAAATTTAAGATCTGAATAGCGAATTTTCACA
>CAZONA010000045.1:0-8734 GCA_964581025.1 uncultured Lachnospiraceae bacterium
AAATGCAGTGAGCACGACACCTATTTGATGCTTTTTCGCAGTCTCACATATTTTTTTAATGCATATATCATCGTCTGCAATGCTTTTTTCATACGTCTGTGGCAAATCATATCCCGTAACGAAGCATTCCGGCAGCAAAAGAATATCCGCATGGTTTTCCGAAGCCTCTTTCATTGCAATAATGATGCTTTCAATATTCTTATCTATTTGTGCATTAACGGCACGCTTTTGCAATATTGCGACCTTAAACAATTGCTTTTTCATCCGCCATACCTCCGTTTGCTTGGTATTATTTTATTCTGACGAGCTTTTCGATACCGTCTTTGAGGTGAACGGTCAGGGCGTCTATATCCTCTTTCGTATTTTCGGGAGAGAGGCTTATTCTGACGGTACACTCTGCCTCACGGTCGGTCAAGCCGAATGCGGAGAGTGCTCTGCTGATGCTCTTCTGTGCGGAATTCGATGCGCACGCCGAGCCACTCGAAACGTAAATTCCGAATGAGGAGAGGTAGTGGAGCATGGTTTCGCTCCTGATATTCGGCAGGGTTAGACTTAGAATATGAGGAGCGTATTCTCCATTCGGCTGATTGATACGGAGCTCAAGGGGGGATAGCATTTCGATTGCGTAATTGTGCAGCTCTCGCATTTTCGTAACGTTGATTCCAAGATCACGGATGCCTTTTTGTGCCGCCGCACCGAAGCCGACGATACCGATGACGTTTTCCGTACCGGAGCGCATTCCGTTCTCCTGTCCGCCGCCGTATACGATGGGCTTTATCTGTTTTTTCTTTATAACACTCGGGCTGATATAGAGTGCACCTATTCCCTTCGGACCGTGTATTTTATGGGCACTGAGGGTAATGAGGTCTGCGCCGATGTCGGTCGGGGAAAGCTTCATCTTCATATACGCCTGCACGGCGTCGGTATGAGTTACGACGTCGGGATTTACACGCTTTGCGAGAGCGAAGCATTTTTTTATATCGTACACCGCGCCCGTTTCGTTATTGACGTACATCATACTGACAAGGAGCGTATTAGTGTCCATTTCCCTCTCGAACGCATTCATATCGAGCTCTCCCCCGTGCGTCGGAATACGGACGATGCAAAAGCCGTCCTTCTCGAGCTCACGGAGGGTGTTTTCGATTGCGGAATGCTCGGAATCGGTGGTAATTATCTTATTCGCTCTACGTGCCTTGGCATACGCAACGCCACGCAGGGCGAGGTTATCCGCTTCCGTTCCGCAGGAGGTAAAGACGAGGTTTTCCCTCTTTCCCCCTCTTACTCCGATCGAGGTAAGCACCGCTTCTCTTGCTTCGGCAACCATTTTGGACGCCTCAAAACCTTTACTGTGCAGGGACGATGGGTTTCCGAAGTTATCCATCGCCTCGAGCATTTTCGCTCTTGCCTCGTCGCAGAGGGGTGTCGTTGCGCTATTATCGAGATATACTTCTCTCATAGTCAAGGACCGTCTGCGCGGCACTCATAATGCCTATCTTACCGCTCTCGTAGGTAAGTCCGCCCTGCAGGTAGACCGTATACGGAGGTCTTACAGGACCGTCGGCGGAAAGCTCGATCGACGAGCCCTGTGTGAACGCTCCTGCCGCCATTATGACCTTATCTGTATATCCGGGCATATCCCAAGGCTCGGGTACGACGAAGGCGTCGACGGGCGAGCCTGCCTGTATTCCACGGCAGAATGCGCAAAGCACCTCGGGATCTTCCGTGATAACGGTCTGAATTATATCGGAGCGATCCTCGTTCCATCTCGGAGCGGGATTATAGCCCATTTTTTCAAAAACGTATGCCGCAAGGTACATGGTTTTAAGTGCCTGAGCGGTCGTATGGGGAGCGTAGAAGAGTCCCTTGTACATGCTCTTATTCTGACCGATGGTAGCTCCTACCTCGCCGCCCGTTCCGGGAGACGTGAGGCGGTAGCTTACAAGCTCGACGGCACGTGCCGTGCCTGCAAAGTAGCCTCCCGTTTCAGCCATACCGCCGCCGGGATTTTTAATAAGAGAGCCAATACAAAGATCCGCACCGACTGCGACGGGCTCTTTTTCTTCGACAAATTCGCCGTAGCAGTTATCGACGACGACGAAGGTATCGGGAGATATGCTCTTTACGAAGCGAGCCATCTCGCCTATCTCATCAACGCCGAGGGTTCTGCGGTTGAGATAGCCCTTGGAGCGTTGTATAAATACCATTTTTATTTTACTTGCGTTTTCACGAAGTGCCTTGCCTACTGCGTCAAAGTCAAACTGACCGTCGTCGGTGAGGTCGATCTGACGGTATTCGACGCCGAAATCCTTAAGAGAGCCGTTGCCGTCCTCGCCTGCGATGCCGATGACCTCCTCAAGTGTATCGTAGGGCTTGCCTGCAACGGAGAGCATGATATCTCCCGGACGAAGTATTCCGAAAAGTCCGATGGTGAGCGCATGAGTTCCGCTAACGATGGAATGTCTGACGAGTGCCGCCTCACAGCCCATAACGTCCGCCCAAATGCTATCGAGCGTTTCTCTGCCCTTATCGTCATAGCCGTAGCCGCTCGTGGAATTGAACATGGAGTCGGAGACACGGTGCTTTGCGAAGGACTCCATAACCCTTTGCGTATTATTAAAGGAAATGCGGTCAATTCTTGCGAATGTATCGGCAAGAGCCGTTTCCGCCTCGGCGGTAAGTGAAATTATTTTTTCGGAAAAGTTCATTTTTTACTCCTTTACAAATGCCACGGCAAGCTCCACGCAAGCCGAGAGATCGTTCATATCTATCATTTCAGTGCCCGAGTGTATATATCTCGAGGGGATTGAGAGTGCTCCTGCACGGCATCCGCAGGCGGTCATCTGAATGGACGAGGTGTCCGTTCCGCCGTAGGGGAGGATCTCAAGCTGGTGCTTTATTCCCTGCTCTTTTGCAAGGCTTATAAGCTTATTTACGGTATCAACGTCGCAGATAACGGACGAGTCCTTGAGCTTTATTGCAGCACCGCCGCCGAGCTTAACCGCCATCGGCTTTGATCCTGCGGTATCGCCCGTTCCCGTTACGTCGAAGGTGAGCGAGACGTCGGGCTCTATTGCGAATGCCGCAGTTTTTGAGCCTCTGCAGCCGACCTCCTCCTGAACGGTAAAGGCGTAGTAGATGTCGTCATTGACGTTTTCCGAAGAAAGTTTCTTTGCTATCTCAACAAGTGCGGCACATCCTGCTCTATCGTCAAGGGGACGTCCGACAACTCTCTGTCCGCAGAGCCTTGTTACGTTTGAGCAAAGTGCGAAGGTATCGCCGATTTTGACCTTTCTCTCGGCATTTTTCTTGCTGTCCGCTCCAATATCAATATAGAAGCCGTCAGCCTTATAATCGGCAGGCTTTTGATCCGCACAGGGCACGATAACGCCTCGTGTGCCTCTCTCGGAGACAACGTCTCCGTATGCACAGGCAACGAAGGATATTCCGCCGACGGGAGAAACACGAACAAATCCGCTATCCTCGATGAAATTGACGATAAATCCTATCTCGTCCATGTGTGCACAGAGCATTACCTTTTTCCTCTGTGCTCCCGAGCCGTGCTTGACGGCAATGAGGTTTCCGAGAGCATCGGTATATGCCTCGTCGCAATACGGAGCTATGAGCTCCTTTATTTTATCCGCTACTGCGTGCTCCTTTCCGGAAACTCCGTGCACGAGTGCGATCTGCTTTAACGTATTATACATAAATTTATACCTCCGGTCTTAAATTGTTGAGCATTGCATAGACAAGCTCTCTTATTGATTCGTAATCCTTATAGCTTGCGACGCAAGCGTGTGAGTGAAGATATCTCGTACCCATTGAGATGGCGACGCATTTAACGCCCTTACCGGATTTATGGATATGACCTGCGTCGTTACCGCCCGAGACGTAACGCTTGACCTGAGCCGGAATGCCGTTTTTCTCTGCGGTATCGAGGGTAAATCCGACGAAATCCGTATTATATATCGTGGAGCGGTCCATAAGGGATACGACTCCTCCCGATCCTGCCTCGGCAACTCTCTTATGTGCAGGTGCGCCTGCGACGTCTCCGATAGCGGTCGTTTCAAGTATGATAGCGTGGCTCGGCTTGACTCTCTCGGCTGCGACTCTTGCACCCGAAAGTCCGACCTCCTCACGTGTGGTGAAGCAGAAGTACACGTCAAAGGGGAGCTTTATATTATTTTCACGAAGCTTTCTTATTACCTCGATCATTACGCAGCAACCGGCTCTGTCGTCGATCGCCTTGCCCTTCATATATCCCTTGTCCGAGCCGAAGACTACGAAATCCGAATTAAAAACTCCGAAATCACCGATGTCGACGTACTCGTTGACCTCTTCCTTACTCTTTGCGCCGATGTCTATATACATATCGTTGGGCGAGGGGGTTACAAATCTCTCGTCGGGCTTTTTATGGTGTATTGCCTTTGCGACTATGACGCCGTTAACTCGGTTCTTCTCATTGCCGAGAACAACCTGCTTGCCGTATATGACCTTGGGATCTATACCGCCGAGCCTTGAAAATTTGATATATCCATCGTTGTCGATGGCTCTTATCATAAAACCGACCTCGTCCATGTGGGCGGAGATCATTATTCTCTCCCTCGGCTCGCTTCCCTCTCCCTTTACGAGAGCATAAACGTTTCCGAAGCTATCACGGGTGATGCTGTCGCAGTCGTCGCCGAGCTGTTCGATCACGGCGTCCGCCACCTCGTCCTCAAAGCCCGTAGGTCCAAAGCATTGGCAGAGGTATTCTATGAGCTCTATTCCGTATTTCTTCATATTTCTCCGCCTCCTCTTGTAAATCTATTTGCGATATCCTTATCCTTTATGAATGCCTTGACAAGCTCACAAAGGGTTTCCGTATCATCGAGGGATATCATTTCGTTATATGTATGCATGCTCACGAGGGGAAGTCCGACGTCGACGGTCGGTATTCCCTCTCTTGCAAGCTGAATTGCGACTGCATTCGTGCCCGTATGGGAGGCAGAAACGGAAAGCTGATGGGGGATCTCGGCACGCTTTGCAAGCTCCACGGTCATTTTAGTAAGATTTCTGTCCGTAACCGCAGAGAGCGTTATCGAAGGACCTTTTCCGAGGTCGACAGTTTCATCCGAGGGGACGCCGGGAGCTGAGCCGAGGTTGACGTCGATGCTCATTGCATAATCGGGATTAAGTCCGTATGCGCCGGGGGCTACCATGCCCGTAACCTCCTCACAGCATGAGAGCATTACGTAAACGTCTCCCGCAAGCTCCTCTGCTAGTGTATTCATTACAGCGTAGAGTGCACAGGCGGCACAAGCCTTGTCGTCAAAGCTCTTACCGATGATCTTATTGCCGAGAAGCTCGGTATATTTGGGAGCAAAGCCGACGGGAGTGCCTATTCTTATCTTTTGCTCTAACTCCTCACGAGTCAGGCAGGTATCAATGAGCAATTCGTCGATCTTGGGGAGCGTTTTGCCGTCGCCCGTTGCGAGATGGGGCGGTATTGAGGCTATCACGCCGAAGAGACGTTCGCTCTCGCCGTAAATTATGACGTCGCTCGCCTGCAATATTGCGGTATCTATTCCGCCGACGTTGAGCACACGAAGAAATCCGCCGTCGAGTATTTCCGTAACGTACATACCGATCTCGTCCATGTGCGCATCAAGAAGGATGTGGGGGGCATTTTTCCTACCGCACCTTTTTACGAATATTTGATTGCCCACCTTATCGAGATAGGCATCGTCAAAGTTGCTCCCGACGAGCGAGAGGAGGGCTTGACGCTCGTATCTTTCAAAGCCGCCTATGCTCATAAGCGACGAAAGATCTACGATAAGCTTTTTAAGTTCCATATTTTTCTCCGATCTATTTGAATTCTTTTACTATTCTCTTGAATGTATCTCCGCGCTCGGCGAAGTTTTTGAAGGCATCAAAGCTTGCGCAGGCAGGCGAGAGGAGCACGGCATCTCCCTCTTTTGCTATACTGCGTGCAAATCGAACGGCACGCTCGAAATCCTTCTCGACATGGACGCTCATATTCGCTCCGATCTTTAGAAGCTCCGCCTCTATCGCTTCCGCCGTAGCACCCGTGAGCACGACTGCCGAGGCGTGCTCGACAAGTGCTCGGGCGAGGGGCTCGAACGGTATTTTTTTATCATATCCGCCGCAGATGACTATCGGGTGCTCCTTCAATGCCGAGAGGGCGGCGGCGGTACGGGACGGGCTCGAGTCTATAGAGCTGTTATAATACTTGACTCCGTCAAGCTCACGGACAAATTCAAGTCTGTGCTCCACTCCCGAAAAGCTCTCCGCCAGCTCCTTTATCTTATCAATATCGACCTCGCCCCACGTCAAAGCGATCGCCGCCATATAATTTTCGATGTTATGGATGCCGGGTATGCGTATCGTGCTTGCATCGAGGAGTGTCTGCGTTTTTCCTGCCGAATATCTGCAAATTGCGTTATTTTCAAGGTAGAACACCGCAGAGGCGTTCGGATATTTCTCAAGTATTTGTGAAAGCGAAAGCCTTGCCGAGAAAAGCTCGATCGCTATGCCGCTTTCCTTTGCAAGCGAAAGGCAGGTATCGTCGGAGGCGTTGGTTACAAGTCGGGACGCACCGTTTTTGTATATATTTGATTTTGCGAGGATATATTCATCCATTCCGTGATGCCAATCGAGGTGGTTGGGTGAAATATTGGTTATTACCGCACTGCTCGGCGAGCGGTCGGCTGTAAAGAGCTGAAAGCTCGACAGCTCGAGGACGCAGACGTCTCGCTCGGTCATTTCGCCGACTCTCGAGAGCAGGGGCGTTCCGATATTTCCGCCGACGAACGCCTTACGTTCGGTATCGGCAAATGCCGATTCGAGCAGCTTATACGCAAGTGTCGTGGTGGTGGTCTTACCGTCGCTCCCAGTTATTCCGAGAACCTTTGCCGGCGTGAGCTTTAGGAAAAGCTCCGTTTCCGAGGTGAGCGTTGCACCACGTTCAAGTGCTTCTGCAATACAGGGCAGGTCGGGACGCATACCGGGGGATCTGAATATTATATCCTCGTCTATATGCTCGGGGTACGGTGCGGCTACCACGAAGCGGACTCCGCACTTTTCGAGGGTTTCGGCTTGCTTACCGAGCTCGCTCGGCGTTTTTTTATCATACACGGTAACTCTCGCTCCGCACTCAAGCAGAAGCTCTGCGAGGGGTGCGTTTGAGACTCCGAGACCGAGAAGTGCGACGCTTCGATCTCCTATTTCCTTTTTGATGATATCAGCAGTTCTCATACCTTCCTCCCGATTCGTGCGCTACATTATATTATAGCTTTTTTTATTCGCTTTTGCAATAGAAAAATGTACAATATTTCAACAATATTTCACACTTTTTTTATAAAAAGCCTTTTCAATTGAGAATTTTTTTGATATAATAGTAGGTAAGGCAAGATAACATTCGATTTGGAGACGAAAATGGCGAACACTAAAAAAACCAAGACTCAATACGACAATCAAAGTATAAAGGCTCTCAAGGGTGCTGACCGTGTAAGACTTCGCCCGGGAGTTATTTTCGGATCGGACGGACTTGAGGGCTGTGAGCACTCATTCTTCGAGATCCTTTCCAACTCCGTCGACGAGGCTCGTGAGGGGCACGGCGACGTTATTCGGGTTACCGTATTCAAGGATCATTCCATTGAGGTAGATGACCGCGGACGCGGCGTTCCGCTCGGCTACAACGAGGCGGAGGGCAGATGGAACTGGGATCTTATATACTGTGAGCTTTATGCAGGCGGAAAGTACGACAACAACAACGGCGATTCCGCTTACGAATATTCCCTCGGTCTCAACGGACTCGGTGCGTGTGCTACTCAGTACAGCTCGGAATATATGGACGTTTTCTCTTACGACGGGACGAGCGTTCATTCGATACATTTCAAGCGTGGCGAGCCCGTGAGTGAGCTTGAAACTCGAGAGCTCGGGCGTGGAGAACGCAGGACGGGAACGGTTATTCGTTGGAAGCCCGATCTTGACGTTTTCACGGATATAAACATTCCTCACACGTTTTTCGAGGAGACTCTGCACCGTCAAGCTGTGATAAACTCGGGCATTGAGTTCATTCTCAGTCTTGAGCTCGACGACAAGACCTTCAGCGATCATTCCTTCAAGTATGAGCACGGCATTTCCGACTACATCAAGGAGATGACGGGCGAGGGTGCGATGACCGAGCCGGTGCTTTGGCATCTTGAAACTCAGGGACGTGATCGCAACGACAAGGACGAATACAAGCTCAAGGCGGATTTTTCATTCTGCGTTTCGAACACGGTCAACAGACTTGAATACTATCACAACTCGAGCTTTCTCGAGCACGGTGGCTCGCCCGACAAGGCGGTCAAGGTGGCTTTCGTTTATGCGCTTGACAAATACATCAAGAACGCCGGCAAGTACAACAAGACCGAGGCGAAGATTCAGTTTACGGACGTCTCTGACTGCTTATGTCTTGTTATAAACAGCTTTTCCACGATGACGTCCTACGAGAACCAGACGAAGAAATCCATCACAAACACCTTTATTTACGAGGCGATGGCGGATTTTCTAAAGAAAAATCTCGAGATATATTTTATGGAGCATCCCGTCGAGGCGGAGCTTTTCGCAAACCAGGTGCTTCTCAACCGTCGCTCACGTGAAACTGCCGAAAAGACGAGGATTCAACTTAAGGAAAGCCTCAAGAGCAAGATGGATTTTGCAAACAAGGTTGAAAAATTCGTCAACTGTC
>CAZONA010000046.1:0-8404 GCA_964581025.1 uncultured Lachnospiraceae bacterium
GTTGAAATTTGCAGTAAACCAAATCGCTATTGATTTCTTGATCGTAGGGCGGGGGCTTGCTCCCGCCGCATTTTTAATTCAAACTAACATTTTATCGTTTTATAAATTTTAGTTTTATTTTGAACCCGGCGGGAGCAAGCCCCCGCCCTACGATGAAACGCAGTACAAATTTCGTTCAATGCCAAATTTATGGTGCGATGATAACAATTCTGCGAGCACTCTCTCCGTGGGTGCAGTCGGAACATCTCCGCAGAATTAGGTGGATTTCGTGGGGAAAGTAACAAAATGAAGTCCCTCTCAGTCGGCTACGCCGCCAGCTCTCCCTAGCCGCAACCCCCAACGCTGCACTTCGTTTGCGTCGGGGAACCCCGGTGCAGGCGAGCCTTTCTTAAATTCGAGCTTTTGAAAACGGAGATTTGGTTCACTGCAAATCCCAAGTCTCCACGGGCGACCGCAGGTCGCCCCTACGGGTTGGGTGGGTAATCTGGCATGCGGCAACAGAAATTTTGTTTACTGCGAATATTAAAGCCACCACCGTCCGAATTTCAACAAAAAGGTGCGTGCTATTAATTTCCGTACCCACTTGCTCACGTGGGAAACGTCAAAAAAGCACCCCTCGGGGGTGCTTTTTTGATTCACATTCTTCGGATCGTTTTCGGGCTTGGGGGTGGGGTATGGTCGGCATAGGCTCGGATGATCCTATCGACTTCATCGGGCGTTTCGGTCGTAAAGACAAAATGCCGATTCGTGATCTTAGCACGGTCAAGCTCGTCCGCTTTATCCGCCATATACGTGGGCACGCTATTACAGATGACGCTCCTATGCTCGAATTCACGCAGGACGGGAAAATCGACGCCCCGTCTATCCGTGAGGGTGATCTTATCGGAATTACACCTTTGGCAATCGCCTATCTCCCTTGCGACGCATTTTTCAAGCAGCATCAGGGAAATTTTTCCGTAAACCACTGCGGCGGTATCGCCGCCGATATCACGCATTTGCGGCAAGGTCAGCTCGGGGGAGAGGATAATGCTTTCGACTCCGAGCTCCTCAAGCCTTGCGACGCTCTCGCCGTTGTAGACGTTAAATCGCAGATCCCCGTGCAATATCAAGCCCGACTCTCTCGCAAGAGAAATTGCGCCGAGGTTGCCGACGAGTGCGAATTTTGCGCCCTTTGCGATGGCGGAATCAAGCATTTTCCGAACATCTTCACGCTCGGAATCAAGTATGACGGGGGGCAACACGACGCCCTCGCAGCTGCCGTCGTAATTTTGCAACGGCAGGTAGACGGTATCGAAATACTCCCTTGCGGCGTCCGTTATTTGCTCGGGGCGGTAAAAGCGTGCGCTGCGGCACTTGCGCCTTTCGCCCTCGGGCTTTTTCGGGATATATTTATCAAATCCCCGTCTTTCTCCGCTTTGATTTCCGAGTGCTATCCGTTCTGCAAGCATTTCGCAGGCGGAGCGGCGCAGGGAATTTAGTGCGGAGACGGGGAGAATCACGCTTTCGTCAAGGGAAATCTCCATTTTCTCAAGCTCAAAATCCGTATTTCCGAGCTTCGAGAGGCTCACACGCACGCTCTCGTCGGTCAGGGGAGCGTTGATCGCACGCTCGGGTGTTGCGCCGAGGGCGGTTACCTCGATATTGCGGTATTTGAGCGTGAGGGCGGCAGGGCTTGCAAGCTTTATATCGGCAGATGCCGAAATCTTTAATTTTTCGGGCTTCGGTGCGTCAATTCGCTCACTGCTGTAAAGGGAGAGCCTTGACGTCCGCTTTTGCTCGTCGCTTCGAGTGCCGAGCATTGAGTGATCCGTTCTTTTCGTAAAATATCCGTCGGTAAAGCCGTCCCTTGAAAATATTTTGGAAAGGCGCAAAAGCTCCTCGGGCGTTGCGTCTCTGCCCTCGTCAAGCAGAGTTCTGAACGCTCTCGTAACGCCGAAAACGTATTCGGGGCTTTTCATCCTGCCCTCGAGCTTGAGGGAGTGAGTGCCCATCGAGATCAGCTCACGCACGTGCATTGCAAGGGAAAGATCCTTGAGCGAGAGGGGGTATTCCGTTTTGCCCCCGACGGAATAGGGAAGTCGGCAGGGCTGGGCGCATTCGCCACGGTTGCCGCTTCGCCCACCCACGAGGGATGAAAAGAGGCATTGCCCCGAGTGGCACACGCAGAGTGCGCCGTGCACGAACGCTTCGATCTCTATCGGGGAATTTTTAACAAGGTACGAAAGATCCGCCGAGGAAAGCTCACGTGCGCAGACCATTCTCGAAAATCCGTGCTCCGAAAGCAGCTTCGCCTCGTCGAGATTGTGCCCCGACATCTGCGTGCTTGCGTGGAGCTCAAGCTCGGGAATGTGGCGGTGAATAGCCTCCGCACCGCCGAGATCGGCGACGATGAGTGCGTCCGCACCGCAAAGATATGCGCTCTCGGCGGCTCGGAGATAATCCTCAAGCTCCTTCCCGTGCACGAGGGTATTTAGCGTGATATACGCCTTCTTGCCGCACGAATGCAAGAGGGATATGGCGTCGGAAAGCTCCGCCGTGTCGAAATTTTTCGCATTCATTCTCGCATTGAAGCCGACGCCGCCGAGATAGACGGCGTCCGCACCTGCGCAGATAGCCGCCTTAAGCGATTCGGGCGAGCCGGCAGGTGCGAGCAGCTCGGGAAGGGGACGCTCACCCCTCCTTTTCTCCGTGCTCGGAACGATCACACGGGCAATGTCGATACGCTCCTTTTGAGCGCACAAAGCCCCATTGCGACGCATCGGTTGAGCGGAGGGCTTTTTTTCTGCTCCCACTCTCTGCGTGCTTATGGGGCGTTTTGCTTTGGTTTTGCTGTTGGTTTTCATGAATCTATGTCGTCAAAGGATATCATATCGAACATCGCTCTGACCTTCTTGCTCTGCGGCTTTTGAGCGGTGGCGGTGCGTTTTCTGCCGCCCTTTTTCTTGGGTGTGGGATCTGTGCTCTGTCCCTCGTCCGCAAGTATCCTATGAACCGCATTTTCCTTTACGGTCTCCTCGGTATCGGGTGCGTCTGCCTTTGCAAGATCGTCAAGCACGAGCTGGGGCTCGGCGGTCCTTGCCCTATGTACCTTGCGTCCGTCGGAAAGGGACAGGGACGCACGGAGAGCGTCTATCTCGCCCTCGAGCGCAGCGTTTTCCCTTGATGCCGACTCGCAAAGCACCGACATTCTCTCGATCTCGGCGTTTGCCTGCTTGAGCTTCTTCTGGAGCTCGAGCTTTTCGGCGCAGTATTCAAGGCAGAGTATCAGAGCCGCATCAACTCTCGAGCAGCTTCTGCTGTGCAGATGTATCTCGCGTATTCTGCGATCCACAGCACCGGCTATGGCGTCGACCTCCTCTCGAGGCTCGTCGGTTACGACGTGTATTTCGCAATCCGCAAGACTTACCGTGTATTTTTGCTTCATAAGGATCTCCGTTCCGTCGCCGTGGCGACTAAAGTAAATCAAATTTTCAAAAAAACGTTTTTGCTCTTGAAAAAGAATAAATAAAGTAGTATAATAATCTCGTATACGTTAATTATAATACATTTATTCGATTTTGAAAAGAGTTTTTTTCACATTTTTTGAAAAAATCTTAAATTTTTGATCTGTGAGGTCGATATTTTGACGAAATTACTTGTAAAAATCTTCGTCGGGAGCAATTTTGAGCCCGACGATCCCAAAATTCGAGGAAAATACGGCACGCTGACGAGCGTCGTCGGCATCGTGCTGAATTTTTTGCTCTTCGTGTTTAAGTTCATATTCGGCTCGATCTCGGGCTCGGTCGCAATATCCGCCGACGCAATAAACAACCTGAGCGACGCAGGCTCGTCCCTTATCTCGCTCATAAGCTTCAGGATCTCGTCGAAGCCTGCGGACAGGGAGCACCCGTTCGGGCACGCAAGAATTGAATATATCGCATCAATGGCGGTCGGCGTTATCGTCCTTCTCATCGGCTTTGATCTCTTGAAGGAGGCGTTCGGCAAGATATTTGAGCCTGTGGCGATGAGTAAGAGCGTGTACGTGATCGTCGTGCTCGTGCTCTCCATACTCGCAAAGCTCTGGCTCGGCATTTTCTATCGCAAGATAGGCACGACCATCGACTCGGAAATACTCAGAGCCGCAAGTGCGGACAGCTTTTCGGACGTGCTCTCCACCTCGGCAACGCTCGTCTCGGCACTCGTCTGGATCGCATTCGATCTCAATATCGACGCATACGTCGGACTCGTCGTTTCCGTCTTTATTATGATCGCCGGGCTTAAGATACTTAACGAAAATAAAAATATCATCCTCGGCACAGCGCCCGATCCCGACACCGTCGAGATAATAAGGAAAAAGGCTCTCGAGGACGGGAGAATCCTCGGAATACACGACCTGATGGTGCATTCCTACGGCGCAGGCACGACGATCGCTTCGTTTCACGCCGAGGTCGACGGCAAGGGAGATTTCTTCGAGGTGCACGACCTTATCGACAATATCGAAAAGCAGCTGCTCACCGAATATAACATCACCTGCACGATACACATGGATCCCATAGTTACCGACGACGAGAGGATCAATACCCTGCGACAGAGCGTTTCGGAGATAGTGGGCGAGATCTCACCCACACTCAGAATACACGACTTCAGATGCGTCGCAGGTCCTACGCATACCAATCTCATATTCGATCTCGAGCTGCCCTTTGAGGAAAAGAGGGACGCCGGAGAGATCTGCTCGCTCATTCGGGAGAAAATTAAGGAGCTCGACGAAACGTATTTTGCGGTCATTAACGTCGACAGAGTTTGAATTTGTAAAATAAGGAGAATAAAATGGGAAAGCAAATAGGCATAGATCTCGGATCTGCCAATACGCTGATCTATCTTAAGGATAACGGAATAATACTTTCCTCACCGACGGTCATAGCACTTGATAAAAACACGGGGAAGGAGCTGGCGATCGGCTCGGCGGCTAAGAGAATGATCGGCAAAACGCCGAAGCATATAAGAGTTTCAAAGCCCGTGCGAGAGGGCGTTATCGCCGATATGGACGATACGACGCTGCTCCTGACAAGGCTTTTTGAAAGAGCGGAGCTCGTGTCCTTCCTCTCCCGTCCCGACGCATACGCCTGCGTGCCCACGAAATGCACCGAGGTCGAGCGTCGAGCGGTGCAAACGGCAATTTACGAGGCGGGTACGAGGAACGTTTCCCTCGTCTCCGAGCCGCTCGCCGCCGCAGTCGGCGCAGGGCTTAAGGTGCTTAGCGCAAAGGGCTGTATGATAGTCGATATCGGAGAGGGAACTACCGAGGTCGCAGTCATCAGCCTCGGAAAGATCGTCGTCAGCCGCTCGCAAAAGATCGCAGGCGCACACCTTGATTCCGCAATACTTAATTATTTGCATAACGAGCGTAGAATCGAGGTCGGCGAGCTGACGGCAGAAAAATTGAAAATCAAGCTCGGAACGGCTCATCCGTCCATAAACCGAGGGGATATGCAGATATTCGGTAGGGATCTTTCGACGGGAAGAGCCGTCGCATCGAGCGTCAGTAGCCGTGAGGTCGCCTACGCAATAAAGCCGGCGATCGCATCCATAGTCCATCAAATTAAGCTTGCGCTTGAGGTTACACCGCCCGAGCTGACGAGCGATATCTGTAATAGAGGAATAATTTTGTCGGGCGGCGGCGCACTCCTGCCGGGACTTGCGGAATGTATCTCCGCAGAGCTCGGAATTAAAACGGCACTCGCCCCAAGCCCCCTTGAAAGCGTCTGTATAGGCATCGGCAAAATGATCGAAAGCGAAGGCGAGCTCGGTAAAACCCTGCGTAATGGGGTGTGAGCATATCTACATACAAAATTAGCGTTGACACCCTATAAAAAGTTTTTTGCTTCGCTTTTTTTCAAAAAAGCGGAAAGCTTCTTATATGTTACTCAAAGCCACAGGAGGTAGTTATGGTCTTTTCATCAAATGAATTTCTTTTTCTGTATCTGCCTCTGTCGCTGATACTGTATTTTGCCGTGCCGCTCGGGTGGCGAAACCCGGTGCTTTTTGCGGTCAGTCTCGTTTTCTACGGTTGGGAGCGACCGATATATTTGCTCGTAATGCTCTCGGTGATCGTTCTGAACTACGTGTTCGGCTACCTCATCGACCGTGCCGGCGAGGACGAAAAAAAGAGAAAAAGAGCCCTCACGCTCGGCGTGGCACTCAATCTCGCAATACTCGGATTTTTCAAATACGCCGATTTTCTGCTTGAAAATCTCTCGCTCGAGCCGATAGGGATCGCACTTCCGGTCGGTATATCGTTCTACACCTTCCAATCAATGTCCTACATAATCGACGTCTACCGCAAGACCTCGCCCGTGCAAAGGAGTTTTATAAACTTCGGCACTTACGTTTCGATGTTTCCGCAACTTATCGCAGGACCGATCGTCAGATATTCGGACGTCGACCGTGAGCTTGCGAGCAGAAAAACCGATCTCGACGAGGCGGCACGTGGTGCGAGAAGATTCGTCGTCGGACTTGCGAAAAAAGTTCTCCTCGCCGACACGGCGGGCGCACTCTGGGAGCAGATAAGGGATATTCCTCGTGATCAAAGCAGCGTTCTCATTCTCTGGCTCGGCATAATACTTTACGCATTTCAGATATATTTCGATTTTTCGGGCTATAGCGATATGGGAATAGGACTCGGACTTGTCCTCGGCTTCCATTTCCCCGAAAATTTCAATTACCCCTACATCTCACGCAGTATCACGGAATTTTGGAGAAGGTGGCACATCACGCTCTCAACGTGGTTTCGTGAATACGTCTATATCCCCCTCGGCGGAAATCGGCGGGGCAGGGGGAGAATGATTTTCAATCTCTTCGTCGTCTGGTTCTTAACGGGCTTTTGGCACGGCGCATCGTGGAATTTCGTGATTTGGGGACTGTATTATTTCGCCCTCCTCACGCTCGAAAAGCTCGTGCTCTCAAAGCTTCTCGATAAGCTCCCTGCGGCAATTTGCCACGTCTATACCGCATTTTTCGTGCTCGTCGGCTGGCTCATATTTTATTTCAAGCCCGAGCTTGGAGGGGCGGAAACGATAATTTCCTACCTCTCGGGAATGCTCGGAATTTCCGGATTGCCGTTTTGTAACGTCGAATTCGGATATACCCTCGTCAGAAATCTCTTGCTTGTGGCGGCACTCGGCTTTGCCTGCACACCCTACCCACGTGAATTTTTGATGAAGCTTCGGGAAAAGCACCGTGGCAAAAGGGGCGAGAGCGTCATAACGCTTGCGTGCGACACCGTGCTCGTTGCGATGTTCGTGCTTTGCATAGTCTATATTTCCTCGTCGGATTACAGACCTAATATTTATTTTGAATTTTAAGGAGAAAATATGAGCGAGCTTGAAAAAAAGCTGTTTACCAAGAACGATTCCGCATTTGTCTGTGCCCATTGCGGAAAGCAGGTCGAGCCACTCGGCTATTCCTCGAGAAATCATTGCCCGTTTTGCCTGTGGTCGCTCCACGTGGACGTCAACCCGGGCGATCGGGATAACGAGTGTAGAGGACTGATGGAGCCGATAGCCGTCGAGACCGATCCGAAAAAAGGGTTTGTCATTGTGCATAGGTGCACGAAATGCGGCGAGATCAGGAGAAACCGTGCCGCACATGAGGCAAATACCCAGCCGGATAATAAGGCACTCCTCATCCGCCTCACCGCCGGGAAAATGAGATGAATTAAAGAAAAACCGAGCGAAAGCTCGGTTTTTTTGATGCCTGCGGCGAAGCCGCACCCAAAAGTTGCCGCCGCACTAAATCCCCGTTGCCTGCGGCGAAGCCGCACGATTAAAAGTTTTCGCCGCACTAAATTGGTGTCGCCCCTAATAAAAGTTTTCGCCAAGCCTTTTTCAAAAGGCTGGCGCCCGCGCGGCGTGAGCGCAAATCGGCATTTTCTTTTTGCAAAGCTTTTTCTGCCGCCGATTTTGCGTAGCAAATGGCTGCCGTAAGGCAGACAAGGCGGAGTGGGGCTATCTTGCTCAAAAGAAAAAGCGTTGAAGAAGTCTTGCTGTCTCCCCCACCGTCGCCTTTCCCTCGAAATGCACCTAATCCTGCGGAGATATAGCGACTGCACCCACGGAGCGAGCGGGCGCAGAAAATTAACAGCACACACATTTATAAAAAAATCGTGCAATGCGGTGCTTTTCGAAAAAGTTACTTCAATTCGAAGCGGGCGACCACAGGTCGCCCGCTCCGAATTGAACTAACTTTTGAAAAACAGTAGATTATCGCAAACAACACCTCTATTGTACAAGGCGTGGTCTATGAGAGGCTCCCTCCAGGAGGGATCTGTCAGCGTAGCTGACTGAAGGAGCACGCGCGACAAGAAAATTTGTGCAAACTCCAAAGTTGCGCACGCTCCTTCCGTCTTTTTGCTCCGCAAAAATCCACC
>CAZONA010000047.1:0-8364 GCA_964581025.1 uncultured Lachnospiraceae bacterium
CTCACCTCGCCATGAGCAAGACGAGCAGGACGAGCAATATTGGATCGTCGGGGTCATCCCTATGTATTACGGTCATCAGACCGACGAGCAGGAGCTCCTCGACCGATATTCCCGAAAAAATATGCGAAAGCGTTACAAGTCCGCCGTCGTCTTTTTTACACGCTCCGGTGCACGCTCGGCACTCAGCTCCGGCGTTTTCGGAGTTTTTTCGTTCCGGCGGATCTCTATCCATCGGATCTCTATCCGGCGGGGTTCTATCGCTTTCGTCCACGACACGAAATAGGCTTCCGCTATAATTTCTCGGAACGGCTACCCCCTCCGAGCCACGCTTACTGTAATACATTCAACTCTCCGATCCGCCGCAGGTGCGGCTAAAATGATTTCAAAATTCACCCTCCGCCTCCAAGCCTTCGAAATATCTCCCCGAGATCCCCGAGCCGCAAAATTTCGTCGATCAGCTCCGCTCTGCGAGGGGAGAGATAGGGCTTGACGGCGAGTAGCAGGGCGGTATGCTTGGCGACGGGCGAGTCCGTCTTTGTGCTTTCGGGTGTGGCGATTGAGGAAAGCACGCCCGAGAGCTTTTCGAGCACCTCGGCGTTTTGGGGGCTCTCGTCGTCTTGCACATCCTCGGATATTTCTCTCTTTTCCTCGGGTGCACTTGCTTCTTCAACGCTCATTGCACCTTCGTTATTCCTTGCGGAATGCTCCGAGAGCACGCTCATAAGCTTTGAGACGGTCTTGGGATCGGCAAGGAGAGTTGACACGAGCGAGAGAGCGTCCGCACCGCCGACGCCCGTTCCGTTATCCATTTTTATCACCCCCGAGCCGACCGACGAGTGCGGCGATTTCCTCGTCCGTTGCGAGTGAAAGTGCCCTACGCAATCCTGCGAGTCCCTCGGAATCGAGCTTCAAATTCGATGTATCGACTCCCGATTTTGCGGCAAGGTTTTTGAGCAGCTCGGAGAGCTGCCGATCGTCCATTTTCAAGATCTCCGAGAGCGAATCCCTATCAAAATTCACGTCAAACCTCCAAAACCAAAAAAATTTACAATTTCGCACCGATCCGCCTAAAAGTTCCCGTTTTTGCCGTAGATACGGGATTTTGACGGGTACGTGCGGCGGTGCGATCACGCTACATTATATGTATCGAAAATAAAAATGTTGACACGGGGACAATATTGTGTTAAAATTAATGTAACTATAGGTTGCTATGCTTTTGAACGACTAAAAGGAGTTATATATGAAACACTATTTTATAATGAATCCCGCTGCAGGAAAGGGGATCAAATTTCATGAGCTTATCGACGAGATCCACAAGGTCTGCGACCGCAGAGGCGTCGCCTACGAGGTGCACGTTACGGAGAAGATAGGAGAGGCGACAGATTACGTTCGTTCCGTCTGCGAGGGTAGCGGCGAGCCGATGAGATTTTACGCAGTCGGCGGAGACGGCACGATACGGGAGGTCGCATCGGGCATCGTAGGCTTTCCTCACGCCCAGCTCGGCGTAATTCCGATGGGCACGGGAAACGATTTCGTCAGAAATTTCGAGCATACGGAGAAGCTTTTCGACATCGACGCACAGCTTGACGGCGAGACGAGAAGAATCGACCTTTTGAAGTATAACGGCAACAAATATGCTATAAATCTTATAAACACGGGCTTCGACTGCGAGATCGTCAAGCAGGCGGCACTCAATCGCCGCAGCGTGTTCATTCCGAGCAATCTCGCCTACACGATGGGCGTGGTGCAGAAGATAACCCAGCTCGGCACGGCGATAGTCAAGGGCAAGGTTTCCTTTGACGGCAAGGAGTACCGTGGAAGCGAATATCAGCTCTGCGCCATCGCAAACGGAAGCTTTTACGGCGGCGGCTATCACGCAACCCCCGCATCCCTTTTCGACGACGGCGTCATCGACGTTTGCATCGTCGACAAGGTAAATCTCGGACAGCTCCTGAACCTTATAGGTCATTACAAGGCGGGTACGCACCTTACGAAGATAGATGCGTCGAACATACTCGGATACAAGAAGTGCAACAAGGTCGAGGTGCGCTTTGCACAGCCCACGGACATTTCCGTCGACGGCGAGATCGAGAGGATAAACGGCAAGCTTACCGTAACGGTTGAAAAGCAGATAATCGAGCTTTCTCTGCCGAAGGCGTGCCAGCCCGTAGCAAAGGATCCCGACGTAATGAAGGCGGCGGCGAAGTACAGCAAGCGCATCTGAGGTACGATGGCGGAATACCTCATAATTTCCGACACGCACGGAATGAAATCGAGGCTTGAGAAGCTTATTTCCCTAAGACGCTCACAGCAGAGAGGCGGCGAGCCGCTCCGTGTGATATTTCTCGGGGACGGGCTTTGCGATCTTTTTTCGCTCCCGTGCTACGACGAGCTGATCGTCTACGCCGTGCGTGGAAATTGCGACGCTCGGGACGGAATTTCGCCGAGGGGAGAGGTAATTGAGCTTGTAAATACCGTTATGGCGGAGTGCGGAAAAATTTTCATAACCCACGGGCACGGCTATTCCGTCAAAAGCGGAGTGGGCGAGCTTTGCCGAGAGGCTTCTGCACGGGGTGCGGACGCCGTGATATTCGGACACACGCACAGCCCGGTGCTTGAATATATTAAAAAGGGGAGCGTCTGCGGAGTCGACAGGGATCTTGTTCTGTTCAATCCGGGTGCTCTTTCGGGCTACGTCGGTAGCTTTGGAAATCTCTATACCTCGGAGAGCGGATTTTTGTTCTCCCACGGTACGTTTTCGGAGATCTGAAAAATTAAAAATATAAAAAAACTGCCACACCTCTCGGTGTGGCAGTGTATCGCAGATCATAATATCAAATATCGGCGTCCTCGCTCGTCTCGGCGTTTGCCTCTGCCGCAAGCTCTGCTTCGTAGGCAGCCATTACGGCTTCCTCGATCATAGCACGGAATTCGGAATTGACGGGATGAACGACATCACGATAAGTATCATCGGGGCATTTGCGGTTAGGCATAACGATAAACTGCCTGTCCCTTGCGTTGATGATCTTGATGTCGTGTACCGCGAGCTGGTCGTCAAACGTAACGGAGGCGATAGCCTTCATTGCGCTGTTTTGGAATATTTTCCTTATCTTGACGTCTGTGATTTTCATTTTGAGATCTCCTTTGCATTTATAAAAATGTGTATTATTATTGTATACCCTATTTATTACTACACTTATACCGAATTGCGATTTTTTTGAAAACACGTTGTGAACTTTTTGTGAACGAGTGCATTTTTTGATCATTTTCAATCATTTTTGAGAGGAGAAAATATGTCAACGCCCAATACACATTTCGGAGCCGAGCGGATCGGCGAAATGCTGAAGGACTGTAAAAGTATATATTTTATAGGCATCGGAGGAATAAATATGTCCTCGCTTGCCCACATATCCCACCTGCGATCTTACAGAGTCGGAGGCTCGGATAGGGAGATGACCGCCCTTACCGAAAGGCTCAGGGGCGAGGGGATAGAGGTGTTCTATTCCCACGACGCAAAGAATATCGAGAGCTACGACGCTGTCGTTTATACCGTCGCAATCTCGGGGGACAATCCCGAATATCTGCGAGCCCTCGAGCGTGGAATACCCTGTATCTCACGTGCGGATTATCTCGGATATATAATGCTCGGCTACGGAAACAGGATCGGCGTTTCCGGCATGCACGGAAAGAGCACCTGCACCTCGATGTGCGCAACCGTTTTTATGGAGGCGGGGGGAGACCCCACCGTGCTCTCGGGTGCGGAGCTTGATGCCATGGGCGGTGCGTACCGCATCGGAGGCGGAGAGAATTTCATCTTCGAGGCGTGTGAGTATATGGATTCCTTCCTTGATTTTAATCCCTCGACGGCGATAATTCTCAATATCGAGATGGATCACGTCGATTATTTCAAGAGCATGGATCAGATCTGCGAGTCCTATGCACGCTTTGCCGCAATAACGGGAGATGGGGGAACGGTCATCGCAAACGCCGATAACGAATTTATCCCGAAAGCCCTTGAAAATTATCACGGCAGGATAGTTACCTTTTCCGCAAAATCCGACACGGCGGATTACTACGCAATAAATATAAGATATCCAGACGGCATGGCGGAGTTCGATATTATGGGACGGGACGGCTTCCTTGCCCACGTAAAGCTCTCCGTAACGGGCGAGCATAACGTCTATAATGCACTTGCCGCATTTGCCGCAGGACACCTCTCGGGACTTGAGCCCGAACCGATGGCGAGGGGACTTTTCAAATTCCGCGGCGCAAAGCGTCGAATGGAATATAAGGGCACGGTCAACGGCGCACCCGTCTTTGACGATTACGGACACCATCCCACAGAGGTTGCCTCGACTCTTTCGGGAATCGCAAAACGCTCCCCCGAGCGACTTTTCTGCGTTTTTCAGCCCCATACCTATACCAGAACATACACTCTGATGGAGGAGTTTTCCCACGCATTTGAATCGGCGGATAGGGTGTTCATCTCCGATATATACCCGGCAAGAGAGACCGATGACCTCGGAATCAGCGGCAAAACTCTCGCAATACGGATAGGCGAGAAGGCGGAGTATATCGGCGGCGTTGAAAGTATCGCCGAGCAGATAAATAAGCTCCTCTACCCCGGCGACGTCCTCGTCGTCATGGGCGCCGGGGATATATATAAAATATTCGAATATTTGAATTTTGATAAATAAAAAGTCCGAATCAAAGGAAACCGCAAATGAACGAAAGACAAAAGCACATAAGAAATTTTTCCATAATTGCGCACATTGACCACGGCAAGAGCACGCTCGCCGACAGAATTCTCGAGGCGACGCAGACCGTGTCAAAGCGTGAAATGGAGGACCAGATACTTGATAACATGGATCTCGAGCGTGAGCGCGGGATCACGATAAAGGCACGTGCGGTTAAGCTCGATTACACCGCACCGAACGGTGAGAGCTATACCTTCAACCTTATCGACACCCCCGGGCACGTGGACTTCAACTACGAGGTCTCCCGTTCGCTCAATGCCTGCGAGGGCGCATTGCTCGTCGTGGACGCAACGCAGGGAATCGAGGCGCAGACGCTCGCCAACGCATATCTTGCGGTGGACGCAAACCTTGAGATCGTTCCCGTAATAAACAAAATCGACCTGCCGAGTGCGGATATTCAACGTTGCAGGGACGAGATCGAGGATATTATAGGAATTGAAGCGCAGTCCTGCCCGGCAGTTTCGGCAAAAACGGGACTCAATATCGAGCAGGTGCTCGAGGCGGCGGTAGAGCTTATTCCCCCACCCTCGGGAGATGAGGACGCTCCGCTCAAGGCACTTATATTCGATTCGTACTACGACAGCTACCTCGGCGTCGTCGTGTACGTAAAGATAATCGACGGCAAGCTCCGTGCAGGCGACAATATCACGATGATGAGCGCAGGTCAGACCTACGAGGTCGTGGACGTCGGCACGATGGAGCCGTTTGGGATAAAGAGCTGCGACGAGCTTGCGGCAGGGGACGTCGGATACATCACCGCTTCGATCAAGAGCGTCGGCGACACCCGTATCGGCGATACGATAACCCACACCTCACGCCCCACCGCCGAGGCACTCCCGGGCTTTAAGGCGGCACAGCCGATGGTCTTTGCCGGAATCTATCCTGCGGACGGCTCACGATACGGAGATCTGCGTGATGCGCTTGAAAAGCTCAAGCTCAACGACGCCGCACTTTCCTTTGAGCCGGAGACCTCGATAGCTCTCGGCTTCGGATTCCGTTGTGGATTTTTGGGGCTTCTTCACATGGAGATAATCGAGGAAAGGCTCGAGAGGGAATTCAATCTCGACCTCATCACCACCGCCCCGAGCGTTATTTATAAGGTCGTAAAGAGAAACGGCGAGGAGGTCAGAGTCGATAACCCCTCAAACTACCCCTCCCCCGACGAGATAGAGGCGGCATACGAGCCGCTCGTCAAGGCATCCATAATCACCCCCACCGAGTACGTCGGCGGACTTATGGATCTTTGTCAGGACAGGCGGGGAATTTTCGTCGATATGAAATATATTGATACAACCCGTGTCGAGCTGCACTATAAGCTGCCGCTCAACGAGATAATATACGACTTCTTCGACGCACTCAAGAGCCGCTCCAGAGGATACGCAAGCCTCGATTACGAGCTTTCCGAGTACGGCAAGAGCGATCTTGTCAAGCTCGATTTCCTGCTTAACGGCGAGCAGGTCGACGCACTTTCGTTCATCGTCCACGAGGAAAAGGCGTATGCGAGAGCGAGGAGAATTGCCGAAAAGCTCAAGGAAAATATCCCCCGTCAGCTTTTCGAAATTCCGATCCAGGCGGCTATCGGCTCAAAGATAATCGCCCGTGAAACGGTCAAGGCAATGCGTAAGGACGTCCTCGCAAAATGCTACGGCGGCGATATCACGAGAAAGAAAAAGCTGCTCGAGAAGCAGAAGGAGGGCAAGAAGAAGATGCGCCAGCTCGGAAGCGTCCAGGTGTCCCCCGAGGCGTTTATGGCGGTGCTTCGACTTGACGATAACGACTGATATGAAAATCAATATGCAAAAAAATACCGATAAAGCCCCGCACGTCTCGGGGCTTTATATACACGTGCCATTTTGCCGCTCCAAGTGCCTCTATTGCGATTTCGTCTCCGCAAGAGCGAAAACGCAAACGGAAATCGACAATTACGTCGCCGCACTCTGTGAGGAGATGGCGGAATGGGGCGAGCGGCTTCGAGGCAGGGGATATGTTTTCGATACCGTCTACCTCGGCGGCGGCACGCCGAGCATTCTTAAATCGGGGCAAATTCGGAGAATACTTGATTTTGCAAGAGAAAGCTTCGAAATTTCGGAGAGTGCGGAGATCACCCTCGAGTGTAATCCGCTGACGCATATCTCGGATGGCGAGGAATATTTTCACAGCCTCCGCACGCTCGGGATCAACAGACTCTCGATCGGCATACAGAGTGCGCTCGATGCGGAGCTTAAAATCATCGGCAGACGGCATACGTTTGATGAGGCGAGGCAAACCTTTCTCGACGCACGGCGTGCCGGATTTGATAATATAAGCGTCGATCTGATGCTCGCCCTGCCGTCTCAAACAGCGGAAAGCCTTGAATATTCAATAGATCAAATAATCAAGCTTCGCCCCGACCACGTTTCCGTTTACAGCCTTCAGCTCGAGGAGGGAACGCCGCTTTGGCGTTTTCGGGAAAAATACGACCTGCCCGACGACGACCTCGCCGCCGATATGTACGAGCAGACCGTCGAAACGCTTCGCAGAGCGGGATATGAGCATTACGAAATAAGCAACTTCGCACGCTGCGGCAGACGGAGCAGGCATAATATGAAATATTGGCGACTTGACGAGTACCTCGGAGTAGGACTTGCGGCGCATTCCGATATTTTGGGCGAAAGACGGGAAAATACCGCCGATATGTCCGAATATCTCTGCGGCGAGCGTACCGAAAATGCCCGAAAAATCGGGGCGGCGGAGAGGGAGCTGGAATTTCTCATGCTCGGACTTCGCACCTCGGACGGAATATCGAAAAGCGAATTTTTTCACCGCTTCGGTAGCGATTTTGATACAAAATACGGCGAGGGAGTGCGGAAATTTCAAGATGCCGGATTGCTCTTTGAGTCGGGCGATACGGTGCACCTTACCGAGAGGGGATTCGAGGTCAGTAATTCCGTGCTCTGTGAGCTGTTAAATTTTGAAGATATCTATTGACAAAAATGCATAAATCGGTTACAATAGTATTAGAATAATAAAGGAGCGAAATTATGGACACGAATAATAACGAAAGAGAATTTTTCACCCTCACCGACGAGGAGGGAAATGAGATAGAATTCGAGCTTATCGGAGCGGCTGAGCTTAAGGGCACGCAGTACTATGCGTTCATTCCGGCAGAGGACGATCCCGATAAGGAATTCTGCGAATATACCATATTGAAATCCGTTGAGGAGGACGGCGAGGAAGCGCTCGTTTCCATCGACGACGATGCGGAATTCGATATGGCGGCGGACTATTTCGACGAGCTTTTCGCAAGCGAGATCGACTACGACGCCGAAGCGGAGGACTGATCTCCGCCGAAAACGGAAAAATCCTGCGCATACCGTGATGATCGGTTGATTGAACCTACATTTGATTAAAGGAGCTCGAAGATAGCTTTGACGTTGGTTTGCAGACCTCCCGACCTCTCCCCAATTGACTTGTCTTGGCAGGAGGCCCGGACGCTGGGAGCAGTAAAGACGGCAATAGAGCACCGCCCTGGATACAGGGTTCTATATTTCCGGCACACGATTGCGCGGGGGTAATTTTCGAAAATTAAAAATCAAAGATCCCGTATATAAATACGGGATTTTTTGCG
>CAZONA010000048.1:0-7842 GCA_964581025.1 uncultured Lachnospiraceae bacterium
CTCTATTTTTTCTTAAAAACGAGATATTTACTTATGACGTAATTCGCAATGACGACGACGATGCTCGAGACGATCTTTGACCAGAGGTCGGGGGTAAATGTGAGGACGAAGCGGAACGGCGTATAGCCGAGAGCTTCGAGCACCCAGACCGTTCCGAAGGTCAGGATTGTATCAAGTCCGAGCGTTCCGAGTCTTCCGAGTGCGAAGGTCAAAAGCTCGCTTACGGTGCGTCTTATGCCGCCGCCCTCCGATTCGAACACCCATTTTTTATTGGTGAAGAATGCGACGAGGACGCCTGCGATCCACTGCGCAGCCTGTGCAAGCAGTCGCACGGCGTTGAATTCCGGTGCGCTCGGCGAGATTCCGATCACGTGCTCGAATATAGCAAGCAGTGCAAAATACACGCCCATCGAGACGGCTGTCGTCAGCACGCCGAACGCAAGGTAGGTAATTATCTCTCTGTATTTTTTGAAAAATTCCCTCATATTCTTATCAAGAGAGCTTATACGTCGTTCCGGCACTTGTATCCACAAGGACGATTCCACGGTCGGCAAGGTGCTTACGTATCTCGTCCGCACGGGCGTAATTTTTAGCCTTCTTTGCTTCCTTTCTCTCGACTATCAAAGCCTCGATCTCCGCCGCAAGCTCGGGCGAAACGCCCTCGGGAACGGCGTTTTTCTTTTCCTCCTCACGCACTCTGAACGCTCTTGCGTGTCCGACAAGGTCAAGCGAGAGGACTCTGTCGAAGTCGGCGATGAGCGCAAGCTTCGTTGCGTCGTCGGCATCGGATTTGAGCACGTCGTAAAGAGCGGTTATACCGAGCGAGGTATTGAGATCGTTATCCATAGCGTCGGTAAATCTTGCCTTGAGCGCGTCGAATTTTTCACCGTCGACCTCGCCGCCCTCACGGAGTGCGGCAATCTTTGCGACGAGCTTTGCGTAAGCCGTTTTTGCGTTATCCAAATTTTCATAGCTGAACACGAGATTTTTGCGATAGTGGCTCTGCAGGCAGAAGAAGCGGTATTCCATCGGATCGTAGCCCTTGCTCTCGAGCAGAGAAACGGTCAGAAATTCGCCCGTCGACTTGCTCATTTTGCCGCTGTTTGTGTTGAGGTGGAGCACGTGAAACCAATAATTGCACCACTTATGTCCGAGGTACGCCTCGCTCTGTGCAATTTCGTTCGTGTGGTGGGGGAATGCGTTGTCGATTCCGCCGCAGTGAATGTCAAGCCTCTCGCCGAGGTGCTTCATGCTGATGCAGGAGCACTCGATGTGCCAGCCGGGGTAACCGACGCCCCACGGGGAGTCCCATTTAAGCGCCTGATCCTCGAATTTCGATTTAGTGAACCAAAGAACGAAATCGTTCTTATTTTTCTTATTCGTGTCCTCCTCGACGCCCTCTCTGACGCCGACGGCGAGGTCGTCCTCCTTAAAATCGTTGAAAACGTAGTATTTTTCGAGCTTCGAGGTGTCAAAATACACGTTTCCGCCGGCGAGATATGCGTATCCCTTTTCGATCAAGCCCTCGATAACACGGATAAAATCGTCGATACAGCCCGTCGCCGGCTCGACGACGTCGGGGGTTTTAATATTGAGCTTTGCACAGTCGGAGAAAAATGCGTCCGTGTAGAATTTTGCGATCTCCATGACCGTCTTGTGCTCACGCTTTGCGCCCTTGAGCATCTTGTCCTCGCCCTCGTCCGCATCGCTCGTGAGGTGTCCGACATCCGTGATGTTCATAACTCTCTTGACGTCGTAGCCGACGTAGCGCAGGTACTTTTCGAGCACATCCTCCATAATGTACGAGCGCAGATTTCCTATATGGGCAAAGTGATACACCGTCGGCCCGCAGGTGTACATGCTCACCTTGCCCGCCTCGTTCGGTATAAATTCCTCTCTCTGCCTTGTTGCCGTATTGTAAAGCTTCATTTTTTACCTCTTTATCCTTAAAAATTTATATTTTTTGCGCAAATACCCCCGAAAAAAGCAAAATGCCCCCGTGCCGACGCACAGAGGCATTTTTACAATTAAAACGCGGTTCCACTCTGCTTGAATTTCGAAATTTGAAATCCATCTCTCCCCCTTATCGCGAGGAGCACGCCGACGGCGTCGGAGATCTCGGGAGTGCACAGTCCGAGTCCGCCTGCGCTCTCTCAGCTGTGGGCACTCTCTGTAAGGCTGCTTCTCGGTTTCTTCTCCGTCACGGATCTTGTTTTTTATAATATTGTAAGTAAATTCGTAAAAATTATTCCTCGTCCGGAATAAGCATTATTCCGAGATCTCTGAGGGTTGCATCGTCCTGGGGAGCGGGGCACTTGCTCATCAGCTCGCTTGCGTTCTGCACCTTCGGGAAGGCGATAACGTCTCGCAGGCTGTCCGCACCGCTCATTACCATCGCAAGGCGGTCAAGCCCCATACCCGAGCCGCCGTGGGGCGGTGCGCCGTATTTGTACGCTTCGACAAGGAAGCCGAATTTTGCCTCGATCTCCTCGGGCGAGAGTCCGAGAGCCTTGAACATCTTCTCCTGAAGCTGCCAATCGGTTATGCGGATCGAGCCGGAGAGAAGCTCCGTGCCGTTGAGCACCATATCGTAGCACTTCGCACGGACGGAACCGGGATCGCTCTCAAGGTAGGGCAGGCATTCCTCAAGCGGCATTGTAAAGGGGTGATGCATTGCGTCCCAATGCTCCGTTTCCTCGTTCCACTCGAAGAAGGGGAATTCGGTTATCCAAAGGAAGTTGAATTTGTCCTTCGGAATTATGTCAAGCTTTCTTGCGACTATCTGACGGATCGCACCGAGCGTGGGAAGAACGATCTTATTCTTGTCCGCACAGATAAGCATAACGTCGCCTGCCTCAAGTCCCACCGCAGAATAGATTGCGGAAAGCTCCTCCTCGGTCATAAACTTTGCAAAAGAGCAGTTCGGCGCTTCGTCAACCCAACGAACGTATGCAAGTCCCTTAGCACCGATACCCTTTGCGTGATCGGTTAGCTTGTCTATTTCTTTCCTCGTGAGCACGTGAGCCGCACCCTTAGCAACGATCGCACGAACGTTGCCGCCGCACTCAAGCGCATTCTTGAATACTGCAAATTCGGAATTTTTGACCTTGTCGGAGATGTCGACGATCTCCATTCCGTATCTTGTGTCGGGCTTGTCCGAGCCGTATCTGCTCATAGCCTCGGCATAGGTCATGTGCTGCATGGGCGTTTCGACCTCAACGCCGAGGATCTCACGGAACGCACGCTTGATAAAGCCCTCGTTCATCGCCATGATATCCTCCTGAGTTGCGAAGGACATTTCAAGGTCGATCTGAGTAAATTCGGGCTGACGGTCGGCACGCAGGTCCTCGTCACGGAAGCATCTTGCTATCTGCACGTAGCGGTCAAAGCCCGAGAGCATAAGCAGCTGCTTATAGATCTGGGGCGACTGGGGAAGTGCGTAAAAGCTGCCCTTGTGAATGCGAGAGGGCACGATGTAATCTCGTGCGCCCTCGGGCGTGGGCTTTATCATCATTGGAGTTTCGATCTCGAGGAAGCCGTTTTCGTAATAATATTCACGTGCGATCCTTGCGATATCGTGGCGCATTTTGATGTTTTTCTGAAGCTCGGGACGGCGGAGGTCGACGTAGCGGTATTTAAGTGCCGTTTCGTCCTTAACCTTCTTCGTGTCGCTCACCTCAAAGGGAGGAGTCTGAGCGGCGGAGAGGATCTTGAATTCCTTTACGTACACCTCGAGCATACCCGTGGGGAGATTGGGATTTATCGCACCCTCGCCCCTGTATCTCACAACGCCGTGAGCGCAAACGACGTATTCCGCACGGCAGGAGAAAGCCTTGTCGAATATCTCCCTGTCCGTTCCGTCGTCAAATGCGAGCTGAACGATGCCCGTTCTGTCACGCAGGTCGATGAAGATGAGCGCACCGAGGTCTCTCTGCCTCTGCACCCAACCCATGACGCAAACTTCCTTTCCGATATATTCTTCGGTAAGATTGCCGCAATAGCAGGTTCTCTTATCGCTTGAAGATAAAAATTCTGTCATAATGTATTTTCCTTTCCTTGCCGAAGCAAAGTTCAATGTACCACAGATAATTATACACCGATTTTATAAAAAGTCAATATTTTATCTGCGATTTGAGCAAAAACTTACTTATTTTCGACCGCCCTCGCAAAAGCGGAGCGGAGCTTTTCGGAGAGGGCACGCATTCTCTTGCGGTCGACCTTCAGCACCTGTCTGTCGTAGGTGAAAAGCCCGTTCGTTTCGTCCTCGACGTCGCTTACCTGCGTGTAGACGAGTCCGCAGAGCCCCTCACGCTCGACGCAGGGAATGATTTCGTCCTCGTAAAGTGCGACGAGTGCGTTCTCGAACGCCTCACGCTCCTCGAAAAAGCGGTAACCGTAGGTCTTGCCGAGGTTGAAGGAATGCTCCGCCAGCTTGAAGGAGTATCCGCCGAATTCCGAGAGCACGAGCGGACGCTCGCCGCCGTTTTTCATTTTGATCTTCCTAAAATATATGTGCTCGCTGTCGATGTCGCTCCTATTTTCCCTGAACCAGCCCGACGTTGCGTCGTAAAGGCGTGTTCCGTCGTATTCCTTAAGCTCGCCGTAGATCCTGTCGGCGTCGTACTGCCCCCAACCCTCGTTGAAAACGGTGTAGTAAACGACCGAGGGGTGATTGTATAGGAGATCAAGCGTCCTGCGGCAGTCGTACTCAAAGGCGGTGCGGCGTTCCTCGCTTGCCCTGTGAGAGATCCCACGCTTGATGCCGATCGTGGGGAGTGCCGTGTCGAGCAGAAAGCTATATTTTCCGCTGTTGACCATATCCTGAAATACGAGCATGCCGTGCTTGTCGCAGTAATAGTAGAACAGCTCCGGCTCTATCTTGATGTGCTTGCGAAGCATATTAAAGCCGAGGCTCTTCATCGTCAGAATATCGTTTTCAAAGCCACGGGGGCTTGCCGGCAAATAAATTCCGTCGCTGAAATAGCCCTGATCGAGCAGTCCGTGGCAGAGTATCGGCTCGCCGTTGAGGGCTATGTAAACCTTGCCGTTCCGCTCCGCCGTTCCCACGGTGCGCAGGGCAAAATACGAGTCGACCTCGTCCTCGCCGTATTTGAGCGTAAATTCGTAAAGATGGGGATCGTCGGGCGTCCAGCAAACGGGATTTTCAAGGGTTATATCGATAAAATCCGCCTCAAATTTATAGCTCACGTCCCCCTCGGGCAGATGCAAAATCAGCTCACGCTCGCCTGCGTTTGCGTCAACGTCCACCGTTACCGTGTCGAGCGAGCGAGGGGTGATGCGTATATTTCTTATATAATTTTCGGGCACGACCTCGCACCAAACGCTCTGCCAGATGCCGCTGATGGGGGTGTACCACATACCGCCACGGTCCTTTCTCTGCTTGCCGTAGGCGTATTCCGTCGACAGCTCGTCGACGACCTCGATTTCAATATCGTTCTCGCCCTCGTGCACCTCGTCCGTGATGTCAAGAGAGTATGGCAGATATCCACCGACCTGACCGCCGACGAATTTTCCGCCTACAAGGACACGGGATATCTGATCCGCCGCACCGACGTGAAGTATCAAGCGACCGCTCAGCTCCTTATTTGTAAGGGAGAGGGATCTTTTGTAATAATATATTTCGCCGGACTGCCTCTTGCGCTCGATTCCGGAGAGTCGGGATTCCGGCACGAACGGCACGTTTATCCTGCCGAGCGGCACACGCTCGCCGCTTTCGCCGCTTGAAGCCTCAAGCTCCCATTCGCCGTTTAAGGATATGTATGAGCTTCTTCTCAGCGAGGGACGGGGGTATTCGTCCCACGCACACGCACCGTCCGCCTCAAACGGAGTGCGAAGTCCGTAATTTAATTCCGCTTTTTTAGCCATTTTGCGAATTTTCCTCCTTCTTGCCAACCTTTTTGCAAAGCGTAAGCACCGCATACGCCACCACCGCCGCCACGAGCGCACCGAGGAAGATGCTTTCGTTGGGGATAAAGGATTCCGTTCCGTCGGAATTTACTATCTTGTCCGCATCACGAAGAATCCACGCACCGACACTCGGACCGACCACGCCGGGAACGAGCACCTGCGAAAAGATCCGAACGCCCTGAAGCATTCCCGCCTTGCCCGCAGGCGTGAGATCACGAATGCGTGCGCCCCACACAGCCATCGAGGAGAGGTAGCCGCTCATCATAAGGAGCGAGCCGATAAACACGAGAGCCGTGTTTTTGAAAAGGAAGAGGATCATGTACCCGACGCAGAGCCACGCAAACGCCACGGCGAGCGAAAAATCAAAGCCTCGGCGGTCGTAGACCTTGCCCCAAAAGGCAGTAATGACCGAGGCGACGACGATCGCCGGAGCCATTATGAGCACGTAGTTGTCAAGGGCGAGGGATTTTTCGTAATAAAGTATCAGGTAGGGCATAAATATCTGTATCGAAATATTGAATATTATGAAGCACCCAAGGGAAATATAGAGCGAGGGGAGCGAGCGGATCGTCGAGGGGCGGAAGCCGTAGACGATGTTTTTGAGATATCCCGTTTCCGAGGGCTTGATGTCGGGATCCTCGACAATGAAAAATCCGAGCACGCCGATAACAAGCACCACAGCACCGATTATCACGAAAACGGTCGTCCAGTAGGTCGCAAGATCCTCTTTGGGAAGAAGCATAAATCCGCCGAATACGACGAGTATCGCAATGAGGGGCATCATGGCGTTGATACCCTCCGCACTGCCTCGGTTGGTTTCGTCCGTCGAATCCGTCAGCCACGCATTGAAGGCGGCGTCGTTCGCACTTGAGCCGAAAAAGGTCATAACGCAATCGAGAATGATAACGAGGGAAATGCCGACGCTCGCCACGGAAACGGTCGCAGGCACGATCGGTTCAAGTAGATCCGTCCTTATGAGCGCAAAGCCGACGATGGATATTCCCCAAGCCACGTAGCCGCCGCAGATGAAGATCTTGCGCTTACCGAGCCTGTCGGAGAGCGCACCGATAAAGACGGTCGTAACCGTAGCTGCCACGGCACTTGCCCCGACCATCAGGGAAATGTCGTTCGCACTTGCACGGAACATATCGTAGATAAAGACGTTCAGGTACATGTTTTCAACTACCCACGCCACCTGACCGACAAGCCCGAAGAGCACGAGCGAGAGCCAGAATTTTTTAGTTAGCTTAGTTTTCATAATAAACCTCGATCCAATGCCCCGAGGGGCAAAATGCATTTTCTTTAATGATATTTTATCACAGCCCCCACCGTTTGTCAACTTAAAATGCGATGCGCTATTGACAATAAACTAAAAATATGATATATTTACCTTGAGGGGACGCATGCGCCCCCGAATATTTGATCCGATAAAGGAGATATAATAATGAAAAATTTGAGAATCGCAGCCATCGCCCTCTGTGTGCTGCTCTGCCTGTCGTCCTGTAGCTTTATTAATGAAATGAAGGAAGAGTCGCAGAAAATAACCGAATTTGCCGAGCAGATCACCGTGCTCGTTAAAAATCCCACCGTCGAAAAGGCGGAGGAGCTTGTTCATCCGAGCTCTCCCCTCACACCCGAAAACGTCGTCGATATGGTTAAAAATAATGAAAAGCTCTGCTCGCTCGATCTTTCGCAGGAGATAACTCTCGGTGATATCGGCGATATTGATATGTCCTATCACGACGAAACCCTCGGCGGTAACGTTTATACCGTCGAGTGCCAAATTCTCGTCGGCGATACCCCCGTCGACGTCCTCGTTAAGCTTCTCAGTAACGATCAGGGCTTCGGCATCTACGACCTCGATATTAAGTAAGTGAAAATAAAAAATCGGAAGACGCAGTCTTCCGATTTTTT
>CAZONA010000049.1:0-7819 GCA_964581025.1 uncultured Lachnospiraceae bacterium
GACGGAGGGATTGTGCCGTATTAAAGTTACTTTTCGACTGCACAAAAGTTAGTTCAATTTTGGGACAATCCCTCAGTCGCCTACGGCGCCAGCTCCCTTTACACAAGGGCGCCTTCCATGAGCCTTCGTTCAAACAATAGCGGTGAAGTTTGATTAAAAATCAGGGTGCGTGCTACCAATTTTCTGCGCCCGCTCTCTCCGTGGGTGCAGTCGCTACATCTCCGCAGAATTAGGTGAATTTCGGGGGAAAGCAACAGAGGGATAGACACGGAAACTTTTTAGCCACTTTTTCTTTGACCAAATAGGCGCAAAGAAAAAGTTAACAAAAAGAAACGCCGTTTTTGTGGGCTACTCGCCCACACCTCGCAAGCCTTTTGAACCGTCGGTTTTGCGTAGCAAATGACCGTCGTAAGACGGGCAAGACGAGGGCTTGGCGAAAACTTTTATCATGCGGCTTCGCCGCAGGCAACACCAATTTCGTTTGGCGGCGACTTTTAATTTGGTCAACGGGGGATTCGGCACACAAATTGTAAAGAAAATGTGAACACTATTGCGTTTTCGGGCATTTTGTGCTACTATAAGGTTGAAAATAGATACCCGAAAAGGAGGATATTTATGAAAAACGGTTCAAAAAAGGGCTCGGCTGCCATTATAGTGATTGCGATAATACTTTCGATTGTAGTTGCGTTTGCCGTGCTTGCGCTCATACCCAAGCCTCAGAATTTCGAGGGCACGAATCCCCTTCGCAAGGACGGGGAGCTTCCGATTTTGGTTGCTCACAGGGGCGGCGACGGCGAATTTCCGGGCAACACGCTCGAGGCATTCTACAACGCTTACGGCGTTGACTCCCGTGCGCTTTTCGAAACAGACGTCAATCTGACCTCGGACGGCGTTCTCATTCTTTGCCACGACACGACTCTTGACGGCACTACCAACGTCAGCGGCGAGGTTATCGACTGGAGCTATGCGGATCTCATTTCGCAAAAGGTCAATTTCGGCTACGACAACAGTGAGGACGGCACAAAAAAGCTTTACACCGACGAGCAGGGGAACGTGGTTCTCCCCACCTCTCTCGAGGGCTATCCCGAGGGGCTTGAGGGCAGAGATTCCGAGGTTTTCCTTGCTACGACTCTTGAGGATCTTCTGAAAAATTTCCCCGAAACGATCATCAGCGTTGAGATCAAGCAGGGCGGCGACGTAGGCTTCCGTGCGCTTGAGGAGGCGTTGCGGCTCGTTCGCAAGTACGATGCGTTCGACCGTGTAATTTTCGCAAGCTTCCACGACGAAATATACGCCGAATACAAGCGTCTTGCGGCATCGGACGAGGTGCCCGAGAGCTTTATGTTCTCCCCCTCGATGGGCGGAGCGGTCAAGTATTACGTTCTCTATTTGCTCGGACTTGACGTATTTTTCGACGATGCGGTGAGCGTTTTCCAGATCCCGATGGATCAATACGGCTTCAATCTCTCGTCGGAGAGGATAATCCGCAACGCACACAAGCACAACATTGCGGTGCATTACTGGACGATCAACGACGTTGAGGATATGTACACGCTCGTTGAGCGGGGTGCGGACGCCATTATGACGGACTATCCGCACAAGCTTGCCGAGATCTACGAAAGCTACGGAAAATAAGCAATATCAAACCAAAAAAGCACGGCTTGCCGTGCTTTTTTGCTTTTGCCCTCAAAAGCCCTCGTTATGACCGCAGAGGCGGCGGATAATTTTTCGGACTGCCTCAAGGGGCAGGGCGAGTGCGGCGCAGGCGAGTGTGGTCAGCAGCTCCTCGGGATAGAGCGGAGTGGTTCGCAGAGCCGCACCGCCGAGGTAGACGAACGATATCTGTATTGTGCAGATCAGGAGCACGATTAGCAAAAACGTGGGGTTTTTCGTTATTCCGCCGAGCAATCTGAGTCTATCCGTTCTCGAATTCAGGCATTGGACGACTCCGAGGAATATGAAAAACGCAAAGAATGCGGAGAGCAAAACGAGATCCCCTTCGCTCTCCCTGAATCTTGCAGTGATCGCAGGAGATTTCAAAAAGGCTATCGACAGCACCGTGCCGAACGTGCCCGAAACGAGGATTCTGTTCATCATATACCCGTTGAGTATCGGCTCGCTTCGCCGCTTCGGCGGCTCTCGCATATATCTTTTTTCGGGTGCTTCTCCTGCAAACGCAAGTCCGCCGAGGGTGTCCATTATCATATTCACCCAGAGCATTTGCGTAACCGTTATCGGCGTATCGAAGCCCACGAGCGGTCCTATCATACAGACGAGTGCGGAGGTGAAATTCATCGTGAGCTGAAAGAGCAGAAATTTCCGAATGCTCTTAAATATCGTCCTCCCGTAGAGCACGGCACGTGCGATGGACGCAAGGTCGTCGTCGAGGATAACGATATCCCCTGCATCCTTTGCGACGTCGCTCCCCGAGCCCATCGCAAAGCCCACGTCCGCAAGGCGCAGAGCCGGTGCGTCGTTGATTCCGTCCCCCGTCATGCCCACGACGGTCTCACGGGACTGGGCAAGCCGCACGAGGCGGCTTTTATCGCTCGGAAGTGCTCTTGCGACGACTGCCAGGTGGGGAAGTGCCGCCGCCACGTCCTCGTCGCTCATAGACTCAAGCTGTGCATGGTCGATGCAAAGCTCCCGTCGCTTCGTGATTATCCCAACGCTCGCCGCAACGCTCCTTGCGGTCGGCAAGCCGTCCCCGGTTATCATTACGACGTCAACCCCTGCGCCCCGAAGCTCCTCTACGGACGCACGGGACGAGGCACGGGGCGGATCGGAAATTACGGCGGCGCAAATAAATTTAAGCTCCGCACTCCCGATATCCTCGCCCCTTACGATAGCGTTTTTGCTCTCGCAGAGTGCGACGACTCTGCCGCCCCTCTCCTGCGCCCTGAAAATCGCCTGCTCCACGGCGTAGCGGTCGTAGCCCTCGCACGCACGGGTGTGGGAGATCAAAATTTCCGGTGCGCCCTTGACGTACACGGCATCGTCAAGCGTGGCGGCGGAAAATTTCAATCTGCTGTCGAACGGCACTCTGCGAACGATCCGTTCTACGTCCGTCCGTGCGCTCCGCCCCACGCATTCAAGCAAGGCACGCTCGGTCGCATTGCCGCCGACGGCTTTTTTTCCGCCCCTCTCGAGCCTTGCGCTCGAATTGTAGGAAACGTTCTCGCAAAACGAGCGGAAGATCTCCGCATTTTCGCTCCGGAGCGCACGGACGCCGCCTATCTCCCTGCCGTTCGGGAGAATAAATCCGACGACGCTCATTTTGCCCCTCGTGAGCGTGCCCGTTTTGTCGGTAAAGAGTAATCGCATGCTGCCTGCCGATTCAATGCCCACGGATTTTCGGACGAGGACGCCGCCACGGAGCATTCTTTTGACGTTTGAGGAGAGCACGACCGCTATCATCATCGGAAGCCCCTCGGGAACTGCCATAATGACGACCGTAAGCCCGAGCGTTATGGCACGGAGTATCTCGGGAACGATGTAGGAAGCGTCGCAAAAGCTCCCGAATATAGCCTCCCACCCAAAGCCCCTGTCCGAGATAACGGACGAAAAAAGGCTGAAGATCGCAATTATTGCCGCCGCAATATAGCCGAAAACGCTTATCTGCCGTGCGAGCCTTGCAAGGCGGAGCTTTAGGGGACTTTCACGAAGCTCCGATTGAAGCTCTCCGACGATTCCGCCAAGGAATGAGGCGTCTCCCACACGGCAAACGATCGCCTCCCCCTCTCCCGAGGACACGAGTGCGCCACGAAGGCACGAATGGGGAGAGGCAGGTGAGAGAAGTGCGTCTGTTACCTCTACCGAGCCGCCGGGCGAGATCTCAAGCGGCAGCTTTTGCACCTCTCGGCTCTCTCCCGTGAGTGCGGATTGGTCAAGCACCGGCTCTCCGCGCACGACAAGACAGTCCGCACATATCGCATCCCCTGCCGAGAGGAGCACGATATCCCCGACGCAGACGTCGGACACGGGAAGGCTCACGACCTCGCCCCTACGCTTTACCCGACAGACCGATGCAACGCTTGAATTGAGTCTTTCAAAGGCGGCGGTCGACGAACGCTCCGAAAGCGTCGAAACGGTCGTGGCGAGCAGTATCGCAACCGCCATCCCGCCGACCTCAAGCCAGTCGATGCTCCGAATATTGAATAAAATATTGAGCACGAGAGCGAAAAGGAGCACACGGATTATGGGATCTCCGAGATTTTCAAGAAAGGAGCGTGCAACGCTCTTGCCACGCCTGCGAGTCATCTCGTTTTTGCCGTAAAGCGACCTCATTTCCCGAGCCGTGCTCTCATCAATGCCCGAAAGAGAGGCACGGGTTATGAAAAAGCTCCGCACCTCATTCTTACTCTCCGAACGAATCTGCCCTCCGACATCCGCAATCCTTCCCATTTCAACCCCCAAAAAAGCGTCCTTAGCGAATTATATGCCCCGAGAATGAAAAATATAAGTTGACGGGAGGGGGAATTTGTGATAATATAGTCGTAGTAAGTATTTTTGGCGGAGGAAAAATGGAAAAGCTCAAAATCCCCTACCCGATAGTCGTGGAGGGAAAATACGACAGAATAAAGCTCCTTCGCATCTGCGACGGATTGATAATCAAGACCGACGGCTTCGGCGTTTTCAAAAATTCCGAGCTTGCCTCGCTCCTTCGCACGCTGTCTGTAGCGTCGCCGCTCATAGTTTTGACGGACAGCGACGGCGGCGGCAGGGTGATACGCTCCCGTATCTCCTCGCTGATCCCGAGGGATAGGCTCATACAGCTCTATATCCCGAAAATAGAGGGCAAGGAAAAGCGCAAGAGCGAGCCGTCGTGCGAGGGCTTCCTCGGCGTTGAGGGAATGGAGGATAATTTGCTCTACAATTTGCTCCTGCCCTTTTCCGAGGGAGAGAGCACGGAAGCGGCACGGCGGCTTTCCGAAATAGCGAAAAATCCCCTCTCCAAAACGGATCTTTATATTGACGGGCTCACGGGAACGCAAAACGCCGCACAGCGACGGGACGCCCTTGCCGTAAGGGTGGGACTTCCCGAGGGAATGAGCCCCAACGCCCTGCTTGAAGCACTCAAGGTCATTTTGACATATGAGGAATACCTTGAGCTCGTCGGCAGGGAAGAGAAAAACACGACTACGAACGGAGGAAACGACGATGTATTCTGAAATATACAGCGCAGGACTCGTGGGCATCGACGGATTTATCATAACCGTCGAATGCAGTGCGCACAGTAAGCTCCCGGCATTTGAGCTGGTGGGGCTTCCCGACCTTGCGGTCAAGGAGGCAAAGGAGAGAGTCAGAAACGCCTGCACCAATAGCGGCATACCCTTTCCCGTCGCAACCCTCACCGTGAACCTTGCACCTGCGGATAAGAAAAAGGAAGGCTCGGCACTCGATCTGCCGATACTTCTCTCCATTCTCCATGCGTGCGGAGTGATCGCACAGGAGAGAGATCTGTCAAATAAATGCTTCGTCGGCGAGCTGTCGCTCTCGGGCGACCTCCGCCCCGTAAGAGGCGTGCTCTCAATGTGCGTCGCCGCAAGGGACGCAGGGCTTTCGGAGCTTTACGTGCCCCGTGAGAACGCAGGAGAGGCGGCGGCGGTCGAGGGAGTTACCGTTATTCCCGTCGATAATATCGCCGCACTCGTAAGACATCTAAACGGCATCGCCCCCATCGAGCCCGTAAGGCGTAAGGATCTGTCGGGTGCGTGCAGAGCGCCGGCGTATAGCTTTGATTTTGCCGACGTCAAGGGGCAGGTCCTCGCAAAAAGAGCAATGGAGATCGCCGCCGCAGGCGGACATAATATTCTTCTCATCGGTCCTCCCGGAACGGGAAAATCAATGCTCGCTAAAAGACTTCCGAGCATTTTGCCGGAACTTAGCTTTGAGGAGGCTATCGAGAGCACGAAGATTTATTCAATCGCCGGATCTCTCAAGGAGGGCGAATCCCTGCTGTCCGAGCGTCCGTTCCGTGCTCCCCACCATACGATGAGCGCAGTAAGCCTCGTCGGCGGCGGAGCAAATCCAATGCCCGGAGAGGTCTCCCTCGCACATAACGGAGTCCTGTTCCTCGATGAGCTGCCCGAATTTCCAAAGCAGGTAACGGATACCCTCCGCCAGCCGCTTGAGGACGGTAAGGTAACGATAACGAGAGCCGCCGCAAAGGTTACCTTTCCCTGTAGATTTATGCTCGTCGCCGCAATGAACCCCTGCCGTTGCGGATATTTCGGTCATCCGTCCGGTAGGTGTACCTGTAAGCCCGAGGACGTCAAAAGATATATCTCGAGAGTCAGCGGACCGCTGCTCGATAGAATCGATATCCAAATAGAGCTGCCCTCGCTCTCCTACGTTGAGATTTCCGCCCCCGGTGATGCTGGCGAAAGAAGCGAAACAATAAGGGAAAGAGTCAGAGAGGCAAGATCCTACGCCGCAGAGAGAATGAGAAACGGCGGCGAATCCCCCAAGAGTAACGCTAACCTCGACGCCTCCGAAATCCGTAGATATTGTAAGCTCGATGAGTCCGCAACGTTGATTCTTAAATCGGCATACGATAACCTCGGACTGTCCGCAAGAGGATACGATAGAGTCCTCCGAGTCGCAAGAACCATAGCCGACCTCGACCGTAGCGAAATGATCCGTGCTGAGCATATCGCCGAAGCAATACAGCTCCGCTCGCTTGATAAAAAATATTGGGGATAAGAGAAATAAACCTAAAACCAAACCTAAAAGGCGGCGTGAGCCGCCTTTTTTGATGAAATTTTCATAGCGTCGCATAAAAAAGTTGCCGCACGAAATTGGTGTTGCCCCTAATAAAGTTTTCGCCAAGCCTTTTTCAAAAGGCTTGCGCCTGCGCGGCGTGAGCGCAAAAAATGCCGTTTTCTTTTTGCAAAGCTTTTTCTTTTGCGGCTTCTTATGCAAAAGAAAAAGCGTTAAAAAAGTCTTGCTACCTCTCCCTCTGTTGCCTTTCCCCCGAAATTTACCTAATTCTGCGGAGATTTAACGACTGCACCCTCGGAGCGAGTGAGCGCAGAAAATTGAAAACAGCACTCTGATTTTTGATCGAACTTCACCGCTATTGCGGCACAAAATTTACCCTCTAACCCGTAGGGGCGCACCTGTGGTCGCCCGTGGAGACTTGGGAGTTTGCAGTGAACAAAATCTCCGTTGCCTAAATTTCGGTGTTCAGAAAGGCTCGCCCTCAGGGAGAGCTGGCAACCCTTGGGCTGACTGAGAGGGAGTTAATTGTTGTTACTTCCTCCGAAATTCACCTGATTCTGCGGAGATTTAACGACCGCACCCACGGAGCGAGTGGGCGCAGAATTATTATCATCGCACCACAAATTTTGCATTGAATGAAATTTATATTGCATTTCATCGTAGGGCGGGGGCTTGCTCCCGCCGAGTTCAAAATAAAACTAAAATTTGTAAAACGATAAAAATGTTAGTTCGAATTAAAAATGCGGCGGGAGTAAACCCCGCCCTACGACCAAAAAGCAATAGGGACTTGGTTCAATGCAAATTTCAAAGTTCCCCACGGGCGACCACAGGTACGCCCCTACGGGTTGGTGGGTAGTCGGGCGTGCGGCAATAGCGGTGAAGTTTTCGGTGCGTCGGTTGTTTTTCGAGCAAATAATTTTCGTCCGTGCGTCGCTCAAACTCCGTAGGGGCGTACCTGCGGTCGCTCGCTACAAAAGTGAACTAACATTTGAAATGTGGCAATGAAAGAGGCAGTTTTTTCAAGGTTTCCGCCGCACCAATCGCCTCCCTTGCCTAAAGGGAGGGGGACCGCTTTAGCGGTGGTGGGATTCACGAT
>CAZONA010000050.1:0-7784 GCA_964581025.1 uncultured Lachnospiraceae bacterium
AGTTTTTGTGGAAAAGAAACAAAAATTTTAATAATCCCGAAAAAATGTGCTCCAAACAAAAAAATCCGAGCCTTGCTCGGATTTTTTGCTTTATCTTATAAAATTCGTTCTTTGCGAGGGTTCTTTTTCGGGGAGGGGGTACATTTGCTTACCGAGTGCGATGCTACGCATGAGGAAGGTCATATTCTCGGCGAGGGCACGCATGGTTTGGAGCCCCTCAAGGTCCTCCTCCGCCTCGCCCTTTGCCGCACCGTGCACGCTATTCCAATAGCGGCTCGATGCGATGGGCATTTCGCTTATCGTAAAATACTTATTCAGCTCATCAAATGTTGCCGAGCATCCCCCACGCCTTGCGACTGCGACGGATGCGCCGACCTTCATTCTTTTATCGACCGAGCCGGTGCTGTAAAACAGGCGGTCGAGCAGGGAAATGAGGCTTCCGTTCGCACTTGCGTAATAGACGGGGGAGGCAATGACCATTCCGTCGCACGCATCGAGCAATTTTGCAAGCTCCGCAACCGTTCCGTCGCTATCGAGTGCGCAATGCCCGGGATTTCTGTGGCATGCGCCGCAGGCGATGCAGCCTCTCACGTCCCTTGTCCCAAGCTCAAAGCGATTGACCTCGACGCCGTTTTTCGAAAACACCCTTTGCATTTCGTCGAGCGCACGTGAGGTATTTCCGCCGGCTCTGGGGCTTCCGTTTATCAAAAGAACGTTCATAATACAGCTCCTTTACCTTGTACCGAGAATAAATTCAACGATATAATCGGCGGTGGCGATGATCTGCGCCTCGTTGCTGATGGTTGGCTCGCCGTCGCCGTCCTGCTTACCGTACATTCCAAAATATGCGTGGCATCCGCCGACTATGATATGCTCCTCGTAATTTTCGGGGAGATTTTCGGTGTACTGATCGTATTTGCTCCTGTTCATCACGCCGTCGTTGCTTCCGTAGACGGAGAGCACACGGAGCTCGCTTATATCGGTAACGGAATACGCACCGAGCAGCACGACTCCGTCAAAGACGTCCGCATTGTTTCCTGCGCAGAACGCCGCCATCGAGCCACCGAGCGAGTGTCCGCCGACGTACCAATGCTCGATCTCGGGGAAATATTCGGGAATATCGAGTGCGTCGTTAATTCCGAAAACCGCAAGGTTCATCGGCATCTCAACGGCAACGCAGAGCACTCCTCTTGATGCGCAGGCACTGAGCAGGGGCTCGTAAGCGGTATATTCGACCTTTCCGCCGGGGTAGAAGATGAATCCGGACTTGATCTCGCCCTCCGGAACGTATGCGGTGATTCCGTCGTCCAGCTCCACCGTTTCGACGCCGGCGACGTGGTAATTGTTGATTGCGTTCTTATCGGCGTGGTAGTAATCGTTGACGTACAGAATTCCGCCGACGAGAAGGGCGATTATCACAAAGCCGATGATGATCTTGGGAAGCCAGCTCTTTTTGGTGCTTGCGATCCTCTTTGCGACCTTTGCCTTTTTCGGAGCGTTGATTATGTATTCACGAAGCGGCGTGGTAGCCGTGATTATCATAAGGGCGTACACGACGGAGTAGGGATCGGCATAGCAGAGCGAGGCGAATATTACGATGAAATCTCGCAAGAAGTCGAGCCATTCGAAATCAAGTCCGCCCCTTTTCGATATAGCCATGGAGAGTGCGTGCTCTCCGCTGGGGGCGGCGCCGTATCGGAGGGAAATACCCGTTCCGACCTCAACGAACACAGCACCGATCAGTGCGGCGAGCAGGGGATAATCCGACATTACGGGAATGATGGGAGGGAACGCCTCGAAAACTGCGTAGAACATCGAAAATCCGAGCGTTGCAACGGCGGCGTTGAGCATATACAGCGTTCCCATTATCCTCCACGCAAGCACACAGCAGAGCGCATTGATAACGAGGTTCGAGAGTGCGGGCGAAATGCCCGTATAGAATTCGATTATCAGGCAGATACCGATTATTCCGCCTTGGGGAATATCGGAGTTTGCGTTAATGTTGTAAGTACCGAAGGCGATTATCGCCGAGCCGAGCAGGGCGAAGATGATACCCTTCGGATCGATCATAAATAAATAGTCCTTTATTTTTTTGAACAAAATTTACACCTCTCAATCTGTTTTATCCGAGCAGGACGTCCGAGATAAGCATTATGCAAAAGCCGACGAGCAGAGCATAGGTCGCACCTCGCTCGTTGCCGTGGGCGTGCGTTTCGGGGATCATTTCGTCGCTGACAACGTACAGCATCGTGCCGCCGGCAAAGGCAAGAGCGAAGGGAAGTATCGCACCTGCGACGCTCACCGCAAAATAGCCGATCAGCGTTCCGATAATCTCGATAAGCCCCGTCGCCGCTGCACAAAGAAACGTGCGCTTCGGACTGACTCCGCTTGCGAGCATCGGCGAGATTATCACCATTCCCTCGGGAATGTTCTGAAGAGCGATACCGCCTGCGATCAGCAGTGCCTGCGAGGCATCCTCCGCACCGAAGCCGACGCCTGCGGCGATTCCCTCGGGCAGATTGTGTATCGCTATCGCCGCCACGAAGAGCAGGACCTTGTCAAGCTGGGGATTTGCGTGCTCCTCGATATCCGAGCCGACCAGACGGTGAAGATGGGGAACGAGTCGGTCAAGCAGGTTGAGCGACGCCGCCCCTGCGAAAATTCCGATAACCGTTACGACCACGCTAAGCCCTCCGCCCCCGTATTCTATCGAGGGAATTATCAGCCCGAGCACCGCCGCCGCAAGCATTACGCCTGCCGCAAAGGAGATCGTGATATCCGTGAATTTGTGTGAGATTTTCTTAAAGGCAAAGCCGAGCACTGCGCCGCCTATCGTCGCACCGCCGACTCCGAGTGCCGTGAGTAAGACAAGATACATATATTTTCTCCAAATATACATTTATACATTATAAGTATATCATACATTTTGAAATTTTTCAATAAAAATCAAAGAAATATTCATTAAATTATATGAAATTTTCGACGCAGGTGAGCCGCCGGGGCGAAAAATTCCCGATATCTCTTGACAAAACGGGGATTTTTATATACAATATACCTGTATTTGTATTAAATTTGCCGCCTCGGCATAAGGAGTTACTATGGAAAGAAAAGATATACCCGCAAAATATAAGTGGGATCTGTCGGTGATCTACGCCGACGAAAAGGCGTTCAATGCTGACTTTGCGAGGGCTGAAAAGCTCATCGCAGCGTTCCCCAAGCACGAAAAGAAGATGTGCCGCAGTGCACGTGAGTTTTACGAGACTCTTGTGGATTACACGGCAATAGATGCGATCATCGAAAAGCTCTGGAGCTATGCCTCGCTCAATTTCAGCGTCGACAGCACCAATAACGCATATCAGGCGCTCAACGGTCGTGTCCGTTCCCTTGCAGTAAGGGCAGGCTCGGCTTCGTGGTTCGTTTCGCCCTACATTATCCGTCTCGATAAGGAAACGGTCGACGCATGGTTCGAGGAGCTTCCCGAGCTTGAGACCTTCCGCAGAATGATAGAGAAAAATATGAGATATAAGCCCCACACGCTCAGCGACGAGTGCGAGCAGCTTATGTCCAAGCTCCAGGACGGCTTCGGCACACACGGAGATATCAGGAGCATTTTCGAAAACAGCGACCTTCGCTTCGGCAAGATCAGAAACGCCGAGGGCAGCCTCGTTGAGCTCACGGATACGAATTACGTTTCCTTCCTTATGAGCGGCGAGCGTCGAGTACGTCAGGCGGCGTTCAGAAAGCTCTACGAGACCTACGGTCAGTTCGGCAATACCTTTGCTACGATGTTCAACGCAATGGTGCGTGAGAGCGCAATGCTTGCAAGGGTTCAGAATTTCAAGAACGACATCACGGCGTCCACCTTCCGTGACGAGGTAACGCCCGATATTTACAATAATCTTATAGACGCAGTTCACACGGGACTCCCCTCGCTCTACGATTACTACGCACTCAAGACCGAGGTGCTCGGGCTTCAAAAGCTCCACCTCTATGACGTTTACGCACCCCTCGTCGGTGAGCTTGCAAGAGAATATCCTTACGAGGAGGCGGTCGACGAGGTGCTTAAGACCGTTAAGATCTACGGCGACGAGTATTATAACGCTCTGAAGTCGGGACTTTGCGAGCGTGGCTGGGTTGACGTTTATCCCACGAGAGGCAAGAGAGGCGGTGCATTCAGCGCAGGTACACCCGACACCGAGCCGTATATTCTTCTCAACTATAAGGGCACGTTCGACGACGTTTCCACCCTCGCACACGAGGCAGGACATTCGATGCATACCTATTTCTCGACGAAATACAACGAGCCCCATAATTCCGGCTATACCATCTTCGTCGCAGAGGTCGCATCGACGGTAAACGAGCTTCTTCTTGCTCACAGAAAGCTCCGTGAGTGCACCGACGATACCGAAAAGCTCTATATCCTCAATCAGCTTATGGAGACCTATAAGGGCACGCTCTTCCGCCAGACGATGTTTGCGGAATTCGAGAGGGATATGCACGCTATGAGCGAAAAGGGAATACCTCTCACCACGGACGTTATCAATAAGCATTATTATAAGCTCGTCAAGAAATATTTCGGACGGGACGTTGCGGTCGATAAGCAGATAGCTATGGAGTGGATGAGAATACCCCACTTCTACAGCTGCTTCTACGTTTATAAGTACGCAACCTGCATCTCCGCCGCATCTGCGATCGTTAAGAGGATCGAGACCGAGGGAGAGGCATACGTAAATCAGTATATCGACTTCCTTAAGTGCGGCGGCTCTAAATCTCCTCTCGACAGTCTCCTCGTTGCCGGAATAGATATGAGAGATCCGAACGTCGTCAGCGGCGCTATTGAGGATTTCAAGAGCGCAGTCGAGCAGTTCAGAGAAATTTATAACAGAAATAAATAAAAGCAAAAGAAAAAGGGGCTGTAAAGCCCCTTTTTCTTAATCGTCCACATTGCCTCTGGCAATGTTGGAGTTTTTGTATTCGGGATCTCCCGTGATCTCACGGATCACACGGATATTTTCGGGGAAGGTGAAATCCGAGCTTCCCTCGTAGAGCTTGAATTTGAGTATCGCCTTGTGCGTCCAGGTGTGGTAGAGATCTATTTCGAAATATTGATTTTCGTAAGTCAAGCAATATCTCGTCTTTCTTATCTGGCGCATGCTCGTGTCGGCACTCATAAGGTAGGATATGTATTCGTCCTTTGTAAGACGGCGTTCCGTCTGTATCCTCTTGCCGTCGCCGATGGGGATCTTGCGAGTGTGATAATAGGTGTAGTTGCCGTTCATTCCGCGCTGGCGGATCTGCTGATCTCCGTTTCCGTCGGATACGAGATAGGTCTGGAAGATCTCTATCTTGCGGCAGTTCTTGCAGCTCTCGAGCCAGCTGACGTCGGGGTATTCGATGAGGAACTTGCGCTCCGTCTCAAGCTCCGAGCCGTCGCCGAGGAAGGAGCAGATCTCGCCGACGAGATTGCGGATCTTCTTTTCGAAATCACGGTCGTTTTCGATAACACGCAGATGCCTGTGTCCCGTCCAAGCGTCAATCAGCTTGTTGTCAAGCTCGATCGCCTGCTCGACGGTCTCGGTGCGTGCGGTGTTGTTGTCGGTCGTGTAAAATTCCGCCGCCCCGTTCGCCGCACTCACGAGATGAAAAACGGCGTCGTAGCTGTCTCGCAGCTCGATCTCGTTCGTTCCCACGTAATCGAGAACCTCACGGAAATCCGAGTCGGACATATATACCTTGTTGTCGAGCGCACCCCGATCGCAGAGAATGAGGAGCTTTTCGGCGTTCATACCCTGAGCCGCCTGCATAAATATCCTCTCCTTCTCGAGCTGGAGACGCATCTGACATTTTTGAAATTCAACGTTGGTCTTGCACGTCCACGGCGCAACGCCGCCCGTGATAAGCTCCGTAGCGGTTTCGGGAACGACGAGTACCTTGTAGCCCATCTCCGAAAAAACGTTCTGTATACGTGAAAGTCCCGTGGATTTTCCGGCGCACGGACCGCCGGTTATGACTATTTTCGTTATCTTCATATTAATATACTTCCTTCGTTACGGTTGTTCGCCGCCGATCACCCGATCGGCACAGTCTCGTATACGGGACGCAACCTCGTCAACGCTTCCTGCGGCACTGACGATGAAGATCGTCTCGCCGTCTCGCTCCGAAAGCTCGGAGAGCACGCTGTGAAATTTGTTCCTGACCGCCGTGAGCTTTTCACGTGTTTCGTAAATTTCCGTAGTCGCACGACCTCGTGAGATGCGTTCAAGGCTCTCCTCGGGCGTCAGATCGAGAAAGATGCACGCATCGGGCGTGCGGATCTCGGGGCAGTCGAGATTCATACGCTTTACCCATTCAAAATCCGTCTCGCTCCCCTGATACGCAAGCGAGGAATAGTAATACCTGTCGCAGAGAACGTCGTAGCCGTCGGCGAGCATTTTTTCAATGCCCCACTTGTTGTTGACGTTGTGAAAGATCCTGTCGAGCACGAACATCGCCGCCATCTCGCCGGGAGTCCTGTGGCTCACGCCGGAGAGCGCATCACGCAAAATTCCGCCCGTCATCGAGATCGTCGGCTCGCTTGTGATATATACCTTACGCCCGAGGCTCTCAAGATAAGCCGCAAGCGCATTGATCTGTGTTGTTTTTCCGCATCCGTCGATGCCCTCAAATACTATAAATTTTCCCTTGCCGTTCATAGACGCTCCAAATACGAGTTTTTGCGAGAAATATCTCACCCACCTATTGTATCACAGATCGCAGACTTTTGCAAGAGGACGGGGGGAATTTTTTAATAATTAACAATTATTGCGTGGATTTTTCAAGACCGTGAATGAAGCCGTTGACGTCGGCGGAGCAAACATCCCCGGCAATCACCGTGTTTCTGTAAACGAGAATGTTGACGTAAACCTCCCCGTCCCAATCGGGATAGTTGGTTACCGCATAGGTGTAGCGCATGACGGTCTTGCGCTTGTAATGAGAAAGATCAAAGCCCTGCGCACGCTGAATCTCGTTGTAGGCGGAGAGGACCTTGTCGAATTCGGACGGAATGCGAACCTCCTTTTCGGAAATCGGCTCGGGATCGACCTCCCAACCGAATTGCCCGATAAAATCGGTGCGGTCCTTGGCAGTTTTCACACCGTCGTATTTGTATGAAACGCTCGCCCCGACCTGCGTAGCGCCCGTGCCGTCGCTGTACGTCGGAACTATAACGATGAGAGCAATGAGCGCAGTCAGCGCAAGGCAAAGAACCCCGAGGAGCTTCAGCGTGTTTGCGTGTAGGGAATAAATGAACATTTTTCTTTCCTCCCAAAATTTTTCTGTTTGATTATATGCACGGTTTTGCTCGGATATTCGGCGACTTGGAATTTCGGCGTCTGTTGTACTAACCCTCTGTTGCCCCTAATTTAGTTTTTTGCTCCGCTTTTTTTCAAAAAAGCGGACGGGGTGTGGGCGAGTAGCCCACATACGGCTCTTTCTTTTTTTGCAAAGCTTTTTTTCTTTGAGCCTATACTCACAAAGAAAAAAAGCGTCGTGGGCTTATACCTGCATAACCGTTCAACGCTTTTTCTTTTGACGAAAAACGCCCAAAAGAAAAAGCTTTGCAAAAAGAAAACGGCGGTGGGGGAGTTTCGCCCTCTGCGGAGGGCGACCAACGCTACGCACGTTGGATCGGCGCCAGCCTTTTGAAAAAGGCTGGGCGAAAACTTTATAGGCAAATCGGATGGTATTTTCCTACACAAATCCTCTCCCTCCCCGTTGACAAAAGCGCAAAAATGTGCTATTATTTA
>CAZONA010000051.1:0-7752 GCA_964581025.1 uncultured Lachnospiraceae bacterium
ACGGAGGAAGAATGCAAAATGAATTGGTCGGAAAGCGAAAACGGAAAAATGCTGCTCGATGCCCTGCTTGTCTCGAAAACGCGTGAAGAATGCGCGGCACTTTTGGAGGATCTGCTGACACGTCGCGAAATCGACGACATGATGCAACGCCTCCAGGTGGCAAAGCTTTTGTCCGAAAAGGTGGTCTATACCGTGATTGCCGAGCAAACGGGGGCAAGCACCGCCACCATCAGCCGTGTCAACCGCGCCTATCTCTACGGAACCGGCGGGTATCAAGCGGTACTTGACAAGCTCAAAAAATCAGAACCCTAATCTCCTTCACCGCACCGTCCCCGATGCGGCGCACAACCGAAAGGGCTGTTGCCATCCCGTTTTGGCGGCAGCTCTTTTTGCACCTGTGCGCGCCAATCCGCATATGCTTTCTCAGAGAGCATAAAAAGGAAAAGAAGGGGTGGTGGTCTTTGATGGACAAAACGGGCAAGGAAACCTATCGCGTTGCCGTTTACGGATACGGAAAATTGGGAAAAGGGGCGGTGGCAGCACTGCGCGACGCGCCGGACTTGTCTCTTTACGGTGTTTTTTCGCGCCGCGGGGCAGGTGTCGGGGCAGATTCCCTTGACACATGCGGCATTCCCGTATATGCCGCCGAGGCGTTTGCCTCTCATGCGCAGGCATTGGACGCAGTCTTGCTTTGCGTCGGCAGTGCGACCGACCTGCCGCGTCTGACGCCTGCCCTTTCGGCTCTGTGCAATGTCATTGACAGCTTTGACACGCACGCCGTCGCAGAGGCACATTTTACGGCAGTGGATGCAAAAGCCAAGGAAAGCGGACATCTTTCCTTAATAGGTGCCGGGTGGGACCCGGGACTTTTTTCGATTTTTCGCGTACTCGGGGAAGCCTTTTTGCCGACCGGTGTCGATACTACCTTTTGGGGACCGGGGGTCAGTCAGGGTCATTCGGAAGCGGTCAGGCGGATTGCGGGCGTTGCGGATGCCTGTGTGCAGACACTGCCGAACCGTGCGGCACGCAAAGCGGTTTTGGACGGACAGATATGTGACCGAACGGCGTTGCATCGGCGTATTTGTACGGTGGCACCGTGCGCGGGAGCGGATTGCGCGCAGATCGCGGCAAGCATTCGCTCCATGCCGCATTATTTTGCAGGGCAGTCGACCGAGATTCGGTTTGTCACGGCGGAGGCATTGCCGCACACCTATCCCCACGGCGGCGATGTCATTCGAAACGGGCAAACCGAAAACCATCCCCAGCAAATGCATCTGCACCTGTCTCTGTCGGATAATCCGACCTTTACCGGAAGCATTTTGTGTGCTTGCGCGCGTGCCGTTTGCCGTATGCGAGCGCGCGGCAGATGCGGGGCAATCACCATGACGGATTTGGCGCCCGCCGATCTTTTGCCCCTGTCGCCCGCAGAGATACGTGCACGCCTTTTTTGAACGGGTTTTGAGAAGTTTTGGAAAAACAAAGACTCTTTTTGCGCCCTGAACGCATTGTTTACGAAAATATCGCAAAACAGACTTGCATTTTTCAAAAAAGTATGGTAAACTATATTGAAATCGTATGCGCGGACGCGCACAGAAAGAGGATTGTATGAAAAAGCTGGTTTTCATTTTGTCTGCACTGGTACTGATTGCCCTGCTCTGCTCCTGCAGTGCATTCGGCAACACCGAAGACACCACCGCCGCAGGGAACGGCGACACTACCGCGACAGAGACCGCAACCGAAGAGGAAACAACCACGATGCCGCGATTGGACTATTACGAGGCAGACCTGGATCGGTATATTGCCATCGACCGTACACAGTATGAGAAAATCGAGGTCACAATCAGTGACGAATACGAAATAGGCGACGATGAGGTTGCCGCCTACATTGAAGGAAAACGGTTTTCAAACAAGGTGGCGGACACCGATGCCGTCGGTGTGACCGACCAGCCGATTGCACTCGGGGATGTCGTGCACTTTTATTATCGCGGAACGGTTGACGGCGTCGCCTTCAGCGGCGGTTCCTATCTGCCCGACGAAAATGAAACACCCGCATCGCTGGAAATCGGTTCCGGCAAGTTTATCCCGGGCTTTGAAGACGCCATGATCGGGATTGTGCCGAATACAACCTCCGCCGACAAAATGACCTCTATTACAGTCACTTTCCCCGATTCCTATTATGAGGAATTGCGCGGTAAGGAAGCGGTTTTCGAGCTGTATGTGGTTTCGGTGGACAAATATATTCTGCCGACCTATGACGATGCCTTTATCACCGATGTGCTAAAATACGAGGCAAAAAAGGACAGCTATGCCGAGGGAGAATTGCGTGCGGAATTTGAAGCGGCGGTCGCCGAGCAATTGCGCGCGGATATGGAAGAGGATTTGAAGGCGGCAAAAATCGCCGAGGTGTGGCAGGTGCTGTATACGCTTTGTACGGTACACGAAATTCCGCAGATTGAGTACGACTATTATCATGCGCAGTACATGAATCAGTTTGAGGAAATCTATGAATATTACAATACGCAAAGCCTGCAATATTACGGATACAAAATGTACGAATCCCTGGACGAATTTGTTTGCGAATATATGTCGCTGGATGCCGGCGCGGATTGGGAAGCAGAGCTGGAGCGCGGGTGCAAAGAGATTGTAACGCAGAATCTGCTTTTCCATATAATTGCCAGACAAAATGACATGGAAGAGATAACGGACGAGGAGTATCGCGCGGAGCTGGAATATTATGCAAGCTATTACGGCTACACCGATACGTCCAAATTGGAAGAGGCAATGGGTGCTTCGCAAATACGCGAATCCGCACTCTACAATAAGGTGGCGGAATGGCTGCTGGAACGTACCGAGGCAACCTTTGCCGACCTCTCGGATGCCGATTGACCAAAATAAAAATTGACAGGAATAAAACGGGAAATTGCAATCACCGGAAAGGATTCGACATGAATAGAAAACGGTTACTTTCCTCTCTCCTGCTTGTCTGCCTGCTTGGCATGCTTGTGCCGCTGTGTATCGCCTGTGAGCAAAACAAAAAATCCGACACTACGACCGACGGCGACACAGAAACAACCGCCGAAAATCGACCGCAGAGCCAAACAGAAACTACCACGGCGACGGAAACGGGAGAAGGAACCGAAAAAGAAACAGAAGAAGAAACAGAGGCGGAAACGGAACGAGCAATGGCAGGTATCAATCCCGATTTGACAAGAGACGGCACACCAAAGAAATATTTTACCCTTAGCTTTGATGACGGCATCACACAGGATCTGGAAATTATCAAAATTCTCAAAAAGCACAGTGTTACCTGTTGTACCTTTAACATCAATACCGGTCTTTACGGCGCCAATTGGGAATGGGTCGGACGCGACGCCTTGAAAATGCCCGAGGTGACGCATCTTCGTTTTACCGAAGAGGAATTGCGCGCAGGGATTTATAACGGCTACGACGTCGAGGTGCACACATTGACCCACCCCTCTCTTTCAAGCTACGACCGCAACAAAAGGCGACTCCAAAAGGAGGTGCAAAACGACGCGGAAAACATTTATAACCTGACCGGTATTATGCCGGTCGGCATGGCATGGCCGGGCGGAGACGGACAGTATACCGAAAAAACGATACAGAACGTGCTGGAGCTGACCACCATTCGCTTTGCGCGCGGTACCACCTCTACATATAGCTTTGCTCTGCCGGAATACTTTCTGCAATGGCAGCCGACCTGCTCCATCACCGACGGCAGTGTTATGACCCTTGCCGAGCGATTTGTCGAAGCGGAATGCACGGAAGACATGCTGTTCTATGTTTGGGGGCACGGATACGAGCTGGAAGCATACAATCTCTACGACCGATTGGATACCTTGATCGGCAAAATGAAGGAAGCGGACGACATCGTCCTTGTAACCAATGCCGAATTTTACCAGCTTTTCAAAGACCAAATCCCCGCGTGGAAGGAAGGGAAATAGACACGCTTCAAAACATATCCGCATCATGAAAGGAATCCATGCGAAATCAGAAAAGGGGCTGCGTTAATCGCAGTCCCTTTTGCGGTTTTCGTTTTACAAGGAAAGCGCCGGGCAGGAGTTCTGCCCGGCGTGGTGTATTTAGTGCGTACGCTTACGCTTCAGGATGAATGCCGTGATGACGATCGCGATATTGCCCGCAAGGGAGATGCACGCGATGACGCACACGACCGTGATAAAGGTCTGCTGCGCGGCGTCTTTTGCTTCAAGCTCCGCGTTTTTCGCTTCCAGTGCGGCGTCTTTGGATTCCAATGCCGACTTGGCGTCTGCCAAGTCGCTTGCAACCTTGTCGATTGCCGCTTGCAATGTCGTTTGCGCTTCGGAAATCTTGCCTTCCAAATCGGACTTCAATATCGCGTCTGCGTCAACGTAGTTGTTCTTGATCTTTTCCAGTGCTTCGATGGCGTTGTTCAGAGCGGTGATTTTTTCGTCGAGGTTTTTATTTCCGTTGGCAATTGCCGCATTCAGCTCGGTCTTTGCCGCGTCGAGATCGCTCGCAACCTTGTCGATTGCGCTTTGCAACGCGGTCTGCGCGGCGGAGATCTTCCCTTCCAGCTCGGCCTTGTCGGCCTCATCGGTCGTTTCCAGCACAAATCTCGCGTTTTCGAGTGCGGAGTTCAGGTCCGCGATCTTCTTGTCGAGCGCCGTGTCGCCGTCGGTGATGGCTTGCGTCAAGTCGTCAACGGCATTATTGAGATTTTCCTGTACCGCATTGATCGCCGCTTGCAACGCGATCTGCGCGGCGGAGATCTTCCCTTCCAGTTCGGTCTTGTCGGTGGCATCGGCTTTTTCCAGTGCGGTTTTTGCGGCTTCGAGTGCAGTATTCAATGCCGCGATTTTATCGTCAAGTGCCTTGTCGCCGTCCGAGATTGCTTTGTTCAGGTCGGAAATCGCTTTATCGAGGTTCTCCTGCACGTTGTCGATCAAGCCTTTGAGTGTGTTTTCGGCATTGGTAATTGCTTGGTTCAACGTTTTCATGTTGTCGGCATCGGCTTTTTCCAGTGCGGTTTTTGCGGCTTCGAGTGCAGTATTCAATGCCGCGATTTTATCGTCAAGTGCCTTGTCGCCGTCCGAGATTGCTTTGTTCAGGTCGGAAATCGCTTTATCGAGGTTCTCCTGCACGTTGTCGATCAAGCCTTTGAGCGTGTTTTCAGCATTGGTGATTGCCTGATTCAGCGTTTCGTCCTTGCCGTCGGCGTAATCCTGCGCCGCCTGTTGCGCGGTGGCAATCGCCTTGTTCAGCGTGTCGATCGCGTCGGCGAGCGCGGTCGCGTCGGCTTTCTTGCCGATGGCATCGCTGAGCTCGCCTTTCGCCTTTGCCAGCGCATCGTTTGCCGCTTTGATCGCCGCATCTTTCGCGCTTTCGATGGCTGCGGTCAGCTGTTTTTCAAGCTCTTCATCCGCACTCTTGTAGTTATCTTTGGCTGCTTCGAGCGCATCGATCGCTTTCTGCAGTTTCTCAACTGCCGCGGTCAAGGTGTCGGCGTCGGCTTTCTTATCGATCGCATCGTTCAAATCTTTCTGTGCTTTGGCAAGGTCGGCAGTCAGCTTGTCGATGTCTGCCTTTGCCGTGCTCATATCGGCTTCCAGCGCGGCGAGTCTGTCCTCAGCGTCCTTCAGCGTACCCTTGGCGCCGCCGATCAGGTCGTCAATACGATCCGAGAGTGCCGCATCCGTGCCGGCGAGGTTGATTTCCAGCGTGTTGAGCTTGGCGATGGCGGTGTTGAGATTATCGATAACGGTCTGCAGTTCGTCCTTGCCCGCCTTGTTGGCAAGTGCCGTTTCCAGTTCGGTTTTGGCATTTTCCAGCGCGGCGATCTGCTGTTCGATATCGGCGAGTGCGGCCTCCAACGCGGCGATGCGCTGTTCCGCATTGGCCAGCGCAGCATTTGCGCTGTCGATCTGCGCTTGCAGTTTGGTTTCCAGCGCGGTATCGGCGACCTTGTAGGCGTCTTTTACATCGTCAAGCGCCTTGATAAGCGCTTTAAGCTCATTGACGGCATCTGTGAGCTCATCCTTGCTTGCCTTGTTGCTGGTCAGGTCGGTGATTTTGCTCTCGGCGGCGGTCACGCGGGCGGCTAGCGCGTCGATCGCGCTCTGCAAGGTCGTTTGCGCGGAAGCAAGCGCATTCGACAGACCGGAAACCGTCGTGTTAAGATCGTTTACCGTGCTTGTCAGCGCGGCAAGATCGCTGATGGCTTTGGCAAGCTCCGCAGCATCCGCCTTGTCGTTCGTCAGATAGGTGATCTTGCTCTCGGCGGCGGTCAGACGCGTTTTCAGCTCCGCGATGACGGCATCCTGCGCGTCGTTGGCGTTCTTGATCGCCGTATTCATTTCGGTGGTCGTTGAATAGTTGTTCTTTGCCGCATTGAGCGCATCAACGGCGGCTTGCAGGCTCGTAACGGTCGTGCTCAGCGAGTTGAGGTCAGCCGTGCTTGCCTTCGTCGCCAGCGCGGTCTGCAAAGCGGTGATCGCGGCGTTTACCGTGGCGATTTCATCGGTTACATCTGTTTTGTTTTGTGCAACGGCGCCTTCCAAAGCCTCTATCGCGTCTTGAAGGTCTTTCTGTGCCTGCTCCAACTCGCCCACATAGGCAGGAGTATCCCATTTTGCCGTCAGCGTGATGTCTCCGGTGACGGTGGCGGTTAAATCATATTTCGTCTCGCCCTTGTACCAGCCCGCGAAGGAATATCCCGCCTTGGTGGGATCGGCAGGCTCGGGAACGGTCTCACCGTCGGCTACCAGCGCGGTGGCGTAAGCGGTCGTAGCGTCCGTAGCGTCCGTCTTAAAGGTGACGGTGTAATATGTACCGGTGAACAGAGCCGCAGCCCATGTCACACTGCCGTCAATGATGATCTTTTTGACCATGCCGTTGTCGACCAATTCCTTCCACGGTGCGGTGTCGGCGGTGAGGCTGCTCAGATCGCCGCTGCCGCTGATGGTCAGCGTGCCGTCGGCGGAGAGCCGCCATGTGACGTTGTCGCTCGCCGTCGCGCCGCAGGTGCCGCTCAGAGGGACGAAAGGAATGTTATTGCTGTTTGCGTAAGTCTCTGCCGCCGTTCCGGTGTAGCCGTAGATAATGGAAATCGAGCAGCCATTGAAAGCGTTTGCGCCGATTTTGGTCACACCGTCCTCGATGAACACCGACTTTACCATACTTTTGATTGCTTGCCACGGTTGATCGTCATTTGTGTAATCCGCCATCGCGCCCGTGCCGCTGATGGTAAGCGTTCCGTCGGCGGAGAGCCGCCATGTGACGTTGTCGGTCGCAGAAGCACCGCAGGTACCCGTCATGGGAATAACCGTTACGTTGTTGTTTATAAATCTGCTTTCATAATCCGTCTTCGCCGTAGCTGTGCCGATGTATACATTAAGGGCGTGAGAAGAATTTTTGAAAGGATCTTCTCCCATATAGGATACTCCGCCGAAGAAGTACGCATTCTTTAAGCTGTTGCAACTGTAGAACGCACCGCTGCCAAGCTTCACATCGCCGCCAACGGTAATACATTGCAAATTGGTGCAGCCGGGAAATGCACTCTGCGCAATCGTTGCTTTGCCGGAGATATCAATGCTTATCAAACCCGTGCAGTCTTTGAATGCTTTACTTCCAATGTTTGCATCGCTTAGAAAGGTAATGCTTGTCAGGCTTGTGCAACCTACGAATGAGTTAGAGCCAAAGGCGGTATCGCCGCATACGGTAATTGATTGCAAGCTTGTGCAATTTTGGAACTGC
>CAZONA010000052.1:0-7626 GCA_964581025.1 uncultured Lachnospiraceae bacterium
AAGCCGCACGCTTTTGTGTTTATTTCAGCTCTATTTCAAGCATTCTCTTTTCACGCTTATAGCAGATGAAGAACATTATATAGAGGGTAAGTCCCGTTATGAACCACGAGAGCGGAAAGACGAGGTAGAGGACTCGGATATCGTGATAACTTTCGAACACGGTATACACCCAGATTATTCTGAAGGCGCACGAGCCGAAGAAGGTTACGAGCAAGGAATTGAGCGAATATCCGATTGATCTGAGCAACGCCGAGCCGACGTCCATAAGTCCGCAGAGGAAATAAGGAAGTCCGACGATCATAAGGCGGTGCTTTGCCATTGCCAAGACCTCGGGATCGTGATTGAATATTCCGACGAGCTGATCCGAAAAGGTATACGCTGCGACGCCGAGGACGATTCCGAGCACGGTTACGACGCCTGCACCGCAGAAGCAGACCTTTTTCATTCTCTTGAATTTTTTTGCTCCGAAATTCTGCGAGCAGAAGGTCAGACAGGTATGGTAGAAGGAATTCAGTATATTATATATGTAGGAATCGACGTTCATCGCCGCCGTGTTTGCGTTTACGGCGACTGCTCCGAGCGAATTATAGCCCGACTGCAGAAGCATATTCGACACGGAGAAGAGCGAGCCCTGTATTCCTGCGGGAAGTCCGATCTTCACGAGCTGGACGAGGACGGAGCGGTCGATGCGGAGCTTTTTGAAATCGAGCCTACACTCGTCGTTGAGTCTTGTCATATAGATGATCGCAAGAGTTGCCGAAACGAGCTGGGACACTATCGTTGCAATTGCGACGCCCTCGACGCCCATACCGAGCACGATGACGGAGAAAAGGTTAAGGATGATATTTATCACGCCGCCGATCATCGAGAACACGAGGGGACGGACGGTATCGCCGCGTGATCTGAGTATTCCCGAGAAGAAGTTATAGGTTATATTTCCTATCGAGCCCCAGAAGTATATTTTCACGTAGAGCGTTGCGCCCTCGATAAATTCGTCGGGGGTATTCATCAAATGAAGCAGGGGGACGGCGATTACGTTTCCGATGACCGTTACGACCGCACCGAGAAGGACTGAGAGGCAGAGGGCGGTATGGACGATCCTTGAGGATCTTTCCTTATTCCCTGCACCGAGGCTTTGGGCGAGCGTTACGGAGACGCCTGCGCCAAGACCTATGAAAATTCCGAGTATCATATTGATGAGCGATCCGGTACAGCCCACGGAGCCGAGGGCGTTTTCGTCAGCGCAGAAATTGCCGAGAACGAACATATCCGCAGAGTTATAAAAAAGCTGCAGGACGTTCGTGAACATTATCGGCAGGGCGTATTTTATCATATTCGGCAATATCGGTCCTTCCGTTATGGCGATATCGCTGTTTATCTTACTTAATTTCAAGGACACACTTCCCTTCATATTCTCATATTTTCTCACCATAATACTATATCACATTACGAGATTTTTTTCAACTGCATTTTTGAACATTTTTCCGCATCGAAAAACGACCTTTTCTATGCAAAAAGCAAGGGACATCGTCCCTTGCTTTCAAAGATCATATATATTATAAAAATGTATATCAATCTCTCGGCTGTCTTCTCTTTGCGAAGCACGCGCTGCAGTAGACAGGTCTGTCCTCGGAGGGCTGGAAGGTTACCCTTGCCTCGCCGCCACACTCCGAGCAGGTTACCGTGAAGTATTCACGGGGCTCCTTCTGAGCGTTTTTCTTGGCATCACGGCAAGCCTTGCATGCCTTGGGCTTATTCAAAAAGCCCTTCTCCTTGTAGAATGCCTGCTCGCCGGCGGTAAACACGAACTCCTTACCGCAATCCTTGCAGACGAGGGTTTCATCCTGAAACTCCGTTACTTCTACAGTCTTTTCTTCGTTCTCGTACATTGGTTTTGTCCTCACTTTGATGGTTTTTTATTGCCCACGACGGATTCTGACCGACATCTCTCACGCAGAGCGCTTTGATTAAGCTAAATGGGTATATCAATCTGCTCTCAGCAGTGCCTTTAGCTTTTTCCTGATTCTGAAAATCGCATTGTCTACGGATTTTTCGCTCGAACCCAGCTTCTGCGCAATATCGTGCGTGGAATAACCGTTAACATAGCAGAGCCAAACCTCGTTTTCATAGCTCGAGAGGGTACGCTCGATCTGTCTGTCAAGCTCCTCCTCGCTCTCCCGTATCTCGACGTAGGTCGAAAGCTCGCCGCAGGGATCGTAGATGCTGTTCATTCGCTCGTCGCCGACAAGCTCCTCACGTGATCTCTTACGCATGGCACGCTTATAGGACGCCATACTGTTTGAGACGCAGATCTTCGCATAGAGCCCGAACTCGACGTCGTCCTGCTCCTGCTTGAAGCTTATTATCGCTCTGTAAAAGGCGATGAGCTGCTCCTGCACGAGATCCTCGACGTCCTCACGGGACATATTTTCAGTAGTATAAAGCCTTAGTGTTCCCTTCAGCATCGGTTCGTACATTTTGACGAGTGTGGGAAATGCGTCCTGATCTCCCGAGATCACGAGCTCTATGAGTCTTTTGACCTCTGCGCTTTCTTTGGTTGCCCTTCTCTTTCTCCTCATTTTACGACCGTCCGCTAAAAAAACAACTTTCTGTATAAGATTATACTACTATTATTTCGAAATGTCAACAGAATTTTGTCGAAAATTCCGAAATATTTATAATTTTTTATGAAAAATTATATAAAATCACTAAAGCGATCAAAAATTCGCTCAATCAAGTAGGAAATTCACGTTTCCGGCGAGCAGGGCGAGGGTTGCTTTATAGATTCCCTCCGGTCTGCTCAGGAAATTTTCCCTCATTCCCTCCGCTCTCTGTATCGTATCGACCTCGACGGACGTTCTGAAGATGACGTCGCCCTTCTCAAGCATTGTACAGACAAGCTCGCACCGTCCGCCGTCGAGCTTATTTATCTCGGTCTTTACCTTGACTCCTCGCTTTTTGAAATCGAGATAGCGCAGTGCGGCGGAGAGGCTCTTATCGAGAACCGCACGCAATATATCGGAATTCAGCTCACGCGCGACGCACTTGCCCTTATCCGAAACCGCGTAGAGCGGGTTATTCTCCTCCTCGCCCGGCAGCTCGAGTATGAGCGATGCGTCGAGCATTTCGTTAAAGCTCTCCGCAAAGTCGAGATACATAACGTAGTCCGTTTGCATAACGATATCGTTGAGCGTTGCGTAGTCAAGGGGGTAATTTATATTTTCCATCAGATAGAGCACGAATATCTTTACGTTTTTCTTGCTCCCTATAACACTTGATGCCATAACAGATCCTCCGATTTTGATTTATACTTATATTCTATCATATTTTCGTTTTTTTTCAATAGTTTTATTTGCATTTTTGAGAAATTTATGTTATGATTATATGGAACACGAAAACAGTCGCATTTTTGGGGGTGATGTTATGAAAAAAATAGCTATACTCGGCTTCGGCGTTGTCGGAAGCGGAGCGGCGCAGATAATAGAGGAAAACGGAAAAATTCTTGAGAGGCGTCTTGGAGAACCTATCGAAATAAAGTATATACTTGACAGGCGTGAGCTTTCCGTGCCGTGCGGTGCACGGCTTGTGCACGATGCGCAGGTGATATTTGACGATCCCGAGATCTCGCTCGTCGCCGAGATGCTCGGCGGCTCGCACCCGGCTTACGAATTCACACGCTCGGCGCTTCTTGCCGGCAAGCACGTGGTAACGTCGAACAAGGAGGTCGTTGCGAATTACGGTGCGGAGCTTCTCTCCCTTGCCAACGAGATGGGAGTGAGGTATCTTTTCGAGGCGAGCGTCGGCGGCGGTATTCCGATCATTCGTCCCCTGCAGAACGATCTTGTTTCAAACAACGTAACGGAGATACGGGGCATACTCAACGGCACGACGAATTATATACTGACGCTAATGGACGAGAGCGGTGCGGAGCTGTCCTCCGCTCTTGCCGACGCACAGGCGCACGGATATGCCGAGGCAGATCCCACGGCGGACGTTGAGGGACTTGACGCCGCACGGAAGATCTGCATACTCTCCGCCATCGGATTCGGCAGGTGTCCCTCTGCGGATCTGATACTGAGGAGGGGTATAATGGGTGTACGTGCCGAGCACATCGCAGCGGCGAGGGAGCTTGGATACAAAATAAAGCTCATCGCACGTGCCAAAATGCATGGGGGCAAGCTCTGCGCCTCGGTTGCGCCGACGCTCGTTCCGCTCTCCGATCCGCTCGCACACGTGAGCGGCGTATACAACGGCATACTCGTCGGAACGGATATGTTAGGTCCGGTATTCTTCTCGGGACAGGGTGCGGGCAAGCTTCCCACGGCAAGTGCGGTGGTGGCGGACATCACGGACGCTCTCGAGAACGGCTTTCGCCCCACTCCCTCGCCGCTCGGCTGGGCTTCGGCGAATGCGGACGAGGTTGCGAGCGAGGGTGAGATGTTCGGAAGATACTGCATTTTCGTCGGCGGCAGGCTCGAGGGGCTGAGATATTTTGACGGGGCGGACGTGAGCGTTATGATAACGCCCGAGATGTGCTACGCAGAATGTGAGCAAATTTTACACTCACTTCCCGACGGTGCGGTCGCTTATCCGATGCTTTGAAGCAAAAAAAGAGCCTTTGGCTCTTTTTTGTTTATCCGATATTGAGGGTGGCGTCCTTTATTTCCCTTCTCATTGCGAGGAGGACGGGGAGGTTCATCAGCGTCATTCCGCCGACGGCGAGGTCGGCTATCTGCCAGACTAGGTCGAGGGACGTAACGCCGCCGACAAAGGCGAAGGCGCAAAAGAGTGCGTAGTAGACCGTCTGTGCTTTTCTTGCCGTTGCTCCCCCTCCGTGCTCGCCGATTAGGAGGACGCATTCCCTGCCGTAATAGCCCCAGCAGATCATTGTTGCAAAGGCGAAAAGAAACACGAAAACGCAGAGTGCGCCGCTTCCGATTTTACCGAACACGGTCTCGAACGATATTGCGACGGCACTCATTGCGTCCGCACCGCCGAGGAGGGCGTTCTCGCCACAGAGGAGGACGACGAGGGCGGTCATGGTACAGACGACTATCGTATCGACGAACACCTCTACCATTCCGAGCACGCCCTGCGAGGTCGGCGAGGCGGTTGCGGAGCTTGCGTGGGCGATGGTGGAGCTGCCGCAGCCAGCTTCATTGGAAAAGAGTCCTCTTATCGTTCCAAATCTCACCGCCTTAGACGTGAAAAATCCGAGCACTCCCCCTGCCGCCGCATCGAACGTCAGCCCCTCTCGGACGATCCGCAAAAGGAGGCTTGGGACTTCGTCAATATGGATAAATATCACGCCGAGGCACATCACGACGTATCCGACGCTTGCGAGCGGCACGAGAGCTTCGCAAATTGAAAATATGCGCCCTCCGCCGAGGAAAAATACGCACACGCAAGAGAGGGCAAGTGCGGCACTCACCCATTCTCCGCCCACTCCGAAGGCGTTTTCGGCGGAGCGTGCGATCGAATTTGACTGTATCATTCCGCCCATAGTAAAGGCGTTGACGAGGCATAGCACGGAAAATACCGTGGCGTAGAATGTGCCGATGCGCTTGTGCCCGTATTTTGCGAAGCAGTCCTTCATATAATACATTGCTCCGCCCGTGGAAGCCTCTCCCCGTGCTCTGCGGTGGAGCAATGCGAGGACGACCTCGCTGTACTTAAGTATCATTGCGAGCAGGGCGCTTATCCACATCCATAGCACTGCGCCTGCGCCGCCAACGGCTATTGCCGATGCCACTCCGACTATGTTCCCCACCCCGAGCGTTCCGGCAAGTGCGACGCTCACGGCTCTTACGGAATCCTTGCCCGTTTTTCCGAGGAGCTTTCGTGGCTTGCGAAACGGGGCGACCTTCAATATTATCAAAAAGCAGACTGCGGATACGGCAAGCAGGCACGGCACGAGGAAGCCGCCGATTATCTCGTTTATCTCATTTAGCATATTTTTCCCCTCCGAAAGAGGCTTTATTAGAGATTTTACTCGATTTTCGATATTTTTATGACCAAACGTCGTGGAATAATTAACAATTTTGTGAATAATATGTTAATAATAAAAAAAACTATTGATTTTCGTATAAAATAGTGTACAATAATACTTGTTAGCACTCAAAGTGTTAGAGTGCCAAAATTCAACACTTATCTACTAAACAAGGAGGAATATATTATGACTATCAGACCGCTTGCAGACAGAGTGGTACTTAAGCCCGTTGCGGCAGAGGAGCGGACAAAATCCGGGCTCATTCTCACCGCCGCATCCCAAGAAAAGCCCCAGATCGCCGAGGTAGTTGCCGTCGGTCCGGGCGGACTCATTGACGGAAATCAAGTTTCCATGACCGTTAAGGTCGGCGACCGTGTGATCACGAGCAAGTACTCGGGCACGGAGGTAAAAGCCGACGGGGTTGAATATCTCATCGTTAAGCAGGGCGACATTCTCGCCATAGTTGAATAAGGAGGCGTTTATTATGGCAAAGGAAATTATTTACGGAATAGAGGCTCGCAACGCACTTTCTCGTGGCGTTGACAAGCTTGCGGATACTGTCAAGATCACGCTCGGTCCGAAGGGCAGAAACGTTGTGCTTGACAAAAAATACGGCACTCCCCTCATCACCAACGACGGTGTTACGATCGCAAGAGAGATCGAGCTTGAGGATGCCGCAGAAAACATGGGTGCGCAGCTCGTCAAGGAGGTTGCGACCAAGACGAACGACGCCGCAGGCGACGGCACGACCACTGCGACCGTTCTCGCTCAGGCACTTATCAGGGAGGGTATGAAGAACGTTACCGCCGGTGCTAACCCGATGATACTTCGCAAGGGTATCAAGAAGGCTGTCGACCGTGCGGTAGAATGCCTTATCGCAAACTCCAAGAAGGTCAACGGCTCGGACGACATTGCCCGTGTCGGTGCTATCTCCTCGGGCGACGAGGTGATCGGAAGGCTCATTGCCGACGCTATGGAAAAGGTTACGGCGGACGGTGTTATCACCGTTGAGGAATCCCGTTCCGCAGACACTTACTCCGAGGTCGTCGAGGGTATGCAGTTCGACCGTGGCTATCTCTCTCCCTACATGGCTACCGATATGGACAAGATGGAGGCTGTGCTCGACGATGCGCTCATTCTCATTACCGACAAGAAGATATCCAATCTTCAGGAGATACTCCCCGTTCTCGAGCAGGTCATTCAGGCAGGCAGAAAGCTGCTTATAATCGCCGAGGACGTCGAGGGTGAGGCTCTCACCACTCTCGTACTCAACAAGCTCCGCGGCACATTTACCTGCGTTGCGGTCAAAGCTCCCGGCTTCGGCGACAGGCGCAAGGAGATGCTCAAGGACATTGCCATTCTCACGGGTGGCGAGGTGATCTCCTCCGAGCTTGGTCTTGAACTTAAGGATGCGTCGCTCGAATATCTCGGACACGCAAGGCAGATCAAGGTTACCAAGGACAACACCATCATTGTTGACGGCGCAGGTAACGCCGAGGACATTCAGGCAAGAGTTCACCAGATCAGAAGTGCTCTTGAAAACACGACGAGCGAATTTGACCGTGAGAAGCTTCAGGAAAGACTTGCAAAGCTCTCCGGCGGTGTTGCCGTTATCAAGGTCGGTGCGGCTACCGAGG